>DAOPWT010000167.1:0-3834 GCA_035351775.1 Bacillota bacterium | reverse complement strand
CGCCCGCGATGAACTTGGCCAACCGCACCTCGGGATCCTTCACGATCAGGTACTCAAGCTTGTCGAAGTAAGGCAGCTGGCTGCCGAACCTGTCGACCCTCCAGTAGTGCGGGTTTCTCTCCAGGACGACTTTTTGGTCCATCACATAGCTTGCGATCCTGTATGGACCGTTGGCCACGATCTCCTTTGGCGAGACATTTGTTAGCCACAGCTCGTTGACGGAGTCGGGCCTCGTCTTGTCGATCTTGCTCTCCAGCTTATGCCTCGGGTATATGTAGGCATGCGAAAGGTTCATGTAGAACGGTCCGAACGGCGACGGCAGGACCGCCTTTACGGTCTTGTCGTTGACCTTGACCCATTTGACCTCTTTCTTCTGACCGTCACGCGTGTCGAGGATCGTGAACCTGTCGACGGAGTTGCCCTTTGCGACCTTGTTCATGATGAAGTTCTCGAACGTGAAGATCACGTCGTCAGCCGTGAATGGCACGCCGTCCGACCACTTCACGTCCCTGAGGTGGAAAGTGACCTCTTTGCCGTCAGGGGACGTCTCCCACGATTCGGCCAGCCCTGGCCGGATAGCATTGGTGACCGGGTGCAACTCGACCAGACCGGTCATCGTCTGACCAATGACGGTGTAGGCGTTGTTATCAAGCGAACCATAGAACAGGAACGATTGTGGAGAAGCCGTCAGTGCGAGGTAGAGCGTGCCTCCACGGACAGGTTTCGCTGAGGGGGTCAGATCCTCCCCCTCAACGAAGGGCGCGGCCGTAACCGAGGCGGCCAGTACTAGACATACAAGCACAGCCAACCCGAAACGCCTCATTAGATACCCTCCTTGTCATTCGTATGTTCGCCCAGGCTCGAGTCCGCCTGGTGGCGTTGATCGCCGATGTTGGTAGATTCGCTTCCTCCAGAAGCGAATCCTGCAACTTCGGAAAATTTACTTCCGTCTTTCGATACGCGTGTCAGAAACTATTCCAATGTTTTCGGAGACAATTCGGAAGAGATCCTCGCGGCAAAGTCGGCGGGACCATGGAGGACATGTGCACTTTGTGAAGAAATACACATACTTGTAAGGCACCATACCATACAGTCACCGGGAGGGAGTCTTCGTGCGAACTAGACCACGTTTCAACGCAACACTCGCAGCGTCTGTCCTCATTGTGGCAGCGATCGCCCTTACCGCAGCGAGCGTTCTGGCCCAGATGGCCTCGGGAAGCTCGATTGCTGGAACGGTCACTGCCACCCTCGGGCCGAACCCCGCAGTTCTCCCGCCGATCGCCGGAGCGAGCGTAGTCGCCCAGCCTGGCGACTACAGCGCAGTTACCGACGCAAAGGGGGCGTACTCCATCTCGCTTCCGCCCGGATCCTACAAGCTCACGTTCTCGGCCGCCGGATTCGAAAGCGAGACGCAATCAGTGACAGTAGCTTCGTCTACAGCGCGAATCAGCGCAAATTGCGCGCTATTCGCAACGCCCGCCGGCAAGCCGGTGGCGGCAATCAAGGCCGGCGGACGAGCCCCGATTCAGGGGCCTGTCTCATACGGCAGCAGCGTCAGCCTCGATATTTCCGGCTCTCAGAACTTGTCGCCCTCCGGCATACGCTGGGAGGTGCGGGACGCCGCAGGGAACATAGTGAATGACCCGTATTCGGCCGTTCCCCGCCCACTGCAGCTTGAGCGTTCAGCGGTCCCTGGCAGCTCCGTGTATACTTACGAGTTCATCCCGCCCAAACCCGGAGCCTTCAGCATAACCGTGTTCCTCAAGAACAGCTTCTCCGGCGAGGCAGAGTCGTCTGCATCGTATTCAGTGACAGCTGTGAACAGTCCGCCGGAGGCAGTCCCACATCTGATAGCGGGCCCCAATCGTCCGCTAAAGACACCTGACGGTAAGTTCAAAGACGGTTCAGGCCTATCAATCGTGGCTGCAGGCGATCGAGTGTACCTTGCAGGACTGGGTATCGATAGCAACGCCAATTCGCCTGAGCTGTACAACCCGGGCGGCAACACGCCCGATACCTATGGCAAGAACCACGACTGGAACCAGAGCCAATTCGGCTGGACCTGGAAGCTAGAGCACGAGGACGCTTCCGGCGTCGTCACCAACGTAACCGCCCAGCTGCGCGCAGCGGACGGCGAGACGCCTACTGCAGTGCAGTCTCCCTGGTTCGTGGCCGAGAAGCCCGGCAAATACGTAGCCACCCTCACGGTGAGTGACCGTGACCCATACGGGACACCAGCCACCGGCACAGGGAAGATCACCGTCACCGTTCTTCCCGAGAACAAGGCATATGCTAAGGAAACCACGTGCAAGGCATGTCACAAGACTCAAATGGCCTTCAGCGGCATGGACTGCCAGTCATGTCACGGGCCGGGGCAAGCCCATGTGACGGCCAAGGCAGACGCCAAGAAGACCACTATCTCGAAATCGTATGAGAGCGCGCAGTGCGGGCAGTGCCATACTGAGTACTTCGAATGGGAAAAGTCCCGTCACTCCGATGGATACGCGTTCGGGCACAGCGAAATAGCTGCGCCCCTCATGCTCAACTGCGCCAAATGCCACTATCCTGAAGGCTACGCCGACGCCACGCAAACGGCAGCCGACAAGGGCATTACCTTCGGCGAAGTGGCCTTCAAGAAGGCCATGGTTCCGGGCGGACCGCTCATGTTCGATTTCAGCAAGGCGCCCAACAAGGTAGGCCAGGCCGTATCGTGTACCACATGCCACGGCCCCCACGATGTCACGGCAGACAACCCCGTGGGACTTCGTTCCGACAAGTCGGTTTTGTGCGGAACGTGCCACCAAGAGAAGTGGCAGAACGTGCTGCTTGAAGGGATCGCGGGCGATCTCGGCTCGGCCTATGAGTACGCCGGAACCGATTACGCCACTCAGAACCCTCACAATACCGACGACAAGTGCATCCTGTGTCATGTGAACCGGGAGACCAGCCTACCGGATGCTGCCGGCGTAGCCAGCCTCGGAGGCCATACCATGAGGATGCGAGACGCAGGTCCCGACGGCAAGCTCGGCGGGTTCGGCCCGTCGGCCGATGATCGAGCGCGTATGCGCGAGGAGAACTCAGCAGACGATGTCCTGAACCTCGCGCCCTGCAAGCAGTGCCACCCCGATGCCACTTCCTTCGATATGGACGGGAAGCAGCAGGAGATATACGCCCTCTGGACCAAGCTAGGCAACATGCTCCGCGAACAGAATTCTGGCGTGCTGCCTGGATATAAGCCCGGCGACAAGTGCGCGACGTGCCATCGCGGCGGCACATTGCCGTTCGACAATGATCCGGCCCTTGTGCTAGAGAATGCGTACACCAACTACAAGCTGGTTGCCAACGACAGGAGCTGGGGTATACACAACTATCAGTACACCAAGCTCCTGCTCGAAGACTCAATACGTTCGCTTGCGAACTACCTCGCCGACAAATAGCTGGGTACAGGGATCAAGCAGATACGACGCGCGCGTGATGACAGGAACACGCGCGCGTTTCCTTTTCTGAAGCGAACAAGGGCGTTCGTGTAAGGATTGTGGCTTTCGGGGTCGCAGATCCCTCGCGTTCAGGCGTGTGGTCTCGCCAGGGTCACGGCGGAAGCAGTTGGAATCGCACCGGGTCCAGGGATAGATCCGCGGGTAGGTCCAGGAATGGACCGAGGGATAGGTCCGGAGATACATCCGGGGGCGTGCTGAGGTAGGGAAAGATGATTGCTGTGGCTCAGCGATATACCCCCGGGGGTATCCGCCCAGAGATACGGTCACTTTTTGACACTACTTTCGGCGGAAAACGCAACTTCTGAGTACATCGATTTGGGCCGGAGGCCCGGGGGGG
>DAOPWT010000166.1:0-3847 GCA_035351775.1 Bacillota bacterium | reverse complement strand
ACGGACATGGGCACGGCAAGATCATGACCTACACTGGTCATGTGGTAGGTCAGGAGTTCCATGGCGTCCTCGACCCAACCGGCATACGACTGAACCAGAATCTCATCATGGATCGGAATGCAGATCATGCTGCCGCCGCCTCGGAACGAGGAATCTACCTTGATGAGAGCCTCAGTCAGGAGATCTGCTTCGCTGCCCTGCAGGATGCGGCTGATGACGGTTCCCTCGTCGAGACTCTCAGCGCTGGAACCGACGGCGTTCAGCTGGCGACTAGTGATAGTGGAGATGAACCCATCTCTGCGCGCCGCCTTGACTGCCCTGTTGATCCAGCGGTGTACTCCGCGGAACCTGCCGAGGAAGGCTTCCCGATACCCCTGAACTACCTCCGCCGCTAGACGGTGACGTCGAGCGAGCGATCGGCAGCGCCCGCCGTACAGCAGAGCGTAGGTAATAGACTTCGCCGTAGAGCGCTCGGCGGCAGTGACTTCGCTTACATCGTGGCCAAACAGCATTGCCGCGAGGTCCACGAACGGATCGCGACCATCCGCGAATAGCCCGATAAGTGCGGGATCCTGGCTTAGGTGCGCAAGAAGGCGGAGGTGCATCGCGCGCCAATCTGCCTTCACGAATGTGCACCATTGATCGGGCACCACAATGCTCCTGATGGGCTTTGGCATCGCTTGCACGTTGGGATTGCCCGTGCATATCCTCCCGATATCGCTGATGGTGAAGGCGGGGTGCACTCGGCCATTTCTGGCAGTGCGCTCATACTCCTTGATGCAGCGGAGACTGGTGGCTGCGGATCGGTAATCCAGGATGCTTTGGATGACGGGGTGGTCTATTTCGGCAAGGTAACCATTGTCTACCTCGTACCCGGATTCGCGCCGGCACATAGGTCTGAGCCCGAGCTTCTCGAACAAAACCACTCCCAACTGCCACTGATTCTCAATGCTGAATTCCTCTCCGCAGATATCGATGATCTGTGCTCGCATTGAGCCTTGCTCCGCCTGAAGCACGGTCTTCGTTTCGCTGACGCGGTTCAGATCTATTGCGACGCCGCGCTTAGTGCAATCGTCCAAAACGTCGGATATCGTTGGGATTCGCCAGTTGCCCATCATTACGCTTTACAACTCCTTTGATGAATCGTCGCAGATGGTGTTGACACCCCGAGACACCGATGTTATCATGTTGATGCATGCAGTGCATCTGGATGCCCCGCCAGTGCGATTCTACTACAACCGGCGCGGCACGTCAAGCAACGAGATGCATGAAATGCACATAAGGAGGGTTCGCAGTGGGAAAACAGCTGCTATTGGTCGAGGAGTTCCTCCTCCTCGCTGAGGGCTCGATCGGCGAGATCGAGGCAATGGCCGAGGCTGACGTCTCGCGTCTAGAGGAAATATCGAAGACGATGCTCGCACAGCCCGGGCTTCGGGCAAATGATACGTCAGCGGTGAAGGCGACGGCGCAACGTCTCCGCATCGCAGTCCGGGCACTGAAGTACCCGGTCGCCAGCGAAGAGGAGATATATACCGAGCATTTTCGGAGCATATACGCCGCGGCGGATAACGCTGAGATACTGCTCCGGCGCATCGAATTCGGCACCAACATGAGGAAGTGGCGCACTGAGCGCGGATTGAAGGTCAGGGAGCTTGCCACGAAGGCAGATCTGGATCCGGGATACGCCAGCAGACTTGAAAACTTCATTGCCGGCCCAGCCTCAGTGGAGGTAGCAACCAGAATGGCGAGGGCACTGGGGATCGCGCTCACTGAGTTGTGGGAAGGCTACCCGCCATCTCTCGACACCGTTGCAGAAGCAACCCAAGGAGTCTCGCCGGAGAAAGCGGCCATAATCGCTGAGGTCGCAAGTCTGTGCGAGGAGTTTTCCAACGATCAGCTGAGACTGCTGGCAACCGCGCTCCGGGCGATAGCCGATCTGGAGAAGCGGGAGCGACAGAAGCACGAACAGCGGGATCTCGACCCCGGGCTGACATGGGCATGAGCACTAGGCCATGCAGGCCAGTGTTGCAGACAGCCAAGCCCTGGCTTTGGCGAATGGCCCACATCGCTGTCGGTCATGAAGTTGGAATCATTGTAGGCGGCGCAGCCTCGATGCGGATTCGCTATGCGAAGCGATGCTACCCGCCGGAAAGGAGTCTATACATGGACCTGGGCCCATACATCACAGTCGAGCAGATGGCCAAGTACCTGCAGATAGGCAGGACCTCAGCCTACGAACTGACGCGCGCGCCTGGCTTCCCGGCAGTCAGGCTTGGACGGACGATCCGTATTCCCAGCGAAGCCCTAATGCAATGGTTGTCGCAGTGTTACGGCCAGGAGCGTGTCGGATAGCCCGATAGCCGATCTTCAGTGCACCATACCGGACGCCGGGGTTCTGACCAAAGCCGATCCTGGCGTCCGCGGGCGCGCCAGCGCATATGCGCATTGCGCAGCAGGCCCGAAGGAAGGAACTCGCCATGGGTTGAATGTAATGCACGAACGATCTACGCCTGCTCTGCTGAGCTTGCAGCGAGTACAGTGTGGCGGTCGATTACGGAAGACGGGGAGGCGACTGAACATGAACCAGACGACTGATCGGAACGAATGGGGGCGGTATGGATGAGAGGAGAGGTCAAGAAACGGGGATCGGCTTACTCGGTCAGGTACGATGTCGGCGTCGATTCGATCACAGGCAAGCGGATCCAGAAACGGCAGTCCGGGTTCGCAACCAAGAGGGAGGCGGAGGAGGCACTAGCTAGACTCATTGCCGAAAGCGGCAACCGGGGGCTTCCCGATGCCGATAGGATGACCGTGGGGGACTGGCTGAGGAAATGGCTCGATATGCACTGCGGCGGCCTGTCGCCGAGCACGGCCAAAGGCTACAGGATGATAGTGGAGCTCCATCTGATTCCCGCATTGGGCCACCTGAAGATGGCCAAGTTGAAGCCGTTCCACATCCAGGACTACTACACCAAAGCGCAGGCATCCGGCAGGAAGGACTCCAAGACGTCGAGAGGAGTCGGGTTGTCGCCGAGAACCGTGGCGCAGCATCACCGAGTGCTTCACAAGGCTTTGAAGCAGGCCATGAGGCTGGGGCTCATTTCGCATAACCCGTGCGACATGGTGGATCCTCCACGTTACGACAGATCAGTGCCGGCGACCATAAGCGACAAGGACGTAGACAAGGTTCTGGACAGCGTTCGCGGCACCTACCTCTATATACCTGTGCTCATCGCTCTGGCTACAGGCGCCAGGCGAGGCGAGGTGCTTGGACTCCGATGGTCGGACGTTGATCTGGAAGGCGGCACAATTACCATACGCCGGAATCTGCTTCGGGTGAGCCGTCAGTACATCGTGAAGCAGCCAAAGACCGCGGACAGCGTGCGCTCGATCAAGCTGCCGGGGTCAATAGTGAAGGAACTACGGTCGCATCAGGTGAGGCAAAAAGAGTGGAAGCTTGCAGTCGGGCAGGCATGGAAAGACTCAGACCTGGTGTGCATGCGCGAGGATGGTAGCCCCATCAATCCGGACTCGCTCAGCGCCTACTTTACGGACGTGATGGAACGGGCAGGATTCGAAGGCATCAGCTTCCACGGCCTGCGCCATTCACACGCGACAATCCTCCTTGGCCTGAATGTGCATCCGAAGAAGGTGTCGGAACGACTGGGTCACAGCTCGACCAAGCTGACCATGGACACTTATTCGCACGTGACGCCTACCATGCAGGACGAGGTGGCGAGTCTCCTCGATGAGAAGCTGTTCTCGGACAAGAGAAAGGCCAAGTGAGCTTGAAGAACGAATCACGTTCGTGACCATTTCGTGACCAAAGGGGAAGCACTCATAACAT
>DAOPWT010000165.1:0-3856 GCA_035351775.1 Bacillota bacterium | reverse complement strand
TCCAGAGCACCATGTTGAGCCACATCCAGAGCACCATTCCGGCAAAGACGAATCCCACGTAGTCGGTTGTTCCCGTTCGATCGGCGAATGCAGAGAGCCCGGATCCGTCAGGCCCGGCCAGTGCCTTTGCTGCGAAGACCGTGAGCGACGGCATGAGTATGGGCCATACGAGCATGCCCACCACGAAGTCGGCGTAGCGGGTGGTTATGAGTAAGTCGCGCCTGGCTGCTGCCGCAAAGACCCTGATAGTGCGCGATATTGTCCTGCTCATGATGAAGGTCCTCCTTTCGCGCCTCGGGGACTCAGTCCCGCAGCGATTTGCCGGTGAGGGCGATGAAGACGTCTTCGAGGGTCGGCTCAGCTACCCGCAGGTTGAGCACGCGTTCGCCCCCTGCACGTAGCAGGTCCAGAAGGGCATCGAGGGTCTGGCGGCTGTCCTTTGTGAGCACGCGGATCGTCCATGTTTCATACCCATTGCCGGACTGGACGCATTCCACCCCGCGCACGAGCGGCAAGGAGCGGAGTTCGTCCAGTATCCCGTCGGGCGCGCGATCAGTCTCGACCTCCACTGAATGCATCTGCTGTATGTGCTGCTTGAGCGCGGTGGGACTGTCGAGCGCGATCACCTTGCCGTGGTCGATGATGGCAATCCTGTCCGAGAGCTCGTCTGCTTCAGCCATGTAGTGGGTCGTCAGGAGGATCGTGTGGCCTTCGTCTTTCAGCTTGCGGACCACCTCGCGCAGATTTCGCGCCGACTGGGGATCAAGACCGGCAGTGGGCTCGTCAAGGAGCAGCACCGGCGGGTTGGCGAGCAGCGCGCGGGCGATCGACAGCCGTTGCCGCATCCCGGTGGAGTAGCGTTCCACCAGCTCATTGGCTTTGTCAGTCAGCTCGAATCTATCCAGCAATTCCGTTATGCGTTCGCGGGCTGTGATTGGCTCCACATCGTAGAGGGCTGCGAAGTACTCCAGGTTCTCGCGACCGGTCAGTTTCCAGTAGAGGCTGCGCTCGCCGGACAGCACTGTGCCAAGCGATGCGCGCGCACGTGCCGGTTCGCGAACAATGTCGAACCCAGCTACGCGTGCAGTGCCGGAAGTCGGTTCAAGCAAAGTGCAGAGCATCTTGATGGTTGTGGTCTTGCCTGCGCCGTTGGGCCCTAGGAGCCCAAAAATCTCGCCGGTGCGGATGCCGAAGCTGATTCCATCCACAGCGACTAGAGCTGCAGGACGTCTGCCGTCATCGCCGGAGCAGGCCTTGGCGCGTCGCCGCGAGAACATGCGGGTCAAGGCGCCGGGCGCGCGGCGGGTGAAGGTCCTTCTTAGGTCATCGACTTCGATGGCGTTGGCCACACTCATGGCAAGCCCTCCCAATGGCGATCATTCATGTCGTCATTGGATATATTAAAGCCGTATTGCAATAATGTCAAGGGCAATATTAATAAAATGAAGACTGAGGGTGGGCTGTGCCTATGATCGCGGCTTCGGCGTCGCCATGCCGATGGCCTCAGAATCAGTGTCGACGTAATACAGGACCAGGCGATCGACTTGATGCGCGCCGGAGGGTGGCACGACGATCTGAGCCTCGCCGTAGAAGTCGCCTGGGCCGATATACTGATCCCCGTCCACGTCGAGGAATCCTACCAGGGTACACTCACCTGGGGTTGCGTCCATTATCCAGAAGGTTCGATTGCGTCGACCGTACACTGACTCGCCGACCCAGTTACCGCCGGAATCCTTGATGGCGAACACAGCGCGGTCCATGGTGGATTGTGTCAGTGCGGCGTAGGCGTTCACGAGACCCGCGCCGAAATCGTGGTCGTAGCCGTCAGCGCCCAGGTCCCAAGATGTGTCGGACATGAGGGCAGCGACAGCGCCCGGGTGCATTGGGCCAAACCTGGAGAGCAGGAGTGCCACAAGACCGCTCACGTGGGGTGTGGCCATCGACGTGCCGTGCATGAATTCGTAACCATTCTCCCACGTGTACCCGCTTCCTGCGGAGACGCGTTTGAAGGCCGTGCTGAACACACCGTCTAGCGGATTCGATACAATGCTGCCGCCGGGGGCAGTCACTGTGACCTGGGATCCCACGTTGGAATAGGGCGCGAGCGAGTTGTCTTTGAGGGTTGCGCCGACCGCTATGACCTCGGGGAAGGCTGCAGGGTACAGCACAGGCCCGCCATAGTCGTTACCTGTGGCGGCCACTAGGGTTACGCCCCGGTTGTGGGCATCTGTGATAATCGCTTCGAAGGCTGGACCCGGGTACTTTTCGCCGCCGAGACTCATGTTGATGACCTGGGCTCCATGCTGGATCGCCCATTCGATGCCCTCCATTATGCGAGAATAGGTACCGGAGCCCGTGCTATCGAGCACCCTGATGGGCATGATCATTGCGCCCCAGCTTACGCCGGCTACACCGATCCTGTTGTCGGTGGCGGCGGCGATCGTGCCGGCCACATGAGTGCCGTGGCTGGAGATCGAAGGTTTGTCTGTTGGATCATCATCGTTTTCGATGAAATCCCAGCCCGGAACCAACTTGCCGATGAGGTCGGGATGGCTCGGGCTGATGCCTGTATCGACGACTGCCACCGTCACCGGAGCGTCGTACCCGGTGGATATATCCCATGCCTGCGGAAGGCTGATCGCATGGTAGTGCCACTGATGGGACGAAAAGTAGGGGTCGTTGGGCACGGTGGTCGCCCACACGGGGTAGTCGGGGTACGCCCAGTCGACACCGGGTATGTCTTCAACGGCTGAAGCAGCTTGTTCCATGGACACGGCGTCGGGCCTGGGCGCGTTGAGCATAGCGCCGGGAGCAGCGCCGTTGGGGGTGGCCGTGCCGTCCGGGGTTGCGGCGCCCGCTCGACGTACTAGGACTACTTGCGTAAGGGGAAGCTCGTCCACTATCTCATAGCCGGCGCGAGCCAGCTCATCGGCGATATCGGCGACTGTGAGCCCGGGCCTCAGCCTAACCTGAATGGCGCCGGCGGACGTTTCCGAAGGGGTGAGGCTTGGCTTACGGGCTGCTGATCCCGCGAATAACCCCGGCTTCGACGATGCCTGCGGCGCATAGTGATTAGCCAGAGTGGCGTGACCGTATATGGAAGATGTGCCCGATAGAACAGGCGTCAGCCGCACCTCGCAGAACGTTGCCTGACCAGCCTGGACATTCACTGTACGCTGGTCGGCCAAGTAGCCGTATCGCGACACCGACAGAATGTGCTGACCAACAGTGAGCCTGCTGACTGCAAATCGGCCGGTCAGATTGGCGGGCTCGAGCACGCGGCTGTCCACCGCAATGGAGGCTCCGACAACTGGCGCGCCCGAAGTGTCGTCCAGCACAATGCCTTCAATTCCGCCTTTGGGCAGCGGAGGCGGGCCAACACAGCCGCCTGCGCCCACCGCCAGGACCAAAACGAGCAGAGCTGCGGTGATAAGTACGAATTCGCGGAAGCGCATTCGACTGCTGCAATTGCGCAAACTCGGGCACCTCCTGTCGGCCACTAAGCACACACGGCAAGCGCTGGGCAAGTTCTATATAGACGTTTCGAAGGACTATTCTAGACAAGCCTGGCTCTTCCTTCAAAGGCGGGGTGATTGGTGAAATCCGGTGAAGGTGGGGTTGCACAGTGAGGCGTCGCGCGTGGGAAATCCCAAAGAGCGGCAGGTTCGGGTATGCAAGACTTCCGCAGTTGGCATGGAGCAAACCCAGAATTTGTGCTTGAAATGCGCACGGACCGCGTAGTATAATGAGTGTCGCGCGGGGACATTAGGCCCCGCAACCACATACGAATACGAAACAAGTGTGCGCCACTAGCTCAGTTGGTAGAGCAGCTGACTCTTAATCAGCGGGTCCGGGG
>DAOPWT010000164.1:0-3897 GCA_035351775.1 Bacillota bacterium | reverse complement strand
TGAGGCTCTCGTCGAAGCCCCTGACCAGGTATTCGTCAACATATCTGCAGTAGAAGGCGCCCTCGCGTAGTCGGCCAGCCATTTTCCATGCCTCATACCAAGGACAGACGAGAGTGTGCGTAATGAGAACCGGGGACCTTGCCGCAACGATGGACGAGATAGATCCGGGCGGGGCGGTCCATTCGCAATATGCCTTGTATGACGCCATGGAGGTGCCGTCACCGTTGGCGATGGCTCTTCTTCTCATGCGCCTGCCTCGCTCGAGGGCGTACGACTTGACCGCCTCCGTCAATATGGCCTCTGCAGCTTCTCCGCAGGTAGAGAGCATGCTCCGCGCAAGGGCGGAGAATAGCAGGGCATGGTGGTCCGGAAGCAGGGCGTCGGTGCCCCCTGGCGGCTGGCTTGCCGCACTCCTGTTCTGCATGGTTCTCATTCCTCCCACTGAACGCCTGAATACTCTGATAGCATCGAATTGCTGGAGAGATGCCGGTCTGGGCCTTCGATCACACCTAATCGACCATTGTCCGAAACCGCTTTCCGTCGAGCCTGCAGATGGTCTGGATGGCGCGACGGCCGGACACCACTGCTGTCGGGAGCCCGATTGTGGCTTCCGCCCATTGCCCGACCATGTGCATATCGCGCAACCCCGGCAGGGTGCGGGTTAGTCCCCGGAACATGGCGAAAGGCTCTCCGGGAACGCCCCAGGCCTGCAGCCCTCGCCAGTTGCCCGTGAAGCGCTCTGTGGTAACGGGCGTAGCCACATCCGTCATCTCAACCTGTGCGCTGATGCCCGGGAAGCGCCGTTCGAGCAACCCCAGCACCAGAGCTGCTACGCGCTGTTTCTCGCCATCGTATTTCGCCCGACCGGCCGCGAGTAGCCCCCTCCAGTAGTCGTAGCCGGCGCTCAGCATCACCTTTACCACGGTCTTTCCTTCAGGCGCCAGGGTGTCATCGAAGTTGTAGACCTCGACATCGATCCGGTCGAGATCCCTGTCGACGATGGTGACCGGCTCGGGCAGGAACCAGGTGAGCGCCTGCGGTTCTTCCGCCATGTCGCGATTGACCCCAAACGAGACTTGCAGCGCCATTTCTATGTGCCGTGGAGCTGCCTCATAGTAGCGCCTGATACGTTCGTCTGCGAACTTGCCGCCCAGCATGTCGAAGATGGTGGAATGACCGTCAGCCGCCGAGATCACTACATCGGCCTTGTGCTCGGTGCCATCTGCGACTATGCCGACAGCCCGGTCGCCCTCGACCAGTATTCTGCTTACCCGAGAGCGATAGTGAATCCTTCCGCCCAGCCGTTCGTACCGGTCGGCCATGCTCCCGGCAAAGGAGAGCGCTCCGCCCTTGGGCCAGCCCAGGGTCTTGTTGTGGCAGCCGGCAAGGAAGTTGAGATGAAGAAACATGGGTATATCGGCGAAATCGTACTGCACGGTAGGGAAGGCACGGCGCAGGAACGGGTCTTGGAAACGCGCTGCGAACTGGTCGAGCGTCAGACTGCTCCACTTGGCGAAGGCCGCTGCCACGGGCAAAGCCTTGAGCGCGGTCTGCAGCGGAGTCATGGTCATCAGTGAGAATAGGTCGATGCGGGTGAACTGCCGGGCTCCATTGGTGTACTCCTCGATCACCTTGGCATCCGCCGGCGATAGCTGCTTCATGTGGCGCTCCAGTCGATCAATGTCGGTGTATATGGTCAGGACCTGGCCATCAGCCGACTCCACCTGCGTCAACGTATCGCGAAAGACCATCTCACGCCCCTGGACTGCGCCGAGCTCTTCCCACAGTCGGTAGAACTCAACCGCCGGGCTTGCTCCGGCCAGATGATGAATGCAACCATCCACGGTGTAGCCTTTGCGCTTCCATGCGGTGCACAGCCCTCCAGGCTTGTCGTGCGCTTCGTAGATCTCAGTGTCATAGCCGTTCATCTGTGCGTAGCAGCCTGCCGCCAGCCCGGCAATCCCGGCTCCGATGATGATAATGGACCTCTGCGCCATCACGATTCCTCCCTGCAGTTGGCAGTGCCTATTCGATTAAGGAGCGAGCCACCGTAGCAGACTCTCCAGCAGCGCACCGCTCTTCAGTTCCTCCAGCGAAGCGTTTGCCCATCGGGGGAAGATCTTTCGTTCGCAGGCGAAAAAGAGCGTGGTGAGCCGCGATACGCCTAGGCGCCGTCCTTGACCTGTATTGGCGTTACGGCAGGTATGCGCACACCCATCTCGGCCTTTCGCGCCGCCGGATCCAGCTTGTGTGTAAGCACGTCAAACGGGATCATCGAGGCTGGTTCCTTATGGGGAAACGTTCGGTTAAACGCTTCAGCCTCCTCAGATTTCACCGCGAAAACCGGGTCTTCATGAAATGCGCCGGAAACACCGGGACGCTCCGGAGTAAATGGACCAGATAATGCTCGTCGCATGTAGGGCCTGTGAATCCCCAGAATGCTTCGCGGGTGAGGTTCTCCACAGCGCGGTAGTCCTCAGGCCGCTCAAGGCGCAAAGTGATGCTCAACGGTGATTCCTCCTGTTTCAGGCGATCACAACTCTGTGTACTTCCTCGCATTTCCTCTGGCCTTGTGGGCCGGGTAGTGCTCGGCGTTCAGGGTCATCTTCTTCTTTGCGGCTTCGTTGAGGTCGATGCCGAGGGCGTGTGCCAGGAATAGAAGGTATATGTAGATATCGGCGACTTCGCGATCGATCTCCTCGCGCTTTTCGGCGCATCTGGCGCCAAGCTCGGAGTCGGGCGTCCACTGGAATATCGATAGCAGTTCGGATGCCTCTACGACGAGAGCGGAGGCGAGGTTCTTGGGGGTGTGGAATTGCTCCCAGTCTCGTTCGTCGCGGAACGCGATCAGTTGATCGAGTAGTCTGCTTCTGGGCTCCTGATTCTGAGTCACTTGACGAATGCCTCCTCTGCGTTTTGCGCTCAGTAGGATGCCTGCGGCACAAACGTACCTCTTCCCTTTAGGTAGCAGTCAAAGAAGTCCAGCGCCAACCGGCTTATGGTGGTTAGGCAGTAGTGTGTGTCTATGCCTGCTTTCCGCCCATTCAGTATGCGTGTAAGCAATGGGCTCGTTAGCGCCAGATCTGTCAAGGACAGATGCCCGGCCCCTCGCATATGCACGTTGTAGGAGATCGCATTCGTATCTGCAAGCAGTTTCGCGTTCGCTTCGTATTGTGGCAGTTGATCCAGACGACTCCATGAGCTGTCTGAGTAGATGTTCAACACGGGTACGGGATAAGTCTTTTCATTCCACACGAATTGCCCGTTCTCGACGCCGATGATATCGCACATGAAGGGCGACTCCAAAGCGATAACTGCACCCACATCATGTCTAGTCCTGCCGATTCCGAGTGCAGCAGAACCTCCCAGTGAATGCCCCATAACGCCAATCTTCGTTGTGTCGATGAGTGCATAGACAGGATCAGGATCGCTGCTAGCTGCCTGGTTGAGAGCATAGTCGACAACCGAGTTCAGGTCGCCAGTGCGTACTCCCATCCACTTCTGATAGTACTCGTAGCTCTGCGTCTTGTCGCGCTCTGCGTCCTCAGCGAGGATTTCCCGCATGAAGCCTCTGTCAATCAGCGATACTCTCCCGTCTGTGTCGGAGGTGAACAGGCATTGATATGTGTGGTCGATTGAGCACACCACATAACCGTGGCTCGCCAACTCCCGGTAGAGCGACAGATTGCTCGACTTCACTCCGAACGACCCATGAGAGAAGACGATAAGCGGGCATTTGTCGGCGGCGTTTTCGGGATACCAGTATTGTACGGTGAGCCTTCTAGGCCCGCCGGTGTCGGAGTACATTTCGTCACGATCTTCGTCAGTATAGGTGTAGGTCACCGTTTCGACGTCATACGCGCCGGTGGTCTGCGGCGGTTTGTACTGTGGGAATAT
>DAOPWT010000163.1:0-3902 GCA_035351775.1 Bacillota bacterium | reverse complement strand
GCGCTGAACACGACGGATGAGGTCGAAGCGAGGGTGAAAGTAGATGTGACCGCTCACCTTGCCGAGACCAGATCATTTGTCGACATCACCCAGGATATGCATGCCCTGATCCAGATGGAGGAGGCGCTGGCCGATCAGATTCGAGGCGAGATCCTCGACGCAGTGCAGAAAGCACAGTCGCTTCGTGCCGACATATTCGGCTTCGGCAGAATGCTCATGGCCTCTGATTACCGGGCATGGAAGCGGATTTGCCCAAAGTGGGATACTGTGTTCACCAGTCTCCCCGTCAAGGTAGAAGTGAAAGCCAGGATCGACAGAAGCGCACTCGAGACAAACAGGTATGAGGCAGATACGACGAAATGAGTATACCTTCCGTGCTCTTGGTGTTGGCAGTTTTCGCAGCCATCTGGTTCATTGAATACAAGCCGCTGACAAGCGGTGGATCACGCCGTGATCTAGCCGCTTTCGTGTCGGCAATGGCTCTGGCTTTCGCGATCTGTTTCGCTGCGGCCATGGGCTGGCCCGTCCCTAACCCGACAGTTCCAATATCAGTGATCGGAAGAGCGCTGGTTCGGCTGTTCTCACTGTAAAGCTGTAGATTCATGCCGTTGCTGGTTAGCGTATGAGCCGAAGCAATGCGCTGAACACCCACGACAGGACGGAAAGGCCTGCGCTGATTATGAGCATCGAGGTAAAGGGAGCGATCACGTGTTCTGTCATGATGTCGCCCGGAAGACGCCCAAACCAGGAAAACGCGCCGGGGAAGCGCACGAGTATGAGCCCGATCAGGAACATCATGCCGCCGATCTGAAACAGGGCTGAACCAATTCGTTGTGCCATGGTCTTCGCCTCCAATAGCGGCGCGGCCCAGGCCCGGGCCGCGCTGAGTCCGCTGATTGATGCAGAATGAAGTAATATAATGGCTAATTGAGCATGTAGAGAATGCCTATTGTTCCTGGGCCGCAGTGACTGCCTATCACTGAGCCTGCAGGCGTCTCGAGTATCTCCTGCATCTCGGGCATGATTTCGCGCACGCGCCCGGCCATGTACACTGCGTCTTCGTGCACTCCGGTGTGTGTAAGGAAGACCCGGTCGTCTTTTACCAGACCTTGTCTGACATCCTCCTCGAAACGGTCCATCATCCAGTCGAGCGATTTCTTGTTTGAACCTCTGACTTTTCCCGCAACTATCATGCCTCCGTCTACCACAGATATGACGGGCCTGATCTTTAGCACCGACGACAGCAGCGCCTGAACTCCGGTGCATCTTCCTCCCATGTGCATGTAGTCAAGCCGATCCATCTTGAAGGATGTCCGTACCTTAGGACGGGCGGCCTCAAGCGCTGCAAGTATCTCGTCCATCTGCCTGCCCTGCGACACCAAGTCGCATGCGTACAGAACCAGGTGGGAGATTCCCGTAGAGAGGTTCGCCGAATCGAATACGCGCACCTGTCCTTCAGGGAAGGCGCCCGCTGCCAGCATGGCGTTTTGTGCGGAAGCCGAGAACTGACTGGAGATCCCTATGTAAAGTGCCTGACTGCCATCTGCGACGGCTTCTTCGAACACAGAGCGGAACACTTCCGGGCTGGGGCTTGAGGTCTTGGGCAGCTGCCTGTTCTGTTCCACGAGCTCAAATAGGCGCCTTGTGTCGACATCTACACCGTCCTTGTACGCGTCTTGGCCAAACACCACCGCGAGCGGCACAACCGTAACCTGATAGCGGGTTATGAGTTCCCGGCTGAGGTCCGCAGTGGAGTCGGTTATGATTGATATGCCTGACATACTGTCATCCCCCCAGTTGTCGATATAGTGTAGCTGTACTCGACTGTACCAATTTTACCATGCCTGCATAAACGAGGCCAACAGTGGCGCGCATGGTGATATACTGGACACATGCGCACATGGAGTGATCGGGGGTGTAGTAGCCAGTCATGTTCATAATGGATGCCCATTGCGACACGCTTCTGGACGTTGCCGCTGGCCGTCGCCGTCTGGCGGAGCAGGGCAAGGGAGGGCACATCGATTTGCCTAGGATGATCGAAGGCAGGGTGTCTTCTCAGATCTTCGCGATCTATGTTGAGCCAGAGTACCTCCCGGGCGCCGGGGCTAGGCAGGCTCTGCGACTTGTCGACGTATTCTACCGCGAGATTGAGGAAAACTGCGATTCGATCATGCTCGCCAAGCAGGCGGGCGATGCGGGCCGTGCGCGCGACGAAGGCAAGATCGCCGCTTTTCTCAGCATCGAGGGGGGCGAGGCCCTGGACGGGTCGATCGAGCTCCTGAGGATCTTCTACAGGCTGGGCGTGAGGCTCATGACGCTCACATGGAGCCGTAGAAATGAGCTTGGAGACGGGGCATACGAGGAGGCGACGCGCGGCGGGCTCACGCGGTTCGGAGTAGACGTAGTGCGCGAGATGGATAGGCTGGGCATGGTAGTGGATGTCTCGCATCTATCGGAGGCGACCTTCTGGCACGTCATGGAGGCATCGACCAAGCCGCTCATAGCCTCGCACTCCAATGCCAGGGCTCTGTGCGGGCACTCACGTAACCTCAGCGACGAGCAGGCCAAGGCCATAGCCGACAGAGGCGGCGTGATCGGCGTCACGTTTGTCGGGCCGTTCCTGGGCGAGGGCAGGCAGTCGGTCCAGGGCGTGGTGGACCACATTGATCACTTTGCCGGCGTCATTGGAGCGGATCATGTTGCCGTCGGATCGGACTTCGACGGGGTGTCCGATAGCGCGCTGCCCGAAGGGTTGCCCGATGTATCGCACATGCCCGCCCTCATAGACGAGCTAGCCCGAAGGGGCTACTCAGATGCGGCTGTGCAAGGGATCATGGGCGAGAATCTTCTGCGGGTGGTCGAAAGTGTGATCGGACTCGCCTGACGCTCTCTGCGAAGTATACAGGGTCGATTTCGAACCCAATGAACGGGACCCCCAGCAAGGCGCAGGCCACTCCGGTGTTTCCGATGCCCGAAAACGGGTCCATCACCAGGCCGCATCTATCCAGCCCGTGGAGCTTGATGCATGACTCTGGCAGCCTTGGCGGGAAGGTTGCGGGATGAGGGCGGTCGTCCTTGGCCCGCTTGATGGTCTTGTAGGGGATGAACCATGTGTTGCCCCGGCAACGCAGGTCTGAACAGCTGCTGCGGGTGGCGGCCCACCGGGCGATGTTAGTCTTGTCTTGATAGGGCACCCCTATGGCTGTCCTGTCCAGCGGCACATTTCCGGTCAAGGTGAAATGGAAGATGTACTCGTGGCAATCATTGAGGAATCTGTCGCTGTTAATGGGCTTGTAGTGGCCGACCGCTATGTCGCCCTCGAGGCCCGGATAGTCGCCCACGTCCGCTTTGGAGATAGCGATTGATTTGATCCAGTGTATGGTGTTCTGGAGCTTGAAAACACCCCTCAGCGCGCTGGCTACTTCAAAAGGAACCCACGGATCTGTGGGCTTAGACCCGATATTGAGGAAGAACGACCCGGCAGGCGCGAGTACGCGGGCCACACAAGAAGCCCACCGGACCGTCCACGCCAAGTATTCATCGCGGGATATCCGGTCATCGTAGCTTAGGTATTCGGTGCCCAGGTTGTACGGAGGGGACGTAACTACTACGTCGACAGACCCCGGCGCCACTAGGTTGGCCATGCCTTCCACGCAATCGCAGTTGTGCAGGGTCAGCGCGCCTGAGCCCGGGGCGAGTTCGATTACGCTTGGGTTGCTATGTTCAGTCACGAAAACGGCACCTCTCTTGCTTTGGAAGGAGACTCCGGGTATGCACAACATCGATGTTCCTGCCGAAGGCCCCGATCCCGACTGGCGTCATCGGACCGCGTTGCTCATCGGCAGTCAAGGCCTTGACCGCCTCGCGCATGCCCGGGTGATCGTGGTCGGCCTGGGAGGCGT
>DAOPWT010000162.1:0-3936 GCA_035351775.1 Bacillota bacterium | reverse complement strand
CCCTTGCATGGCTGCTGGTTCTGGCCGCTGAATGCGTGTGGGACCATATCTGCAACCATAATCACACCTCGTCCCTCTGGCCTCCGTCGATATCATTCGTGAGTCGCGGCACATGCCATCCGAGCATCGCTGCTCGCCGAACGGCTACGTGCGGTACCTTGCGACCGCGCGATCTGGGCATGATCGAGCCTATCCCTATTGCCATCGGGAGCGAGCCCCAGAGACATCTCAATCCTGGGTCACCCCGGGTACGGAAGCTCCAATCTCATGCGCGGGAGACCCCAAAGCAAGTGACTCCAGGTGCCACTCGGGCATTTTGTCTCACGCCCGCAGATGGCCATCGAGGTTTGGGTATGCCTAACACATGATAGAACGCCCGGGTGAAGGCCAAGGCGATCCCATACCCAATCATAGGTCAGCCCACCGGTTACCAGGCAGCAGCATCGAGCAGAGCCTCCACCATCCTCACGTTTAGTCTATGTAGATAACAGCGGCCGGTGGAATCCCCTCCAGTCCCCATTCTCACGGTTAGTCTATGTGACTGCGATGGAACCTCACGCTTGATCTATGTCTCTCCTCACGGTTAGTCTATATGGTACTCCTAATAGACTAACCGTGAGGTTGGCCAGCCCTACATAGACTAACTGTGAGAACAGGTCTGCGCCATGTTGAGATGCAAATCCCGACCAACAACAGCCTCGATCCGTTTCGCTGACAGTCTGGGAGCCATCAAATGGAGTCTTGCCGGGATCCATGAGCCAGCGGCCTTAAGGAGCATCCTGTTCAACTCAGCTCTACCGGCCCACAAGGGCTGTCCTGCACGCTAACCGCATTCGGGATTCCCGACGCCAGATCAGCACCATGCCGCAAAAGCGAGACCGTTGCCCGCGCCGGGAACCCCTGAAGATGGCGGGCGGCCAAATGACACGCCAGCCGGATTGCCAAATTGCGCCAGCACGTCACTGAACCAAGTGAAGCCAGTCTCAACCGTGCACCTAGATCGTATGGACTAGTAGGCGCGGCGCGATCTTGGCTCATGCTGCTGACCACACCTTATCAATAGGCTATTCGTCCTCCTCGTCTACTTCTACGATGCGAGATGCATGATACTGCCCATATCCTTCTCGTATGTGAGACTCTCGGTACTCCGCGTCATCCTTCTCATTAACTTGCTTCCCGAACTCCTCAACGAACTCCTCAACCGATCTTCCATCGTCTGGCCGGATCTTGGTCCCTAACTCATATCCCATCTCCTGGGCAACATCATGGGGTATGCGGGCACAACTTGCTGTAGCTACTGCCTGCCAATCGCTGCTCTTGCTGAACTTGGGGAGTCTCCAATCGGCGCTTTCGGTGAAAGGCCGGTACCTGAATTCAACGTCCCACGGCGAGACCTCCGGGCGCTCCAGTGGCATGGAAAGGAGTCCCACCAGCTTGCTTATCGCCTCTGGCAGGCTTAGGCGAGTCATCGAGGCTGGTTCTTTCCTGCCGCTAATGTTCGCGGTGGCCAGTATTGAAAGCATCGAGCCTCTATAGGCAGTGAAGTATGATGCCCGTTTGCCATGCGCGTTCGTCCTAACTCGAAATCTGATCTTGTCCAGCTCGGACCTGTCTTGCACAGTCACTTCCGCGAAAGATAGGCTCCCGCCATCCGAGTACAGTTCCGTGATAATGCCGAGGAAATGCTCTAGCCGCCGCGAAGCTTTGTTCGATCCGCAATCGCGGCAGTCCCACATTTTGCATGGCCGGGCACCGAGGTGTATCTCCCTCATTGATCGGCTATAATACACTATTACACCGCTATGACAGAGCTTCACGCGACCTCCTGAAGCAATGCGTTGCCATGCTTGATTCTGTCGGGACGCTTTCCTAAACCTCTTCACAAGATCCTGTATCCAGCCAGTCCGCTCTCGGCCCAGGTTTATACTATGGGTCTGCCCATCCGGAAGCGTGATTTCGATCCTGTTGGAGTCGCTACGCTGGCACGGAACCTCAGAAGGATTCCGGCTGTCTTCTGTCGAATTATCATCATTACAGATCATCAACTACCTTTATGAGAACCGCTTCAGGTGGCAGCCGCGGCGGTTCTCATCGTCTTCTCCTTTCTCTCACTACTGAAGCGCGTGCTATTGCGGCAGGTGCGTTGCCGCCGCCACTGCTTCCTTGGGAATCCTGATCTTCCGTCCAAACCTCTTGTGGGGAATCTCGCCCGCCCGGATCAGCTCGTAGGTGGCGGTACGTCCAAGACCTAGGTAGGCACCGACATGCTCCACTTCTAGCCAATCAGGCAGATCGTCGAACCGGGATGATCGGTTCACTTCAGTCATCTTCTGTGCTCCTTTCGCTCTCTGAATTGGAAGGACTTTATCCGGACTTGGCGAAACTTAGCGAATGATCGCAGCATGACTGCCGTGGCGCTCAAAGCAATGGGGTCCGGTGATCAATGCTATAGTGCTGCCATAGGCCGATTCGGCATATTGTCATCGCTGGCCAGCAGGTGATTACTACTGTGTTCGCTGGGGGAGGAATTCGACAGGACGCGGCTAAAAGCTTTGGCAGGTTATTGCGCGCATATTGCGCAACTACTGCGGGCGGGTATGTCTGCTGGACGCAGAGATATTGGGGGTTTGGCAGATGACAAAGGCGAAGCGCCCTCGTTTCGGCACCATAGAAGGCGAAAGGGAAGAACTGTGGCGCCTCTGCGAAGACGGCTGGGAGGAACACCAGGTGCCGCGGAGGGTCAACGATTGGCTGAAAGCCAGGGGGTTCCCGCCCAGAGACCCTCGGACAATCAAGCTGCATTTCTGTGCTTGGCAGGGCGCCATGAGGGATATCAACAAGGATGAGATCGATACGAGCAAGAAAGCCAATGCAAGGTACTATGAACACACCACGAATGTAGACATACTGAAGGAGACCCATAGAGCGCTGAAACAGCACAAGCGAGGGCAGAACGCCATCCCGCCCGACGTCAAGCCACCTAAAGATGATTCCCAGTCTGATGAGCGAGGGCGGCGAAACCGCACCGATGACCCTGCTGAGGCGATCCTGAAAGAAAGGCACGTGAGTCGACTCTTCGAACTCGCAGGCAGGATCCGTGACATGATCCATGCTTACCACCCGGAGACTCTGCCCTACATCCAAGACGCCCCCGACAATAATCTCATGATCGGTTCAGATGATTGGTCGCTTGAGCCCTGGACTTGGGCCAGCCTGGTGGTGCCAGACCTTGATGACGAGAAGCTATGGGGCGACGATTTTGCGTCATTCAGAGCGCATACGCAGTCGAGCCCCTTCTGGAGCAGCTACGAGAAGCTGTCGGAAGAGGCCAAATCGCTCGAAACCGACCTTGACCAGGCAGCTGCAAAACTGATCGAGAGAGCCCCCTGGATCGCGGACCAATGGAGAAAGCTTCGCAGGGCAGGAGATCCTTGGAGTGTAGCGATTTCGCGGACTCCGGCCTTCCCTGACGATACGGAAGACGAGAGGCCCAGTGTCTCTAATAGCGACACTAAGCGGATACTACATCAGCTTGCGCGCGATGGGTATGACTTCTCCAGCCGGTTCTATGCCCTGAAGCGAATCCTGCAGCAGTTGAGAGATGATCTGAAGCCGGATTCCATCGAGCGGCACATCTGCGAAGGCGAGTGCGATGCGTGCCGGCAGGGTTGGTAGATGGGTACGCTTATGGGTGATTGCCTTAGGCTGCCCGGTTTGCGCACGCATGCTTGGTGAACGATGCTCTGATGGGCACTCATTTTGGCATGCTGGCTGCCCCGTGCCGTCGCATCTTGGCGAGGCATGCAGCGAACAAGCTGATGTCGGGCCTTAGCGGCGATCGCGAGCGTCCCCTTAGGGCGAAGGAGCGCGGCGACTGAATCACCCTGGATACCGGCTGGGCATGGAGACCGAGGAAGAGTGGCAGGGGTGCAGCCA
>DAOPWT010000161.1:0-3939 GCA_035351775.1 Bacillota bacterium | reverse complement strand
GCCATGGAAACTACAAGAAATAGTAGCACTGTCTAGTCGAATCTGATATGTTTAGTGTTGGGCGCACTATACCTCGATTCACGTCGAAAGTGACCATCACGCGGAACACTCGGGAAGGATTGAGCAAGCAACCAGCACTTGCGGATCTCTTCGTTGAGGGGGAATACGATGGCCACGGGCAGTCGTATTAGGCAGATCGCAGGCAGTCTGCGGTTCAAACTTGTGGTACTGATTTTACTTGCGGTTCTTCCTCTCCTTGCCTTCTCGTCATATACGGCCATGAGAGAACGGTCTGAGACACTCGAGCAGGCCGAATGCCAGTCGCGCCTACTACTCGCCCATGTCGTCGATGCAGACAGTGAAGACATTGGAAACCTGCTCAGGATGGCGGCGGCGGTGTGGGACGCCTCGGCGCCCGGCGAGCTGGCGGGATCTGACCCATCGCGGCCCAGAAGCGTTCTTTCGGATTCGTGGTACTCCAGGAGGCTGTGTTCCAGCTTTGCGGTGCTGGATGAAACAGGACGAGTGCTGTCTGCCACGTGGGGCTCCAACGGGCCCAGCGACTTTGGGGAGTTCTCGGCTTTCCAGGAGGCTATGGAGCGCCGAGCAGCCGTTGCTGCTGTCACAGCCCCCGACCTGTCGGGAAGCTCGCCCGCGATGTCCATATTCATCCCGTCGACCGTCGGCACGCGTTCGTCCGACAACCTGGACGATGCCAGAGCGATTCTGCAGCGACACGGCGGCGAGGCGGCAGTAGTGTTCCTTCACCCCGAATGGTTTGAACAGTCATTTAGGTCCTTGGCTCTGCCTGAAGGCGCGATGCTAGCTGTTCACGACATGTCAGGCAAGAACTTGATGCGGTACACGAAAGACGGGGGCGAGGGCGCGATCCTCGATAGCAGCGACCAGGCCGAGAGTAACCAGGATGTGCTGAACGCCGTAAGGTCGAGCAGATGCGTAGTGGGATCCATCACCTCCTCCGGCGGCGACGGGGTGCAGCGGCTGGTATCCTACGGCAAGGTAGGCAATATGGGCGACGACCCGCAGTTCTACGTGACTATGAGTCTGCCTGTCGAGATGATAATGGCCGCTGCCCAACAGGAGGTTGCATACACTTTTGCTGCAGTGGCTGCAGCGATGCTGATCGCGGTGCCACTATCTTGGTCTTTCGCAAAGCGGCAGGTGATCGAGCCTGCCCGCATCCTGGCAAGCGCGGCGGGGCGCCTGGCGTCTGGCGACCTGGGCACCCGGTACGATGGCCCCCATGTCAACGGCGAACTGGGTGAACTGGCTCACGCTTTCGACCGAATGGCTGAGAATCTGGAGGAGAGCACGCGCCAGCTGGAGTACCTTATCTACCACGACAGTCTCACCGGTTGCTACAACCGTCTTTACTTCGACCATGTCATTTCCACTTTTGAGGACCAATCCAAGTTGCCCATGACATTCATCCTCGCTGATGTGAACGGCATGAAGCACGTCAACGATGTCCTGGGCCACGAAGCCGGCGATGAGCTGCTCAAGGCGATGGCGGGCATCATAATGGGCACTGCTGGCGACGAGGGCCAGGTATTCCGGTGGGGCGGCGATGAGTTCCTCGTCGTGATGCCCAATGTTGAGCGGAAGACGGCCTTGAGGTTTGTCACCAACGTGCGCAAGGCTGTCGGCCAATTGGATGCTGGAGACGTCTCTGCCAGTATGGCTCTGGGCGTGGGCACACGCATTTCGCTCACACAGAGCGTGACTGACACTATTCAGAGAGCAGAGAGCCGGATGTTCAGGAACAAGTTCATGGAGATGTCATCGCCCCGAGGCACCCTGGTACATTCGCTGCGCAAGGCGCTTGCGGAGAGCACGCACGAAACTGACGAGCATTCCGGCCGCATGCGCTTCCTGGCGGTGGAACTGGCCCATACCCTGGGTCTTTCGGATAACTCCATTGACGACCTATCGTTGCTGTGTGTGTTACACGACATCGGCAAAGAGGGGATTCCCGACCAAATACTGCAGAAGGCAGGCCCACTGTCGCCGGAGGAGTGGGAGATCATGCGCACCCACCCCGAGATAGGCTCGCGAATCGTGGAAGGATCGGCTGAGCTTTCGCATGTTGCCAACGCCATTTTGTCGCATCATGAGCGATGGGACGGCAATGGTTACCCCCGCAATCTTGAAGGCGCCGAGATCCCGCTGGCTGCAAGGGTGCTGGCAATAGTCGACGCTTATGACGCCATGGTGAGCGATAGGCCCTATCGCAGGGCGTTACCGCACCATGAAGCCATGGACGAGATCCAGCGCAACTCGGGAACGCAGTTCGACCCGGATCTCGTGAACGTGTTTGCCGAGATGATGGAGGCGCTGGAAGGCTACAAGGCGTACGAACGTGCATGGCTTCACGCCGAGGAGTTCGTCTTGAACGAGGGAATCGCGGAAGGCGGATACAGCGGGAACGGGCAAGGTTGACACTTTGAATAGTAATCCAGTGGAATATGCACACCTCTTGCCTGCGTATGACAGATGCCAAGCAGATGCCGAGTGAGATGCCGAAATGAGCTTGACTCGGGCATGCGTCATGCGTATAATCAACCCTATACAAATCAGCAGATCAGATGTGGCAGGAGGTAATATTGCATGTTCAAGAGAATTGCTCTACCCATTCTCGCGGCTCTTCTTCTAGTCTCTGCCTCCGCATCAGTCTTTGCGGCAACACCAGTCAAGGGCGGCACACTGAAGGTTGCCGCATCGTCTATCCAGCAACTTGACCCGTACAAGACTGCTGCCAACGACGAGACCAACATCTGCGGGCTCGTATTCGATCCCCTCGTCATCATCGGCAAGGACAACTTCAAACCCAGGCCGCACCTGGCTCAGAAGTGGGAGACGCCCGATGCCAACACGTGGGTCTTCCATCTCCGCAAGGGCGTGTACTTCCAGGACGGCAATGAGGTCTTCAAAAAGGGCGCGAAGCGCGAGGTCACGGCGGACGACGTTGTGTACTCGATCGAGCGCTTCCTCAAAGTCAGCACCGCATTCACCCTTGGCGAGATCAAGAGCGTGAAGGCGCTGGACCGCTACACGGTGGAGATCAAGACCCCTGTTCCAAATCCGTTCCTGGTGGCCGACCCCAACAGGATCGCCAGCGTCGGAATCGTTCCACGCGAGGCCATTGAGAAGCTGGGCGAAGACGGATTCGCAAGGCATCCCATAGGATCCGGCCCGTTTGCGCTCAAGAGCTTCACGACTGACCAGGGCGCAGTGCTCGAGCGCAACCCCAACTACTGGCTCCCTGTGTACCTGGACAAGGTCGAGTTCGTAGTTATTCCCGACCCCACAGTGCAGATACTTGCACTGACTGCAGGCGAAGTCGACATAGTCCCGTATCTTTTCAACCTCGACTCGATGGCGTCCGTCGCCAAGAACCCCAAGCTCATCACCTTGAGCAGGGGCGGTTCCTACAGAGGCCTGGGGTTCAACGTGACGAAACCCCCATTCGACGAGATTGAAGTGCGCGACGCCATATCCCGGGCGATGGACATCGACGCGGCATTCAACGCTGTAGTGGCGCCCCATGGCGAGCGTGCATACGGTCAGTGCGCTCCGTGGTTGCCTCACGGCTATGATACCAGCCTGAAGAGCCTGTGGAAGTACGATCCCAAGGAGGCGGTGGCTATCCTGAACAAGGCCGGCTTCCGCGACACCAATGGCGACGGGATCCTCGACCGCAATGGCAAGCCGCTCAAGGTGGAGATAAAGACGATTGCCGGCTCACAGGTGAGGACGCTCACCATCCTTGCAACCCAGCTTCGCAAGGTGGGAATAGACGCCTCCATCCTCCAGCAGGATACGGCAGTGTGGGCATCGGACATCATCGACGGCAACACTGAGGTCTTCTTCGACTTCAGCTTCGCCGGAACGACTGGGCTGCATTCGCTCTTCCACAGC
>DAOPWT010000160.1:0-3999 GCA_035351775.1 Bacillota bacterium | reverse complement strand
GTGGCCACTATCTGGTTATCCGGGTTCTGGAACACCATGCCCACCGTCTGGCGGATGTCCCACAGCCGGGATTCATCACGTGTGTTCATCCCGAGCACATAGACATCGCCGCGTGTGGGCACAAAAATGGCGTTCATGTGTTTTGCGAGAGTGGACTTGCCGGACCCGTTATGGCCGATCACCGCCACGAACTCGCCGCCCGCGACCTCCAGGCTCACGTCGAGAAGAGCTTCCACTTCGCCCGGGCCGCCGCCGTCATACGTGTACGACACGTTCTCGACGCGAATCACAGGCTTCATGGACTATCACGTCACTTCTTAGCTTTAGCTTTCTTCTCGCCGGCGCCCGTGCCGACCAGCTCAATCACTGCCAAGGGCGCAGCATCGCCCCGCCTGGGCCCAAGCTTCACAATACGAGTATATCCGCCGGGTCTCTCAGCGTACTGCGGCCCAATTTCGTCAAACAGCCTCTGCAGTGCCTTGGGCTCCAGAACGTACTGCGCCGCAAGACGCCTATGATGAAGGTCGCCCTTTCTTGCCCATGTAATGAGCTTTTCCGCAATGGGGCGCATCTCTTTCGCTTTCGGCTCAGTGGTGATGATCCTGTCATGTATGAACAGGTTCGTCACCGAGCTGCGGAAAAGGGCGCGCCTTGCAGACGCCGTGCGGCCTAGTTTGCCTTGCCTCACTTGCGCTCTCCTCCTTAGTCCTAACCGTCTGTAGTACTACTCCTCAGGCTGCCGAAGCGACAGCCCCAGCGACTCAAGCTTTTGCTTGACTTCCTCGAGCGATTTGCGGCCAAGGTTCCTGACTTTCATCATGTCTTCTTCAGTCTTGCGGGTCAGTTCCTCGACGCTGTTTATGCCGGCTCGCTTAAGGCAGTTGTAAGATCGCACCGACAAGTCAAGTTCCTCGATGGTCATTTCCATCACGCGCTCACGGTTGTCCTGAACCGGCTGCTCCTCGGGCTCTTGGGGTTCTTCCTCCTGCGAGAGATTGACGAACAGCCTCAGAAGGTCCGTCATCATGCCCGCTGCGCTGCTCACTGCTTCCTTCGGCCTCATAGTGCCGAATGTCCACACTTCCAGCACCAGCCTGTCGAAGTCGGTGACGCCGCCCACGCGCGCATTCTCCACAGTGTAGTTCACCCTCTCGACAGGGGTGAAAATGGAGTCCATCGGTATAACCCCTATGGGCTGGTCGGGGCGCTTGTTCTTCTCGGCCGGCATGTAGCCTCTACCCGGCTCCACAAGCGCTTCCAGCGATAGCCTCGCGCCGGTCTCCTCCTGCCTGCCGGTTGCCGGGTTGACCTGCTCGACGGTGCCCAAAGTGGCGATATGCAGCTCCGGATTTAGGATCTCTACCTCTGCGTCCGCCTCAAAGTCGGCCGCGGTCACATCTCCCGGGCCTTCGGCGTTCAGCCTGACGACCCTCGGGGTATCACCATGAAGCTTCACGAGAAGGCTCTTAAGGTTCAGAATGATATCGGTAACGTCCTCGTAGACCCCGGGGATAGTGGAGAACTCGTGCAGCACCCCGTCGATCCTAACCGAGGCAATCGCAGCCCCAGGTAGCGACGACAGAAGGATCCTGCGCAGTGAATTGCCCAGGGTTATGCCGTATCCTCTCTCAAGGGGCTCTACGACAAACCTGCCGTATCGGTCGCCATCTTCCTGGCAATCGATTCTAGGCCTTGGAGATTCGATCATAGCGCGCTCAGCACCCTCCTTCTCATCTGGGGCAGCATTACTTCGAGTACAGCTCGACGATCAAGTGCTCCTGGATGTCAAGGTCAACCTGCTCCCTCGTAGGAACCGACAAGACTCGTCCGCTCAATCGGTCGTCCCCAGGCGACAGCCATGCCGGCACGCTGGGAGCGCTCCCTTCGGCAATCCCCTTGAAGTGAAGCAGATTGCGACTGCCTGTCCTCGCCGAGACCTCGTCTCCGGGCCGCATCTCGTATGAAGGCACGGATACCTTCTTGCCGTTCACCGCGAAATGTCCATGCCTCACCAGTTGCCTGGCCTGAGCCCTGGAATCCGCCATGCCCAGCCTGTATACGACGTTGTCGATGCGCGTCTCCAAAATGGCCAGCAGGTTCTCGCCGGTGATTCCGCGCCTGCGCTCCGCCATGTCGAAGTAACGTGCGAACTGAGCCTCAGCTATTCCATATATCCTTCGGAGCTTCTGCTTTTCCCTAAGCTGAGTTCCGTATTCTGAAGCCTTCTTGCGTCCCTGTCCGTGCTGTCCGGGCGGGTACGCCCTCCGGCCTACAGAGCATTTTTCGGTGTAGCACCGGTCTCCCTTGAGGAAGAGTTTCGTTCCCTCGCGGCGGCAGAGCCGGCACACAGGTCCCGTATATCTCGACATTTCAGCACCTCCTGTTCGCTCCTGGCTACACGCGCCGTCTCTTGGGCGGCCTGCACCCGTTGTGGGGAATGGGCGTTACGTCCTTGATCATGCTGACCTCCAGCCCTGCAGACTGCAGCGACCTGACAGCAGCCTCGCGCCCTCCTCCTGGCCCCTTAACAAGCACCTCGATGGAGCGCATCCCGTGCTCCATGGCCGCGCGCGCCGCCACATCCGCTGCCTGCTGCGCTGCGAAGGGAGTGCCCTTCCGAGACCCCTTGAAGCCCATGGCGCCTGACGACGACCACGATACCACCGCGCCCGAAGGGTCGGTGATCGTAATGAGTGTGTTGTTGAAACTGGACTTGATATGCGCCACGCCAGACTCAATGTTCTTGCGTTCGCGCCTCCTCGGCCTTGCCTGCCTCTTTGCCATTAGCGATCCTCCCCCTTAGCTCTTCTTACGGCCGCCAACCGTCTTCTTGGGCCCTTTGCGGGTCCGCGCATTAGTCTTGGTCCGCTGGCCCCTCACAGGCAGGCCGCGACGGTGCCTGAGGCCTCGATAGCTCCCGATCTCCATGAGCCTCTTGGCGTTCTGGGCCTCTTCGCGATGGAGGTCGCCTTCCACCTTGTAGCTGCGATCGATCGTCTCGCGCAGCCTAGCGACCTCATCCTCAGTAAGATCCCTTACGCGGGTATCGGGATTCACGCCGATCTCGCTCAGGATCTGCTTGGACGACGTCAGGCCGATTCCATATATATAGGTAAGGGCAACCTCTATCCGCTTGTCCCTTGGAAGGTCTACGCCTGCGATTCGCGCCATCCTTCGCTACACCTCCTAGCCCTGCCGCTGCTTGTGCGTTGGGTTTTCGCATATAACCCGCACACGGCCTTTTCTCTTGACTATCTTGCACTTGTCGCACATCTTCTTAACGGACGGTCTTACCTTCATGTCAAACCCTCCTACTTGTATCTCCACACGATCCTGCCACGGGTGAGATCGTAAGGCGACAGCTGGATGGTGACCCGATCGCCGGGCAGAATCCTGATGAACTTCATCCGCATTTTGCCGGACACATGGGCCAGGACCTTATGGCCGTTTTCGAGCTCCACTCTGAACATGGCGTTTGGCAGGGGCTCGACCACAGTGCCCTCGACTTCAACGCAATCTTCCTTGGCCATTACTGAGCATGCTCCTCCTTTCTCTGGTGGGGTCTGTAAACTCTCAGCGCCGTAACAACCTGAGTATCGGAAAGAGGTAGGCCCGATGCGAGCCTCGACCTGATGCCCTCATCCACTTGTTCCAGAGCGATCAGATGAGCCTTGTTCTTTCGCTTCGGACTCGACACCTTGTGCGTGACGCCGTCAGCGATATATGCGTACCGGTCTTCTGAAAGGCCTACGACAATGTAGAGCCTTCCCTTGTCCCTTCCCATTTTCGACACTACTAATCGTCCAAGTGATGGACCATCGGAAGACACAGCCTCCGCACCTTCCTCGCGTGTTACGGGAGAGTCAGAACCTCAGGACCATCCAGAGTCACGGCAACCGTATGCTCAAAATGGGCCGACAGAGATCCGTCCATGGTGCACGCGGTCCATCTGTCGCCGAGTATCCGCACCTCGTGCCCACCCGCATTGACCATCGGTTC
>DAOPWT010000159.1:0-4007 GCA_035351775.1 Bacillota bacterium | reverse complement strand
CCGGCAAGTCAACCACGATCAAGATGCTCACCGGAATACTGCACCCCACCGGAGGACGGGCGTCTGTGCTGGGGATCACGCCATGGGAGAACAGGCAGCGGCTGTCGAGCGAGATAGGCTGCGTGTTCGGCCAGCGATCACAGCTGTGGTACCACTTGCCGCCTCGCGACACTTTCGAGCTTCTGGCGAACGTATACGAGATCCCAAAGTCCGTCTACCGTGATCGGCTGGAGATGTTGGCAGGCAGGTTCGAGCTCGCCGACTTCATGTCTACGCCGGTTCGCAAACTATCGCTGGGCCAGCGGATGAGGTGCGAGATCGCAGCATCGCTGCTTCATGGTCCGAAGGTGCTGTTTCTGGATGAGCCCACTATCGGCTTGGACGTGGTGGCCAAGCGTGCGATCCGAGGGTTGATTCGCCAGATGAACCGGGAAGAGGGAGTCACTGTCTTCCTCACATCGCACGATGTAGGCGACATGGAGGAGCTGTGCAGGCGCGTGATGATCATAAACCACGGCGAGCTGATCCTGGATACATCGGTGTCAGCCTTGAGGCGCGATTACCTGCGCTTCAAGATCGTGCGCGTTAGGCTCGCGGATGCGATCGACGGGTTTGAGATGGACGGGGTTGCCGTGATCAAGCACAAGCAGGCTAACTTGAAGCTATCAGTGGATACTGACCTGACTTCCATCGATGAAGTGCTGGCCGGGTTGATGCGCCGTGCGCGGATAGTCGACATCACCATTGCCGACCCCCCTACCGAGCAGGTCATCGCCGATATCTACGGGCGCGACGCGTCGGAAGCGTTGGCAGGAAGGTGACGGTGATGACTGCGATGGCGAAGTACTTCCATGTCGCCCGAGTGAGCATGCGGGCGCGCACCGCGTACCTGGCCGACTTCTTGCTGGGCTCAGTCTTCTATGCGCTGATTCTGTACGTGTTCGTGCAGCTATGGTCGGTTATCGGAGGCACGAGCGGCTTCGTGGTCGAAGGCTTCGGCCCTCGCGAACTAGTGTGGTACCTGATGGCCAGCGAGGCGATTATGCTGGGGCGCGCCCGGTTTGAGCACGAGACTGATGAAGAAGTCAAGACCGGGGCCATAGCCTACTCTCTTAACAAGCCTTACCATTACGTCATGTTCAAGCTGGCATCCTACTGGGGAGAGACTGCCCTCAAGATGGCGCTCTACATCTTGATCGGCTCGGCTGTGGCCCTTGCGGCGGTAGGACCCATTCGCGTCAGTGCTACGCATCTTGCAGGGGTGCTGGCATGTACGGTGCTGGCCCTGACGCTCAACTTCCTAATCGGCATGGCCCTGAGCCTTTCCGCCTTCTGGGTTGAAGACACAGCCCCGTTCTTCTGGATATACAGCAAAGTCCTGTTCGTCCTGGGAGGGCTATTCGCCCCCATGGAAGTCTATCCAGACGCCCTGGCGCGGGTGGCGAGGGCGACCCCCTTCAATTATGTGCTGTATGCGCCGGCGCGCCTGTTCGTCCAGTTCGATGCGGATTTCCTTTTACGCACCGTGGCGATGCAGGTAATGTGGGCGGCCGTCCTGGCTCTGCTGGTCATGGCGCTGTACGGAATGGGGGTGAAGCGACTCAATGTCAACGGCGGGTAGAGCCACGGGCGGGGCGGTGTGCACAACCGCGCAGACGGCGGGGTTCGTGTGGGAGCATTTCAAGTTCAACCTGGCGTCGGCCATGGAATACAGGTGGAGTTTCGTTTCCCAAATGCTATTCATGGTGCTGAACGACTTTTTGCTCCTGTTCTTTTGGTGGCTGATCTTCGGAAAGGTGCAGGCCATTGGCGGCTGGACCTTTGCCGACGTCATAACGATGCATGCCGTCCTGGCCACGGCGTACGGGTTGAGTGTGTCGGTGTTCGGCAACGTGAATCGCTTGGCTCGCATCATAGCCGAGGGGCAGCTCGATTACTACCTGTTGCTGCCGCGAAACCCGCTAGTTCACGCGCTCGTAAGCCGGTCGGACATCTCGGGCTTGGGCGATGTCGCCTTCGGCCTGGCGGCGTTCTGCCTGTTTACCCCGGTTACCCCCGGCAGGCTGGCGCTGTTCGCCATCGTATCTTTGGCCTCATGCACTGTGTACACCTGTTTCGCGGTCATCACAGGCAGCATCGCGTTTTTCATAGGAAACGCCCAGACCATAAGCGCGCAACTCGTCGGGGCCCTGATCACGTTCTCAGGCTACCCCGGCTCAATCTTCCAGGGCCTGGTCCGGGCGGTGTTGTATTCAATCATACCTGTAGGTTTCGTGATATACGTGCCTGTTTCGCTGCTGCGCAGCTTCAGCGTCGCCCACTTCGCCGGCTTGTTGGCTTTCGCGGCTGCGATCGCGTGCGGCGCATCCTGGCTGTTCGGAGCCGGCCTCCGTCGCTACGAGTCGGGTAACCTGGTATCGACCAGGATATGAGTGTGGGGCGGACAGCGGCTGCTAATGACAGTCGGCCGACGCAGCCGTCTCCGCTTCGATGCCGCGGGCAGCTTTTGCCACCATCGCGGCGGCTCGGGATATGGCGTGCGGCAACCTCTCCGGGCGCTTTCCGCCTCCTTGAGCTATCTGGTGCGTACCGCCTCCCTTGCCCTCGACTGTGGGCAACACCTCGCGGAGGAGTTTCGCCATGTCGATGGACACGTCGTGGGATTTTTCGAATACCACGTGCGCGGATTCGCCATTACCCGAGCCCAGTAGGGCTACGGTATTGGGGTGCTCACAGATTCTGTGCGCCAGCATCTTGAGATAGCCGATGTCGTGCCCATCGGTCGATGCCCACGACACCACGCGGATGCCGGAAGGCTCAGCCGGCTCGGCGCTGTCATACATAGCCGCAGCCTGATATTCGTACAGATCCTTCAAGGCATGTTCCAGCTGGCGTGAGGTGTCGCGCAACTGCACCTGCAGGCGGCTCACGGATTCGGGCAGATCGCGCGCGTGCACTGAGAGCATGGCGGCTGCCTCGTATACAGTTTGGTTCTTCCAGCGGTAGTCGGCAAGCGCACGGCGACCACAGACGAACTCGACGCGGGTTATGCCGCGGATGCGTTCGGTGCGGGTTATCTTGATCAGCCCCACTTCGCCAGAAGCGCGAACGTGAGTGCCACCGCAGGGGGTAAGGTCGAAGCCGTCGATATCGACGAGGCGGATGTTCTCGGTTCTGGTCGGCAGCTTGCGCAGGCGAGATGGGTCGATGGCGTCGCTCAGGGCATCGCGGTCCCAGAAAGTAGCCCTAACCGGCCTGTTCTGGAATACGACCTCGCAGGCAAGGCGCTCGGCTGCGGCCCATTGGTCGCGACTTATGTCAGGGGCATTGAGATCTATTGTTACGTACTCGTCTCCCAAGTGGAAGCCGACAGTCTCCATCCCGAACAGGCTCGCGAATGCGCCTGACAGTATGTGTTGCCCGCTGTGCTGCTGGATGTGGTCGAACCTGCGCTCGATATCGATCCTGCCCTGTGCAGGGCCGAGCGGGACAGCTGTGGAAGTAATATGAATGACTTCATCGTCCCTTTCGATCACGTCGACCACATCTGCCCCGGCCAAGGTGCCGCGATCGGACGGCTGGCCCCCTGAGTTGGGGTAGAACGCGGTTAGGTCGGTGATAACCTCATATAGAGGGGCTGAATGGGAGTTCCGGGCGGCAGGCTCCGAGCGGAGAACCTGGCAAGTGAAGCCCGCGAGGTAGGGATCATCGTAATACAGCCTCTTGGTAGGCACTGTTCGAATTCGCCTCCTCAAGCTCTTTTCGAGCCGCGGTTGCGCTCATGTACTTCTACTGTGGAACAGGATTCCCTCTTATGAACAAGGGGTGGTTTTTGTGACCCAAGGCTACCTAACCCTGCGCGACCGAGGACGCGCGGAGATCGTCGTGCGAAAGAGCAGGTTCATTGCGACGGCATCGCCAGTCGCTGCCGAGGAAGACGCGCAAGGACTGGTGGATGAAGTCCGTCGGGAGTTTTGGGATGCCACCCATAATGTATATGCGTTCGT
>DAOPWT010000158.1:2222-4018 GCA_035351775.1 Bacillota bacterium | reverse complement strand
TTGGAGTCGATCTGACCTGTTTTGACGTAATCATGGGTATGCGCTTCGATTCCGGGGGTAAGGCGGAGCATTACGTTGGCAACCAGGCCTTTTGAACGTGCAAGCTTATCGATCAAATAGAGTTCGTCGAGGCTGTCGGCGATGAACCGGAACACGCCGACGCTCAAAGCGAATGCAATCTCTGCCGTCGTTTTGCTGTTGCCGTGGAAGTATATGCGGTCTGTCGGGCAACCCGCTGAGATTGCCGTATATAGCTCGCCCCCAGAGCAGACATCCAGAGAAAGCCCTTCTTCCATGACGAGCAGAGCAACGGCCTTAACCATCAGCGCCTTGCCAGCATATATGACACGCACATCGGGGTAGCGTGCGCCAAACTCCTCTACATAAGAGCGGCAGGCATGGCGCACGGCGTCCTCATCTATGACGTACAGCGGAGTGCCGAAACGTTTAGCCAGAGCGACAGTGTCGCAACCTCCGATAGTCAGATGACCCCTACTATTCGCACTGGTGTGGCTTCTGCTGCGATAACTCAATCCGCGCACTCCCCTGCTGCAGCAATCGGCGCTGCAGATAAATTATGCATACCTTACCACATTGGAAGGGGAGACGCAAGCGGAAATCCTTCCTCCCTATTGCACAAGACCTGCCCGCCGCGCCAAGCGGACGATGGCCGCGTCGCACCTATCAAGTACCTCGATCTCATCCATATTGGCCAGCTGCCCGCCGCTGTAGACCACCTTGCCGTCAACCATTGTCATGACAACATCTGCAGAATGCGCCGAGTACACGACTTGCGAAACAGGGTCCACGCACGCTCGCGGGCTGGCGTGGGGCTTTCGCAAGTCGAGCATGACGATGTCGGCCTTCTTGCCCGGCTCAATGCTGCCTATCTGATCTTCCATGCAAACTGCAGCAGCGCCGCCCAGAGTAGCCATCTCCAGCACCCTCAAGGCCGGCATCGCTGTGGGTCCCAGACGCGGCTTATGTATCAAAGCGGCAAGGCGCATCTCTACGAACTGATCAAGGTTATTGTTGCCGCCCGCGCCATCGGCACCCAACCCGACATTAATCTGCATGTCCAGCATCTCAGGCACCGGGGCGATGCCGGACGCCAGCTTGAGGTTGACAGACGGACAGTGCGCTACGTGAGTCCCGGTCCGCTTCAAGGTGTCCAGCTCAGACCGGTCTACGTGGATGCAGTGAGCAAGAATCGTCCTTGGGCCGAGCAGGCCCACTCGGTCGAGGTAGATAACGTTGCGGGCTCCGCGCTCAGCCTCCACTATCTCGATCTCGCCGCGGTTCTCAGAGGAATGAGTGTGTATGTAAGCTCCGCGCTGCTCGGCAATCCTGCCCACTTCACGCAGCAACCAATCGCTGCATGACACGGCAAACCTGGGCGAAAAAGCATACCGTATGCGTCCATTGGCAGCGCCGTCCCATTTGTCCGCCAGTTCCACACTGGCGGCGATAGAGCGTTCGCCCGTCTCACGCAATGCCTCAGGAACATCGTTCCCCCAGTCCATCATCACTTTGCCCGATACAGCTCTTATGCCGGACTGAGCTATTGCGCGAAATGCATTCTCGGTATGGTTCACAGTCTCCATATCGACCACGCAGGTAGTGCCCCCGCGCAGCAATTCGGCGATGCCCAGGAGGGCCGAGTAGTAGATCGACTCCTCATCGTGCGCGGCCTCAAGAGGCCAAGTGCGCAGACGCAGCCAGTCGAGAAGCTCCATGTCGTCGGACATCCCACGGAACAACGCCTGACACAGATGAACATGTGTCTGGATAAGGCC
>DAOPWT010000158.1:0-2122 GCA_035351775.1 Bacillota bacterium | reverse complement strand
CGGTCCATGGTTATGACGGTTCCGTTTTTGATCATTACCGAAGGCACTGACAACACTCCTCCAGACCCGCAGACTATCAGCTTACCAAACCAAACAGTCGGTATGATGCGAGTCTTGATCCAGCATCTTCAGCCACGAACTGATCTCCATCAAGTCGGAAAATCCGAACCTCTGGTACATGTACCTGGGCCAATCATCGGCGACGGCTACTAGGTAGACAAGGTCATCACCGGCAGCGATCGCGCTGCTTAAGGCGCGGTTTAGCAGCGCCGCACCCGCGCCCGCGCCTCTGGCCGCCGGCGTTACATATAGGCTCTCCACCTTCGCCACACCGCGGCGTCGAAACAGCTGGCACGCGCCCACGACGACTCCCGCGCACGGGTCGCCGCCCAAGACCCGCTCGGCTGCCGATTCGCACCCCCCGTCTGCAATAGCAAGGAATATCCGATAGTCCTGCCCCAGCTTCCAAGCGCACTCCAGGCGGTGCAAGGAGAACCGGGACGCGCGATCGGCGAAGCCCGTTCCAGAATCGTACGCAGAGTAGCTCTCGCGCTCAAGCGCAACCCAGTCTGCCAGCATGGATCGCCCGGATGGCTCAGACTGGGCCGAAATCTCCGTCACCACCACAGCGCGCGAGGTGAAGCCCGGGCCAGTTCCCCGGTAGACCTGTACAACACCGCGTGTGCACACGTAACCTCGGCGGCGAAGGACTGTAGCCAGTTGCTGAGGTCGCGTCCGGAAATCCAGCTCGAACTTGCAGTGCGCGCGGTTCAGCTTGCGAAATGCCGTCTCGATTCGGTCTACAAATGCATCCAGGTCGGTATCACGCCCGAGATCGATCTGCCTCACATGGTTTGCGTCCCACATATCGCGGCATACATCTGACGTCAATACCGTATACCCGTTCCCGCGCTGCGCATCGCATCCGATGGCTACATGCTCATCTTCTGTTTGCGCAATCCGCATTGCCTCGTTGGTGATCACCTGGTCTCCATCCATCTGCCCCGTTGCCTCACTAGCCGGCGGTCTCTCATTCCAGGTCTTCTCATTCCCCACAGGCGGGAAATTCTCCTGCCAACCCCGCGACACAGGGAGGACAATGCGGAGTTGCTCTTGAATTGAGTGATCATTGGACTTCAGGGAGGCATCAAGGGTGGGCGATTTCGTGTGGCGAGGGATCGTGGAGGGTTTCTACGGAAAACCATGGAGCTATGAGGAACGCGCCGATATGCTGTCGTTCATGTCGGAAATAGGCATGAACGCGTACATATATGCCCCTAAGAATGATCCATACCATAGGCGCAAATGGCGAATCCCTTATCCTGCGAAGCAGCTAGCCAGCCTGAAACGACTCGCATCACACGCCCGCTCAGCTGATATCTCCTTCGTTTTTGCCGTCAGCCCCGGCCTGTCGCTTCGCTACTCCGACAAACACGACGTGGACGCACTCACGGCCAAGATGACGGCCCTGCACGATGTGGGCGTACGCGATTTCGCGCTGCTTTTGGACGACATACCTGCCCAGCTTGCGAACGAGGCTGACCGCAGAGCCTTTGGCAGCCTCGCCGCCGCCCAGGTCGCTCTGGCTAACACCGTTAGGGATCGTCTGCAAAAGACGTCGCCACAAGCCAGGCTCCTGGTCTGCCCCACACAGTACTCGGGAGATCCGTCTACCGACTACTTGGTTGAAATGGGGAATGGGCTGCACCCCCAGATAGATGTGATGTGGACCGGCCCCAGGGTATGCTCACAGGAGCTATCATTCGAGCACACAGAGGCAGTCGCCGCGTCACTTAGGCGCCCGATCACCTTCTGGGACAACTACCCCGTGAACGACGCCAGCATGAGGGGGGAACTGCATATATGGCCATATACAGGCAGAAGCCCCGCATTGGCGCAGGTGAGCCGCGGATTCTTTCTGAACCCGATGAACCAGGCGGAGGCCTCCAAGATCGCGCTGGGAGCAGCGGCGATCTACATGAAAGACCCGGATCGCTACGACCCTGAAGCTGCATGGAGGGTATCTGCCGCGCGAGTGGTGGGCGAGGCGTCAGTAGATGCGCTAGCGATGTTCCGAGACGCCTGCGCCATCAGTCCGCTGCACCCCGACGATCCGCCGCGT
>DAOPWT010000157.1:2547-4018 GCA_035351775.1 Bacillota bacterium | reverse complement strand
TGCCCATGCGCCGAATGGCGATCAGAAGAGCTTCGTCCTTATCCAACCCGGACGCCTGCAGCGCCTCCATCTGGTCTCGCAGGTGGTCCTCGAGTTCACCCAGATCCTCAACGGCCAGGTGGCTCTTCGCCACTATCTCCGCCTTCCAGGCCGCTATCTGGCTTTCCACGTCCATCGAGCTTATCTCCCTTCGCCTCTGACAAGCCAAGACTGCTCAGCGTCTTCTGCACGATTGCCCATTGCTGCTTCTGCCGCTGCAGCTCGGCCCGACCACGCTTGGTCAGCCGGTAGTACTTGCGCCGGCGTCCCGTCTCGGCCGCCCGCCAGTACGATTCGATCAGCTCCCGTTGCTCCAGTCGGTGGAGCACGGGGTACAACATGCCCTCCGACCACTCCCACTGCTGCTGCGACGAAGACCTGATGCGCCGTATGATCTGATAGCCGTAGCTCTCCTCCTGTTCTAGCAGGAGGAGAAGCAGCGGCACTACCGATGCTGCCGTCAAGTCACGATCGATCCTCATGGTTCATATTATACCTAGCGCCGTTAGGTATTACAACCGGTCTACCCCGCCACCGGTCTACCTCGCCACGCCCCGGAATAGCCATCAGTAGGCGGGATGGTGGGTATTTAGATGGCGAGGGGCGGGAAACGAACTCTCGTTGCAGGCGCCGTGACGCTGGCCCTGGCAGGCGCGGTGACCAGAGGAATCGGTGCCGTGTATCACGTTGTGGTTGTCCGGGTGGCCGGGCCGGAGGCGCTGGGACTGTTCCAGATGGCCATGCCCGTTTACCGCCTGGCCTCTGGCATCGCTTCGATAGGTTTCCACGTGGCAGTAGTGAGGCTAATCGCCGATAGCCTCGGTCGCAGACGCCCCGATGAAGCCCTAGCCTACGCGCGGCGCGCAGTGATGGCGGCGATGATATCGGGCCCCGTGGTGGGTCTGCTCCTGTGTTTTGCGGCACCCTACCTCGCAACCTTCCTATTCAAAGACATCAGGCTCACACTCCCCATCATCTGCCTCGGGCTGCTACTGATCCCGGCGACTATCTCAACCATTCTCAGAGGAATCGTTCGGGGATTTGGCGCAGCGCCCTCCTTGGCTGGGGCCAACATTGCCGAGGCAGTGCTGCGGGTGCCGGGCGCTCTGGCTATGCTGGCAGTATTCCTTCCCTTCGGCATGGGGTCGGCAGCCTCGGCCATGGTCGGCGGGATGATCGTCGGAGAGCTCGGTTCTCTTGCCGTCCTTGGGTTCAAGACACGATCACTGATGGCCAACAGGAGTCTAGGCGAACCACTGCTTTCAAGAGGACTGCCTCCAAGCAGGCTGAGACGAGACTCACCACACGGAAGGGCACTGCTCAGGCTGGGTATCCCGGCAATGGTATCGGGCCTGCTCAATAGCCTCATCAGCCTAGTCAACGCAGCCCTTATCCCCCGCCAGCTTCAAAATGCCGGTCTCACACAATCCGG
>DAOPWT010000157.1:0-2447 GCA_035351775.1 Bacillota bacterium | reverse complement strand
CATCCTCTACGGCGCTCCCCACATCGCCGCCCTCATACGCCCTCTTTCGGTGGCGGCGCCCTTTGTCTACCTGGGCATGGTCGCAAGCGGAGTCCTGTACGGGCTGGGCCATGTGGCGGCGGTCACGGTCAGTGTCTTCGCCGGCAATCTCACTCGATGCATTCTCATATGCACGCTTGTGCCCAGGCCGGCCTGGGGGATCCTCGGAGCAGTCTGGGCCCTGGTGGCAGACCACGTTGTAACAGCCGTCCTGAACATCGCCTGCCTGGGGTGGTTCATGAGCCGACGGGAGCGAAACCGGTGACCGTTATTCCGTCACCGCTATTATGGCGCTGTCCGACAGGTCGCCCGATCCGCTCTTCATCGTTCACCCGGCGTTGTATATCCGTCTGCCCAGAGTCGTGCCATTTCGCCTACTGAGACCGACTGCTGAACGGCATGTGCGCGCATAGGTGTCATCATCTTGATACATGTAGCCGCTTCCTACGCAGGCCACATCCCCTGAAGGAGTCTTCGCAGCGCATGAACTGGGCGCAATCGGGGAAGGTTCTTGTCTGAAACGAGGCAGGATAATGAATGGAAAATGCCTCTCTGTTGACGAGCTATCTGCAGAGGAGTAGACTCCGTGACGGATATTCGCACAGATCTTGTCGATTGCCATTATGGCAGCATGAATGATGCTCATGGACGACAATCGTCTTGACATGCGGGAGGCAACATGGATGACAAAGGAAATGGGAGAGTTGGTATTCGACGTAATCTATCTGGCGGTCATCTGGGCAATAGTCTTCAGGATGTATGGCAGCCTGCGCACGTTGCCCAAAGACCGTCTTCCGCTCGCTCGGACGCTCGTTCTTGCGTTTGCGCTTCTTGGACTTGGCGACACTGCCCACGTCGGCTTCAGGATCGTCGCCCACCTGACAGGTGGAGTCGAGGCAAATCCCCAGCTCCTTGGGATAGGAAAGCTGGCTACCGCCATTACCGTCACGATTTTCTACGTCCTTCTTGTGAAAGCGTGGAAACTTCGCTACAACAAGCACTATGGAGTGCTTGCTTACTTGCTCTTTGTCAGTGCAGCAGTGAGGCTCAGTTTCATGCTCCTGCCCGGCAATGAGTGGGCAAGGGACGTAGCTCCGTTCGATTTCAGTATGCACAGGAACATTCCCCTGCTTATCCAGGGCCTTGGTGCAGCGTACTTGATCTTGAGTGATTCAGTCAGGTCGAAGGATTCGGCATTCACATGGATAGGGTTGATGATCCTGGTGTCGTATGCTTTCTACACTCCAGTGATCCTGTACGCTCGCGCCATTCCAACCCTCGGTCTTCTGATGATTCCCAAGACCATAGCCTATATGGTAGCGGCATTTGTGGCGTATGGCTCTGTCTTCAAACATCCGCCGGCCATAGGTTAGCCACGTGCGCTCTGGCGAGCACCGGCCATCGTAGTAAAGGCAAGTGGATCTCAGACAGCAGTCATCACATGAGGGGTCTGTGTTGCGGCAGAAGTCAGCCCTCCAATTCCAACGTCGTCCCGGTATGACTGCCTGCGCTCCGTCTCTACCAGACCCAATCTACGGATCTAGCGTATCACATGACCAACCGGTTTGAAGCAGGGGTCCGCCTCGTTCTGCGGCTACGAGATAGACAACGGCGACACTGCAAAGACGCGGTGACGGAAGCTCCGGAAAGGATGAAGAAACACAATGAGAGTACTCGTACTGAACGGACCCAACCTGAACATGCTGGGCGTTAGGGAAAAGCAGCTTTACGGCACCAGGAGCTACTCGGAGCTCGTGGAGTTCATAAAGCAAGAGGCGGCGCAAAAGGGCATTTTCGTTCGGGTTCTCCAATCCAACTACGAGGGTAGGCTCATCACGGCGATTCAGCGAGCGAGGGGAAGGTTCGATGCCATTATCCTAAACGCCGCCGCCTATACCTTCACGAGCATTGCCATACTGGACGCACTCAAGGCCGTAGACCTCCCCGTCGTCGACGTGCATCTCACCGATATAGGATCGAGGGAAGACTTCAGGAAGTTCTCCTATGTCGCGCTATACGCCGAAAAAGTGATTGTGGGCAAGGGTTTCCAGGGCTATGCTGAGGCTTTGGAGTATCTCTCCGACAAATATGGGAACCCAGGAGATGGTAGCGGGAAGAAGTAGCGCCTCATCTTCTCTCACGCCTTGAGCCCCAGGAACCGAAGGCTATCCATGGGCCGGAGTAGGACGTAAAGAACGAGCCAAGACCTTGTCCCGGATCCATTGGCATAGATATCATTCGACTGGGGCATCCCATCTGTGGAGGTGAGTCATATGGTTGATGAGACAGAAAGCCGTGACTTGGTTGCCGGCACGACGTGGGCCTTCTTGAGGCCTGGTTGGTGGATACTACATGTGGTAGCCATCGTGGGCGTTCTGTGGCTCGGACGCGCTCTGTGGCCGCGGTAA
>DAOPWT010000156.1:2732-4020 GCA_035351775.1 Bacillota bacterium | reverse complement strand
GATATGCAACATGTTGCCCTGCAGCGGGAAGAATCTAGGTAGCCTATGTTTAGTTCAGGAGAGATGATCATTGTACAAGCGAGCCCGTCTTGTCGCTCTGGCATTGACTGTACTGTTGACTACGGGATCAATCTGCATGACTTTGGGCGTCAGCCCTGCGGCAGGCGCGATGATGCCCCCGCCGCCTACGATCGCCGCCAAGAGCGCTAAACTAGTAGATGCCTCCACTGGCCAGGTGCTCTATGCGGTCAACTCTGACGAACGCATGGCGCCTGCGTCCATTACCAAAATCATGACAATGCTGCTCGTGATGGAGCAGGTCCGGGCCGGCAGAATATCCCTCGACGACGTGGTTACGGTGAGCACCGAGGCGTCGCTGATGGGAGGGTCGCAGGTCTACCTCAAGGAACGAGAACGTGTGCCTGTCCGCGACTTGATGGCCGCTACTGCCATAAGGTCTGCCAACGACGCAAGTTTCGCGCTGGCCGAGTATGTGGGCGGGACTGCCGACGACTTCGTGAGGATGATGAACCAGCGCGCGGTGGAGCTTGGGATGCGTAACACCCACTTCACCAACCCTGAGGGCCTAGACGACCCGGATCACTACACCACGGCGGCCGACATCGCCATCATGTCGCGTGAACTGATTGCATACCCCGAAGTGCTGGAGTGGACCAGCACGTGGATAGGCAAGATGCGAGACGGCACGTATGACCTGTTCAACACGAACCGGCTCATCAAAGACTACGAGGGCGCAGACGGCCTGAAGACCGGCCACACCGACAAGGCCGGATATTGCCTAGCAGGTACTGCGGAGCGTGGGGGCGTGCGCCTGATTGCAGTGGTAATGGGCACTGCGGGCGAAAAAGAACGTGTCGCGGAAACCGGCAAGCTGCTGGACTATGGATTCCGCAACTTCGAACGAGCCACGCTGGTCGAGGCGGGGGCCGAAGTAGGGACTCTGCGGGTACAGACCGCTGTGCGCCCTGCTGTGACGGCTGTGGCCGCAGAAGATGTCGTCGCGTTGATTCCAAGAGGCACCGCGGCCGAGGTGAGCGTGGAATTCGAGCCCATAGAGGAGGAGATCTCGGCTCCGGTAAAGAAAGGACAGACGCTTGGGCGCGCTGTCGTGCGCACTGCGTCCGGCGAAGAATTGCGCTCGGTGGCAGCAGTAGCTGAGTCAGACGTGGCGCGGGCCAACGTGTTAGTGCGAGCCTGGCGGTCCATAGTCGGGTTCTTCGCCCGTCTGTTCGGGCGGAAGTAGCGCGGCATCGAGGTCTGGCGACCC
>DAOPWT010000156.1:0-2632 GCA_035351775.1 Bacillota bacterium | reverse complement strand
CAGACGCGGCAAGCCCTGCAGATCAAGGCATGGGCTAAGGTTAACCTGGCGCTCAGCATCGTGGCCAAGAGGCCGGACGGGTATCATGATATCGAAACCGTCATGCATCGGATTGATCTGGCCGACGAGATTGAGGTAGTCAGAGGCAGCAGCTGCGTCGACGCTGGAATACCGGCTGTTACAGTAGAGGTTACGGGCGTCGAGGGCGTAGATATCTCCGGCGTGCCATGCGATGGGCGCAATGTCGCATTCCGAGCGGCTCAAGCTTTTCTCAAGCCACTGGAGTCGCCTGGGACCGACTGTTCGGTGGGCATCAGCATACGGAAGCGAATACCGGTTGGCGCAGGGCTTGGTGGAGGAAGCGCCGATGCCGCTGCGGTGCTTGCGGCCATGAACCAGCTGTGGGGGAAGCCATATGGCCGAGAACAGCTGATCGCCATCGCCGCGTCCACAGGTGCGGATGTTCCGTTCTGCCTGATGAACCACGATCTCGCGGGCTGTGGCGATGATTGCTGCACGCCGGTCATTGCCGCTTTTGCGCGGGGCGTAGGCGATCGGCTCACACCGCTCCCGGCCTTGCGCGGGGTGGGGATGCTGCTTGTCAACCCGGGTTTCGCTGTATCCACTTCAGACGCATATGCGATGTGGGATGCCCGGCTTGTGGAGGGCTTCGAGTATGTGGGGGATACGCCGAGCAGGTGCAATGCAGTTCGACCGGAGGCAAGATCCACGGCTCGACTGCTGGCTGAGGCGCTGCGTTCGGCCCAACAACGAGCTGGAAGCGCTCATGCTGATGATGATCTGCGACGCATCTGCTCGCTGATGAGTAACGACTTCGAGCCATTGATCGCCGAGCGCCACGGACAGATCATGCAGATAAAGCAGCTGATGATGCAGGCGGGCGCCATCGGCGCACTGATGAGCGGCAGTGGCCCCACGGTGTTTGGAGTGTATGGCTCGCCCGGCAAGGCAAGGGCGGCAGCGGATGCGCTTAGGTCTCTTGCGTCTGCCTCCGGACTCGACGTGAGCCGCGACGGTTTTTGTGTGATCGCCGGCTGCATCGGAGGCTCTGGATCCTGATCGGCTGGAGCGCCGGAATAGTATGACTACGGAGCTGAGCGACCCAATCCCTATTGAGGGGAGATGAGATTGACGATGGCAATGCGCGCGGATGCAGTCATTATGGCGGGAGCCGACAACAGGGGACGTCTTGCCGAGGTTTCGGGAGCGGAATATGAGGCGCTGATTCTCATCAACGGAAAGACCATGCTGGAATGGGTACTTGAGGGAGTGCTTTTGGCAGAGCGCGTAGATCGGATCATCATAGTCGGGCCTGTCGATGCCCTTCGCGACATCGTTCAGAGCCTTCCGGATGCACAGCGCAACAGAGTCGTCCTTGTTGAGCAACGCGGGAGCATGATCGATAATCTCATGGCTGGAATCGAGCAGGTTCCCGATTCCAAGAAAGCGCTGGCCCTGTCTTCCGACATACCTTTCATCACGGGCGAGGCGCTTGATGGGTTCATCAGGCTGTGCGAGGAGAATCCGGCGCAAGTCCACTACTCACTTGTCCCCCAATCGGTGAATGAAGCCCGGTTCCCCGGGGTGCAGCGGACATACATAAACATGGCTGACGCGGTCGTAACGGGGGGAAACGCCTTCATGGTCGAGCCTGATGTAGTCAGGCGCAACTGCGAGGTGATCCGGCAGGCTCTGGACATGAGGAAGAAGCCCCTTGCCCTGCTGTCCATGCTTGGATTGCCGTTCATTATCAAGTACCTGATTGGGCGCCTTACCATAGCGGACGTAGAGCGGAAGGCCAAAACATGGCTAGATATCGTGGGCAGGGGAGTAATCGTCCCCTACGCCGAGATCGGAGTGGATGTCGACAAGCCCAGCGACTACGAATTGGCCTGCCGCGTTCTGCCGTGAGGCGCTGAAAGACATGGTAGAGGCTAGAGCTATCGGCTCAGGCCAAAGGCAGTGGAGGGATATCTGTGAAAAGTGCTGTTCGCACTGATGCCGCTCCTGCGGCTGTCGGTCCGTATTCCCAGGGCATTCGCGTAGGCAATCTGTTATTCGTGTCAGGGCAACTGCCGTTGGACCCTGCTACGGGCACATTTGTAGAGGGCGGGATTGAGGAGCAGACAGCGCGGTGCTTGGATAACATCAAGGCAATTCTGGCACAGACGGGCATCAGTATGGATTCGGTAGTGAAGACAACTGTGTTCTTGGCCGACATGGACGACTTTGCGGCGATGAACAAGGTATATTCCTCGTACTTCAAAACTGATCCGCCTGCCCGTTCGGCTTTCCAAGTGGCTAGACTGCCGAAGAACGGCCAGATTGAGATTGAAGCCATCGCGTGGGTTGAGTAGGAGTAGGCGGGTTGACTAGTAAGTAGTAGTAAGTAGTGAAGTAGCAATGGAAACGGCAGGGCTGTTGCCCTGCCGGACATTTGACATTTCTGCTCTGTGGCCCAAATATGGCTGGGGCGGGAGGATTCGAACCTCCGAATGCAGGATCCAAAGTCCCGTGCCTTACCGCTTGGCTACGCCCCATCGCAGCGCCGCGCTTGCGGCGCGTTTCAATTCTAGCATATCGCCGGGAAGGGCGCAATTCCTGACTCGGC
>DAOPWT010000155.1:2441-4080 GCA_035351775.1 Bacillota bacterium | reverse complement strand
TTGTAGACATGCCGAACGGCATGAATCTGCGCCCTCCAGCCTCGAAGAACTTGCCAAAGAACTCCACGTACTGCAGACGGCTGGAGTGGACGTAAGCGCCTATAATGTTGATAAGTATATTGAACAAGTGGCCGAAGACCAGGCCAATCAGGGCAATGATCGGCCCTATGACGGGTATCCCGGCAGGCCTCAGCATGAGGTCGTTCATAACCGACGCCAACACCGTGCTGGTGAACCCAAGGCCAAACAGCCTTGCATACGACACTATGTCGCTCATGTATCCGGTCGTGTTATACAGCGACAGCAGGCCGGAGCCGATGCGCATCAGAGGATTCTTGTGATGCCTGCCCTGCGTCAACACAAGGCCTATGGCCGACGCCAGCAGAAGCTTCTGCCCCGCTGACGCGATTGCGGGCCCATTCGGACCTAGGTACCCTCCTCCGAGCGCCAAGCCGATACTTGTGAGAAACACAAGCCAGAATACCTGGTCGAATATGGCCGAAAGCCAGTCGCCTCGCCGGATGTTATCGTACGCCTTGAGGATAATGCCTGTGTAGATCTGGATCACGCCGAGCGCGAACGAGAGAATGAGGAACTTAGTAGGTTCCTCCATGGGGTCGAACAGGATCGCTGTGCGCCATCCGAAAAGGCGCTGTAGGAGATCGCCCGCCCAGCCTCCGAGCATTGCGCCGACGAACACCGTAGCCAGCCCGCTCATGATGAGCAGGTTCAGGAATTGCCGCCCCATGCCGCGGGCGCGGGTCTGCCCTATCAGCCAGTATGCCAGGGCGGCGATGACGATGCCGTACGCGGCGTCGGTCATGCACAACCCGAAGAACACCAAGAAGAATGGCCCTAGAAACGGGCTGGGGTCCAGCGAACCCTGCCTAGGATAGCCCATCATCTTGGTGACGGGCTCGAAGGCCGAGGCGAATCTGTTGTTTTCCAGCTCCACCGGCGGTTCCTCGTCTTCGCCAGGAGGCCGGTCAAGTACCACGATATCGTCGGCAATCTGCTCTATGGCCGTGCGAAACTCCTGCAAGTTCGCAAGCTGCACCCATCCTTCGACAACGAATGTGCGCTCTGTGCCGCCGAACTTGTGGGTCACATCCAGCCGGGCGCGCTCCAGCGCGAAGAAGTCGTATAGCGCGAATGCGCGCGGCCTCTCCTCCACCAAAGCGTCGATGTCCCGTTCGATCTGGGCTCTTTGCGCCTCGATCGATCGGAGATCAGCCTCCAGCTGGGCGATAATATCGGAAGGAATACCGCTGTACTGCTCGAAGCTCACCTTGGCGAACCCGGCCTGTGCCAGAGCACGAATTGCATCATCAGCAGCCGACATCGGGTACGCAACCATGAGGCGGACCTTGTCCTTTTCGGCGGCGACAACTTCCCACGATAAGCCGTCTACTGCTGCGGCCGCATCGCCCAGCGCAGCCTCGTATGAACGCGGCTCAGCTGTGCCCAAGGCCAGGCCCACGTACCGGCCCGCAGTTACCTGCTCAACAGGGACGCGCAGCTCCGTCCACGGCTCCAGCTGCTCGCAGGATGTGAGGATACGCGTTTCGGCGGCAGCCAAGTCGGCCAGCGACTGCTCGACCGCCCTCGCCATGGCGTAGATACGATGGGCGTTCTCCGC
>DAOPWT010000155.1:0-2341 GCA_035351775.1 Bacillota bacterium | reverse complement strand
TTCTCCCAGTTGGCCTTCGCGGTGCTGTTCACTCCGTCCACGCGCTGGGCAATTACCTTCCTCGCTTCGCAGGCTTCAGCCTCGATACGAGCCCTGGAGGCCGAGGAGATCTCCTCCGCTTCCATACGCGCCTTCTCCTCCGCCTGCTGCACAACGCGCCTTCCATCAAGTTCGGCTCGGGCCATGCGCGCCTTTGCCTCGTCGTGGGCTTTCCGGACGATCTCATCAGCTTCCTGCTCGACAGCTCGGATACGGTCTAGCGCCTCAATGCTCATGCGGCCACACCCCCAGATTGGGCAAGAAAGACTGATCATGCCTCTTAGTCCAAGTGGGATTATACTACACTATGTACTGGTCCGCAATCACGTGAAAGGGCAAACGCCACGTAAAGCGGCGGATCCCATGATCGGGTCCGCCGCTCGCGCTTGCGCATACGTATTGGCTGGTTTCTACTGCGCATGCTCCAGCATTTCCAGCCGAAGTTCTTCAGCGATCTTGGCAATGAAGAACGAATTGGTGGGCGGCTTGCCATTGCGCAGATTGACGGCATATCCGAATACCTTGTTGATACAGTCAGGGTTGCCCTGCTTCCATGTCTTCTGGATTGTGTATCGAATGGCAGCTTCCACTATAAGCGGGGTAGTCTGGTACTTCTCAGCCACTTTCGGATAGAGGGACTTCGTCACTGCGCCCAGAAGGCCAATGTCTTTGGTGACAAGGACAATGGCTTCCTTTATGTAGCAATACCCTTTGAAGTAAGTCGGCACTCCGAGGTTGTACAGAATTCGGGTCGCCTCAGTCTCCAGGTCGAACTGCGCGCCCCTCGGCCTGCGGTCGGCTTCCCGCTCTCGAGGGCGCTCACGTGCAGCATAGGCCCTATCAGTTTTGGGCTTCGCCTGGACCGGCTCCACCTGGCCGACCTGTCGTATGCGGCTTATAAGATTGTCACGATCGAACGGTTTGAGCAGATAGTAATCGGCGCCCAGCCGCGCGCACCTGCGCACCATGTCTTCCTCTTCGAAGGCCGACAACACCACGATCCTGGGGCGCCGCTCAAGTCCAAGATCATCCAGCTGGCTCAGTACGCCCATTCCGTCAAGATAAGGCATGATAATGTCCAGAAGAACAACATCCGGCCTAGTCTGGGCGATCATATCTAGACCCAGCACCCCATCGTGCGCCACACCCACGAGCTCCATGTCCTCCTCGTCCCGAAGGAGAGCCTCGATCACCTCGCAGAGGTCCTTATTGTTCTCGATTACCAGAACCCTGGTCTTCTCCCTCGTCAAGCTAATTCCCCCCAAATTCGCGTACCTACTGGAGTGCCGTCGATTATCGCAACTGAACAATTCTCCGGCTCGAATGAGACTCCTCCCCACAAGCTACAATTTATAACATCAATTTGCCATGTTTCTCGACATATCAGTAGGGTTTTGGGTCGAATGTTGTCGGGTGGGCGCGATTGCGCGCCCCTATTGGGGGGATACTTACAGCATTGGCCCGAACATTACGATATTTGAAGCCCTCCCGCAGTCGACGCACGAATGCTTCGACACAGAGAGGGCTTCAACAATAATGGCGCGCCTAGCAGGAATTGAACCTGCGCACCCGGCTCCGGAGGCCGGTGCTCTATCCACTGAGCTATAGGCGCACACACACCCGTATTCGACTGTACAATCGTATTATACCCTTCACTGCCCTGATACGCAAGCTACCCTGCGACTTCATGTTCACGCCTGGGTCACTGCTATCCCCAGCATTCCGGGGCCGCCATGCACGGCCATGGATCCTCCCATCTCGGAAAAGTACGACTCATCGAACTTGATGGCCTGCCCGGCTTGCTCAAGCAGAGCTCGCGCCTCGTCTGGGGCATTGGTATGCATGACCACCATGCGCGATGCCCTCCCCAGGCAGCTTTCCGAAGCCATTTCCACCACACGGCGCACGCACCCGCGGAAAGTCCGCACTCGCTCAACCGCCTCGACCATGCCATCGCGCACGCCGAGGATGGGATGGATCGAAAGCAGCCCGGCTACCCATGCCTGTACCTGCGGAACGCGCCCGCTTCGCCGCAGGTACTTCAGCGTAGGCAATGCCACGAACACGCTGGTCGTGTCCATGCCGCGCTGTATGACGCGCATCACCTCTTCATGCCCGCATCCGTGATAGGCTGCCTCAGCCGCTGCCATGACAATGAGGCCAGTACCCATACTGGCAGTGAGGGTGTCGACAATCGTGATGCGAACTCCCTCGATCATCTGTGATGCCAGCCTGGCAGATTGACAAGTGCCGCTGCCTTTGGATGTGAGATGGATCGAGATGATCTCATCGCATTTGCCCA
>DAOPWT010000154.1:0-4081 GCA_035351775.1 Bacillota bacterium | reverse complement strand
GTCTGATCAACTTCGCCCATGGCGACATATTCATGCTGGGGGCTTACTACGGTTATTTCGCCATCACAATGTTCAACATACCGTTTGCGCTTGCTCTGCCTCTGACGATGATCCTCGCGGCAATGACGGGCATGGCAGTCGAGCGTTTGGCATACAAGCCTCTCAGGCAGGCGCCGCGTATCGCGTCGCTCATAACTGCGATCGGGGTGTCGCTGCTTCTTCAGAACCTGGGGCTGAAGTTCTTCGAGGCCAGGCCCAGGCCGTACCCACGGATAATGAATACCGTAGTGTGGGACCTGGGCGGCGTAGTAGTGTCGAACGTGCAGCTCATCATGTTGGCGCTGGCCGTTGGGCTCATGGTGCTGATCAGCCTGATCGTCTACCGAACCAAGATCGGTAAGGCGATGCGGGCTGTTTCGTTCGACAAGGATGCGGCGAGGCTAATGGGAATCGACGCGGACATGGTCATCAGCGTGACCTTCGCGTTGGGCTCCGCGTTGGCGGCCGCAGGCGGGATGCTGGTGGGATTCTACTACAATCGTATTTCCCCGACGATGGGCACCATGTACGGGCTAAAAGCCTTCGTGGCGGCGGTTGTGGGCGGCATCGGCATAGTGCCAGGCGCCATGCTGGGCGGGCTGATAATGGGAGTCGCCGAGGTCTTCGTGATAGCGTTCGTGTCGTCTATGATGAAGGACGCAATAGCCTTCGCGATTCTGATCGTCATCCTACTATTCAAACCTGCGGGTCTGCTTGGGCGGGCCGTCAGGGAGAAAGTGTAGGTGGGCGAAGATGACTGAGGCAAAGGCGACTGATGGCAAGCGCCTTGCGCGCGCCGCTGTGACACTCGGAGGACTCGCGGCGGGGTACTTCCTCGTAGTGGGCCTGCACAGTGCGGACATTCTGATCAATGACTACTACCTGCAGATATTGATCTGGGTTGGGATAAACGTCATCATGGGAGTCAGCTTGAACCTGATAAACGGGTTCACCGGGCAGTTCTCCCTGGGGCATGCGGGCTTCATGGCCATAGGCGCCTACGTGGCTGCGTCCATGACCAAGCTGATGGGCATGCCGTTTGCCCTCGCCCTGCTCTCAGGCGGAATCGCTGCGGCCTTGGGCGGCCTGGTGGTAGGCATCCCCACACTGAGGCTGGCAGGCGACTATCTAGCCATCGCTACGTTGGGATTCGGCGAGATCATCAGAGTGATCATACTCAACCTGGACGTAGTGGGCGGCCCGAGAGGGCTGCCGGGCATCCCGGCGCGTACGACATTCCTGTGGGTGTACGTGATAGCGGCGGCGACGGTAGTTGTGGTGAGGAACCTGATCTGGTCGAGGCAGGGGCGGGCTCTGGTGGCGATACGCGAAGACGAAACCGCTGCCGAGACCATGGGGGTCGATACGACCCGCAATAAGATAATGGCGTTCGTAGTGGGGGCCTTCTTCGCGGGCGTCGCAGGAGGCCTGTATGCACACAAGATAACCTTCATCGACCCGAGTCAATTCGACTTCATGAAGTCAATCGAGGCTCTGGTGATCATAGTCCTCGGAGGGCTGGGCAGCATCACTGGAACGGTATTGGCGGCTTTCGTCGTGACGTTCCTTCCTGAGATCTTGCGCGCCTTTGCCGACTACAGGATGATCATCTACTCCCTCATGCTGATCCTGATGATGCTGTACAGGCCAAGGGGCCTTATGGGCACCGCCGAGTTCAACTTCCGTCAACTCGGGCTTGCCAACGAGCGCCCCGCACCCGATACGGGCGGGCAGGCTACGGTGACGGGCGACGGCCCGCCTCCTGTGCTTGAGACTAGGCGCGTATCCATGGATTTCGGAGGGCTCAGGGCGGTGTCTGACTTCAGCATGACACTCCGCCAGGGCGAGCTGGTGGGTCTGATCGGGCCCAACGGCGCAGGCAAGACCACTGTCTTCAATATGATAACAGGCCTTGCGGAAGCCACGAGCGGGCGGATCCACTTCATGGGAGAGGACATCACCAGGCGGAAACCGTCAGAGATCAACGACATGGGTATTGCGCGCACATTCCAGAACATCCGTCTTTTCAGCAATCTCTCAGTTCTGGACAATGTGCGTATTGCGTTTCGCGGAGAGCGACCGTACTCCATGACTGAGGCGGTTCTCCGGGCGGGGCGCTACTCGGATCAGGAGGACCAGATACGCCGCAAGTCCATGGAGTTCCTTCGGCTTTTCGGGCTGGAAGACCGGGCATCGGAGATCGCCGGCAAGCTTCCGTACGGTGCCCAGAGACGGCTTGAGATGGCCCGCGCTCTGGCCACGAAGCCCCGACTGCTGCTGCTCGATGAGCCCGCGGCGGGCATGAACCCTCAGGAGACTCAGGAACTTCTCGAGCTGATCAGGTGGATTCACGAAAGATTCGATCTGACTGTTCTCCTGATCGAGCACGACATGAACCTGGTGATGAAGCTGTGTCAGCGCATAGTCGTCCTCGATTACGGCATCGTCATAGCCGACGGCTCTCCTGCCGAGATCGTCAAGAACAGACGCGTCATCGAGGCGTATCTGGGAGAGGAGGCGGTCTGATGCTCCTGGATATTCAGGATCTCCACGTTCATTACGGCGCCATCCATGCGCTGAAAGGCATCTCGTTCAATGTAGATGGCGGCGAGATCGTTACCTTGATCGGTGCAAACGGCGCTGGGAAGAGCACTGTCCTCCGGACCATATCCGGCCTGATACGTCCTACGGATGGTTCTATGTCGTACTGGGTTCCGCCGGCGACCGGCAAAGCCGACGCGGCGGGGCGACAGGTGAATCTGTGCTCGCTGCCTGCTCACAAGCTTGTGGACCTGGGGATATCGCAAGTGCCTGAGGGGAGGAGGATCTTCCCCAACCTGACGGTCATGGACAACCTAGAGCTCGGCGCGTACCTCAGGCACGACAAGGCCGAGATAAAGCGGGACTTTGAGATGGTGTTCGAGCTCTTCCCCAGGCTTCGGGAGAGACGTTCTCAAGCGGCCGGGACGTTGTCCGGCGGCGAGCAGCAGATGTTGGCGATGGGGAGGGGCCTGATGTCTAGGCCCGACCTGCTCTTGCTGGACGAGCCATCAATGGGGCTTGCCCCGCTTCTCGTGAAGGAGATCTTCCAGGTGATAGTGAGGATAAACCGGTCGGGCACTGCGATCCTACTGGTAGAGCAGAACGCCTCTATGGCGCTGGCAGTGGCGAACCGTGCTTACGTGCTCGAAACCGGCAGCATAGCCCTGCAGGGATCCGCCGCCGAACTGGCAAAAGACTCTCGGGTCCAGGCTGCGTATCTCGGGAGCGCCTGATACTGGAAGGGGCATGTGAATGGAGATAGGCGGGGAATTCTGTTTCGCTGACATCGGCCGCGCTCCAGACGGTGAGGCAAGTGTGGCGGACCTAATCGACGGCTGGTCCCGGGGGTATCCCACACTCCTTCTGTCGAGCGGACGCACTGCCTATCTAAACGTATGGCTGAACCTGCTGCATGCGGGGCGCGGCCTAGACACCGTGCTGCTCCCCTCTTACCTGTGCTACTCGATACTCATGCCCTTTCGCAGGATGGGAGTGAGGATCGAGTATTACCGAGTCGATGCCGACCTGGCGGTGGACTGGGAAGACCTTGAGCACAAGGCCGGAATGCTCGGGGCTCGGGCGGCGGCGGTGATCATCGACTACTTCGGTCTTATCCCATCGGGCGACAGTGCGCGCGCTATCTGCCGCATCAGGCAGACGGGCGCGCGTGTCGTGTACGACGCTACGCATAGCCTGCTGAACGATTGCCCCTGGCCGGCGGTTGCCGATTCCTGCGCAGGCTCGGCTCTTGGCTCAGCTCCGGCTGCAGACGTGTGCATAATGAGCATGCGAAAAGCCCTGCCCGTGGTGGACGGCGCTGCAGTCGTATGGCCGGACGGCGCTCGGCCCGCGCCCACCCTGGGTGTCGCCAGAGAGCGGATAGACTCCTACTTCAGCTCCAGGGCCCTGGCGATGATGATGAAAGCTTCATACATGGTGGATGGCTGGGGCAGCCGACGCGACTACCTGAACCTGTACGACCAGGCTGAGGCGGCGCTCG
>DAOPWT010000153.1:0-4081 GCA_035351775.1 Bacillota bacterium | reverse complement strand
TCCACCTTTCGGGGCTCGACCCCATTTCATACCTGGCAGCACCTAGATTACTACCATGAGCCGCACGTCGAAATCGCCCGATCGGGTGATTTTGCGGTGATGACGACAAATGCTGCAGAATTCGGTTCGGGTCGATTCCGGTATGCTCGGCTATGCTCGGGTAGGTCGTGAACGTGGTGGTCCGCTGTGATAGAATAGCTGCGCAGCCTACTGCGGATTACGGGCAAGTATCATGTCGTAGTGCATATCTGGCTGATCAATGATGAAGAGGAACTGCTGATTCAAAAGCGCGCGGCATGTTAGGAGGACTTATGCAGAAAGTGGAGACCGGAGCGGAAGCTGGTGCGAAAGCAGGGGTCGAGGGGCAGATTGCAGCCGCAATCTGCCGCGAACTGGGAGTTTCCCGCCCGCATGTGGAGAGTGTTGTGCGGCTATTGGATGAGGGAAACACCATTCCATTCCTGGCTCGCTACCGCAAAGAACAGACCGGAGGGCTCGATGAAGAGGTCTTGCGCGCCATTCGGCAGCGCTTGGAATACTTGCGGAGCCTCGCGGACCGCAGGGCCGAGGTGATTCGGCTCATTGACGAACAGGGCGCCCTGACTCCCGAAATCGCACAGGCGCTGGAGGCTGCCACCACACTCCAGCGAGTGGACGACATATACCGCCCATTTCGTCCGAAACGCAGGACACGTGCCGGCATAGCCCGGGAGCGCGGCCTGGAACCGCTGGCTGCCTGGCTCATGTCGCGACCGGCGACGGGAGATCCGCTGCAGCGGGCCGGCGAATTCGTGGATGCTGACCGCGGGGTGGATACGGCCGACCAGGCTTTGGCGGGGGCTCGCGACATCATTGCGGAGATTGTGGCCGATGATCCGGAGGTGCGTTCATGGGTGCGCCAGTGGACGACCAGAAACGGGACGATATTCGCTGAGGCAGTTGATTCGGCGGCGCGCACGCCGTACGAGCAGTACTACGCGTATAGCGAGCCTGTGGCCCGAATCCGTCCTCATCGAGTGCTGGCGATCAACCGGGGCGAGCGGGAGAAGGCCCTCCGAGTCAAGATAGAAGTCCCCGCTGAGCAGGTGCTGGAATACCTCCGTCGATGGCTGGCGCGCGAGGGCGGCGCTACTGGTTCTGATGGTGCTGCCGATGCGTGCAGAGCAACTAGCCCCGCCGACCCCGAACTCGCGTCATCAGCAGCGGATGCCTACACCCGTCTGCTCGCGCCCGCGGTGGAGCGGGATGTGCGCCATGCTCTGACGGAGCAGGCGGATGCCCAGGCTATCCGGGTGTTTGGGGCTAACCTGAAGTCTTTGCTGCTCACGCCGCCGACTCGCGGCAAGGTGGTGATGGGTGTAGACCCTGCCTACCGTACGGGCTGCAAGATTGCGGTGGTCGACGCCACAGGCAAGCTGCTTGAGGTGGCAGTCGTCTACCCAACGCCCCCTCAAAGACGCGTCGAAGAAGCTGAGCGAGTGCTGCTGGCGATGATAGAACGCCACGGCGTCGACCTGATCGCCATCGGCAATGGCACAGCGTCTCGCGAAGCAGAGGCGTTCATTGCAGGGCTAATCCAGAGGTCAGCGCGCTCGCAGTCGCTGGCATACGCGATTGTGAGCGAGGCCGGCGCCTCGGTATACTCAGCATCGGCAACTGCTCGCGAAGAGTTCCCGGGGCTGGATGTGTCAGAACGCAGCGCGATCTCGATCGCGCGGCGTCTGCAGGATCCCCTGGCTGAACTGGTGAAGATCGAGCCCAAGGCGATCGGAGTGGGGCAGTACCAGCACGATGTGGCCGAGGGGGAACTGGTATCGACATTGAGCGGAGTTGTGGAGTCGGCAGTGAACCGCGTGGGTGTCGACTTGAACACGGCGTCGGCCGCGCTCCTGTCATATGTAGCGGGGCTGAGCAAGGCGGTGTCGAGCAACATTGTGAAGAAGCGCGAGGCAGACGGCCCATTCTCTGACCGTTCGGCCCTGATGTCCGTCCCCCGCCTTGGCCCTAGGACCTTCGAGCAATGTGCAGGGTTCTTGCGAGTTCCCGATGGCGCAAACCCGCTGGACAACACGCCCATCCACCCGGAGTCCTACTTGATCACGGAGCGATTGCTGACTGAACTCGGATTTTCAGTGGACGACGTGGGCAGAGGCGCCGGCTCCCGGCGGCAGCATGAGTTACGCGAGGCTCTTGACTCACTGAAGATTGATGGCGGGAACGAATCTCAGGTTCTTTCGGGATGGGCTGCGCGGCTCGGCGTGGGCGTGCCGACGCTGCAGGATATCGTGGAGGCGCTGGAGCGACCGGGGCGGGATCCGCGGGATGAAATGCCTCAACCGGTCTTGCGGACGGATGTGCTCACCATGGATGATCTGCACCCGGGGATGACGCTCGAGGGCACGGTGCGGAATGTGGTCGACTTCGGCGCGTTCGTCGACATCGGAGTGCAGCAGGATGGGTTGGTGCACATCTCGGAGCTGAGCGACACTTTCGTGCGGCATCCGCTGGATGCTGTGAGTGTGGGAGACATAGTGTGTGTACGTGTGCTATCAGTAGACAAGGAGCGAGGACGCGTTGCGCTGTCGATGAAGACGGCGAGGGACACAGGCGAATTAACGTGTTATCGCATGTAGGGAGCACAGAGGAGGAAGTGCGTTGTCGCATGTGCTGAAGGACCCGGCCAGCGGGCTCAGTCATCTTGCAGGCGCCGCGCTGTCTGTTGTAGGGCTCGTGGTGCTTCTGCGGGTCGGCTTGGGCAACCACGACCCGTGGCAGATCGTATCGTTCGCAATATTCGGCGGCAGCCTGATTCTGCTGTACTCGGCGAGCGCCACATATCATCTTCTCAATGTATCCACGCGGGCAGAAGTTGTGCTGCGCAAGCTAGATCACATAATGATCTTCGTTCTCATAGCAGGAACCTACACCCCGATCTGCCTCATCGCGCTCAGGGGCCCAGGGGGATATGCCATGCTCGCTGTCATCTGGTCATTGGCTGTCGCAGGCGTGTTTTTCAAAGTGTTCTATCTGAACGCTCCAAGATGGGCATACACCGGCATATACCTCCTCATGGGGTGGATATGCGTCTTCGCCATAGTCCCGCTGGCCCGTACAGTGGGTCTTCGCCGGCTTGTGTGGTTATTTGCAGGAGGAGTTTTCTACTCAGTCGGCGCAGTGATATACGGCCTCAGGAGGCCAAACCTGATCCCCGGGTGGTTGGGGTTTCACGAGATATTCCACATCCTCATCATATTGGGCAGCTTGAGCCACTTCTACTTTGTCTACTTGCTCGCGTAGCGGTGCGCCATGTCTACGACGAACGAACGGCGGCGACCCCGCCTAACTAAGGACGGGGACCGCCGCCAGCTAGCTACGCTGAGCTTGGGATTCCTGTGTGTATGCCCAGCCCCTGCATGTGCCTGAACCTGCCGGTGCCTGAATCTGCTGGTGCCTACACCTGCATGACTCCCACATCATCAGGCACGATGAGCGCTGCCTCAGTTGCAGCGATCATGTCGTCCACAGTAACCCCGGGTGCGACTTCGCGCAGGACGGGCCCATCGGGTGTGAATTCGATGACGCCCATATCGGTTACGAGGAGGTCCACTTCCTTGACAGCCGTTAGGGGCAATGTGCAATTCTTGAGGACCTTGGACTTGCCATCTCTGGTCCGGTGCTCCATCGCCACGATCACCCGCCTAGCGCCAACTACGAGGTCCATGGCGCCTCCCATGCCGAATACCTTGCCGGGAGTAGCCCAGTTGGCCAGGTTGCCTTCTTCATCGACCTGCAGACCGCCGAGGACTGTGGCATCCACGTGCCCGCCTCGGATGATGGCAAATGACATGGCAGAGTCGAAGAATGCGCCGCCTGGGTTGATCGACACAGGCTGACCGCCTGCGTTCACGATGTCCATATCTTCTTCTCCGGGCGCGGGCGGATTACCGAGGCCCACAAAACCGTTTTCGGATTGAAGCACGATTTGCACATCTTCCGGAAGATGTCTTGCAACCTGGGTCGGGAGGCCGATTCCGAGGTTAACCACGTGACCGTCCTTGAGTTCCCTGGCCACGCGCTTGAC
>DAOPWT010000152.1:2101-4092 GCA_035351775.1 Bacillota bacterium | reverse complement strand
ATCGTCGGGGGTTGCATTGCCCGGCAGGTTGATCGTTTTGGATACCGCGTTGTCGATGCCGCGCTGCACTGCCGCCTGAATGCGGACATGCCACTCCCAGGGTATCTCCAACGCTGTACGATAGAGCGCGACCATGTCGTCGGGAATCCCGGAGATGCCTGAAAGCGAACCCCCGTTTTCGGCGATCCTCTCCATGAGCTCTAAAGAGTAGATCCCACGCTTCTTCGCATCGTCGAGGAAGAGCGAGTTCACCTGCGTGAGTGACTTGCCGCACAGCACGTTCTGTTTGGTGAAGGCGACTCCAAAGAGGGGTTCACAGCCCGACGATGCGTTGGCTACCATGCTTATGGTGCCGGTAGGAGCAACAGTGGTAACGGTGGCATTTCGCATCGGAGGCTCGCCCATCTCTGCGTACCGGCTCTCGGCGAAAGCAGGGAAAGGGCCGCGCTCCACAGCCATCTGCTGCGACTTCAGCCGCGCCTCGTGAGTGATGAACTTCGACACCAGCTCTGCCAGGAGTTCTGCTTTTTCTGAGGCAAACGTCACTCCAAGCAGGATGAACAGGTCGGCTAGGCCCATGAAGCCAAGTCCGATCTTGCGTGTCCTTCTCACCATCTGGCTGATCTCGGGCAGAGGGTACTCGCTTACGTCTATTACTGAGTCCAGGAAGTCCAGGGCTCCGTGAACTGCCGTGCGAAGCAGTTGCCAGTCAATGTGGCGCATCTCGGCTGCCAGCACGTTGTGACACACCTCTGCAAAACTATCACTCAAGGATAGCTCGCTCAGCACGTCTTCGTCTGACAAAGACTCTTCCCTGTACATGCGTTGCAGGTTGATGCTGCCGAGATGACAGGCTTCATATGGCAGCAGCGGTTGCTCGCCGCAGGGGTTGGTGGCCGCGATGCGCCCCAGGGCGGGGGTGGGGTTGCCCTCTTCCAGCCTATCTAAGAAGACCACGCCCGGCTCGCCGTTGCGCCATGCGTGGTTGACTATCTTGGTGAAGACGTCGCCGGCGCGCTTCGCCCCGACCGCCTTTCTCGAACGCGGGTTTATCAGCTCATATTCGGCGTCGTCCTCGACCGCCTGCATGAAGCGGTCGGTGATGCCCACTGAGATATTGAAGTTGGAAAGCGCCGCGTTGTCTTCCTTGCATGTGATGAAGCTCTCGATATCCGGATGGTCGACTCGGAGTATGCCTATGTTGGCGCCGCGCCTCTTGCCACCCTGCTTAATTGTTTCAGTGGCCGCGTTGAAAACCGACATGAATGATACCGGGCCCGATGCGACTCCGCCTGTAGAGCGCACGACGTCGCCTTTGGGCCTTAGGCTCGAAAAGTCGAATCCCGTTCCGCCGCCGGACTGATGGATCAGGGCGGCGCCTCGCACTGCGTCGAAGATCTGCGGCAGGGAATCTTCCACTGGCAGGACGAAACAGGCTGCGTTCTGCGAGTTCGCGGTGCCCGCGTTCATCCAGGTGGGAGAGTTAGGCGAAAACAGCCCGTCCACCAGCAGCCAGTAGAATAGACTGACGCGCTCGTCTTCGGTCTCGCGGGTTCCCTCATACCGGACTCCGGCTCGCGCCGCCTCCCGGGCCAACCGGAGGCACATCTGCTCGGGGGTTTCGATGATGTTGCCTTCCTTATCCTTAAGCAGGTATCTGCTTTCCAGAATCGTGATCGCTTCAGGAGTGAGCGACATCTTGCGATCTAGAACAGAGTCCGGAATAGGGATCATTGCACTGCCTCCCGTCTTGTGCGAAAACTTGTTCGATCCGCCAAGTATCACTATCATACCACGAAAATGTGTGTCGTGCGTGGTTGTCGGCAGCAGTGCAAGCCCTTGGTAGGATCATAAAAACAGCTGGTAGATGTGGGTATGGCGTTCCCCGCAAAGCCATCAGCTGCGCTTTTCTCCGGTGCGGCGAATCAGAGAAAGGATAAGGCCGCCGAGTCAATCGGCGGCCTTGCCTTGGGGGTAGTACTGGTACGGCT
>DAOPWT010000152.1:0-2001 GCA_035351775.1 Bacillota bacterium | reverse complement strand
CTGGTACGGCTCGCTCTGGTGCGACTGGATTCTGTGTGCGCGCGTTGGCGTTTGCCCTCTGGGATCGAGGCCAAAAGGCTAGTATGAATATCTCACGGTGTACGTTATCGTGGCTGTGCCCCCTGCGGCGATCTTTGTTGGGAACTCTGCCGTTTGAGAGTCCAGCTTGTTCCATTTCGCAGAGGCGGTCGTGATCTCCCACGCTGTGGCGCCCCACATTCGCTCAAGCACCGTAACCTCTACGGGTTGCTCCTTGTGGTTGCGCACTTCGATCTTCCAGGTCTCCTCCCGCACTTTGTCGGAGATGCGCTTGGTGGAGACTTGGGTGCGTGAGCCCACTACGTCGAAAGCCGATCCCAGTGTGATGCGGACCTTTTCGTCTTTGGGAGTGTGGTCGATCTTGTCTTCGCCGATGAACTCCAGGGAGCCGTCGGTATCCATCTTGCTGACGCGGACAACTCCCTTGGGAAGCGGCATGCCCAGGTTCCCGTCTTGCTTGTTCCAAAACTCCAGTATGGAGTTGACCTTCGTCCCGAACCGCGCTCCATCATACACCAGGAGCTTTTTGGCCGGCACACTCTCGGCAGCCAGCAGCTCGATCTGCTTGACTTGGTTTTCCTTGAGGGTCGTAGGGTACTGCAGCGTGTACAGATGGTAGTCGTAGAAAGCCTTCTCTTCAAAAGACGGGGCCGCCTCGGCCATGGCGAGTTTCGCTCCCGAGGCTCTGACGACGTCGTACATCTCTTCCTGTACCTGATGAACATCGCCTGCTACTAGTTTGAGCTTCGCGTCTTTGAACGCTGCGCCCGATTCATTGGTGATGGTAACCCATCCACGCAGATCGATGACATCGTCATTCGGGCCGATGACTGCCACGTAGTCGGCAGCCCAGGACAGCCCGCCGGTGAGGTAGGTGACCAGCACGTCGTGGGCGGTTGCCCCTGACGTGTTGGACATCAGCCATGCCAGCGTGGGCCGGGTGATGAGTCCCTCGGGGAGGCTGGGATACTCCACGGATTGCACATCGCCAAGGTATATTGTGAATACCTGCCCCGTGCCGTCGGGCCCTGACGACATCACGACATTGGAGGCGGACGATCCACGGGCCCCGGTGAGCAGGTAGCCTGTGAAGACCTCGCCGCTCCTTGTGCGCACGGTGATGCGTTCGCCCACGAACTTGCGCATGAGCTTAACGTCTTCCACTAGATCGTACTCGAAATTCTGCTCGCGCACCCGCACTGCCTGCGGCGCGGTCAGCGACGAGAAGCTGACGGTGGCCGGGTTGATCCGAGCGGAGATGTCGCGGAACATGATGGTCGACAGCCCTTCCGGGATTTCCATGGCCCGCTTCTCTTTCACAAGGGCCAGATCGGAGTTGTAGATAGTCAGCTCCACCGATCTTCCATCGCCCTTCGCTGCCAGGGCCGGCGCGGGCCCGTGCGCGGCCAAGGCCAGGCCGATAGTGACGGCCGCGCAGGCCAGTATTGCAATGAGACTTGCTCGACGGCGGATCATATCGTATCGCCCTCCCGGTAGTAAGATTCCATATCCAGATTGCCCAGTCAGGATCCATGAAGACACGTTAGGCTGCCTTTTGCACTTGTAGAGACGATACCGCCGCGCCGTTTGTTCCGGCGCGGCGGCTTCGCGGACAAGTATTCGCCAGATTATGCTGCCTCCGCTACATATCCAGGAATCGCGACAGCAGGATCTGGGCCGCTTCCAGCTCAGCGTAGCTTCGCGCCGCCTTCCAGTCGCGGCGCATCACGGCCTCGATCAGCTCGGACGATACACCGACCTCCTCCGACAGGGCCTGGGCGAGGCGGGTCTGCCCCAGTTCGGGGAGGGCCTCCCAGTCCTGGCTGAGAAGAGCCTGCGCCTCTCCATCTGTCAGGCCCATTTCCACCAAGCGAGCAGCCAGTGCCGGGCTCATGCCCTTGCGCGCCTCGTCCCACTTGCCGCGGGATATGGCGTCCACCTGCTCGGGCGTGATGACGCCCC
>DAOPWT010000151.1:0-4132 GCA_035351775.1 Bacillota bacterium | reverse complement strand
TCGAGATACTCGAGCGCCCTGGCCACCATGAGCGCGACCTCATATCTCGTTGCCTGGTTGCGTCCCTTAAACGTTCCGTCCGGATATCCCTGGATTATCCCCAACGCGGCAAGCATCTTCACCGCGTCGCCAGCCCAGTGGCTATCGGGCAGATCAGAGAAGGGACTCGCCAACACCGGTAGCGCCATTCCAATGATCATCACGGCGCTGACAAGCATGGCCAGGAATCTTTTCATTAATCTCTTCCCCCCTCGAGTTGGTGCTTAACGCTAAGAACTCGCATCTAGCGGGGTCGCCCTGACGAGTGTTCTAGTTTCCTCGCCTCGGCGCCCGGCAGAAGTGAGCCCCATTGCCAGTATGAAGAACCGGCGCTGTGGTTGGCAGCGGCGCCTCCTTCCAACTCGCCGCCAGTCAAAGAATGAAAACGCAGGTATCGCTAAAACTCGGCCTGCGTGATGATATTCTCCAAACCAAGTTCAACTCCTTCACCACAGGCAAGATTTTTGCCTGCTGTGATATGTTGGAACGCTCACACAGGACTGATCACTAGCTTCAGAGAGAGGGGACCGTCGATCCGCCAGATGTCGCGCTCCGCCACGGCCTCGACTCTGACCGGCGCCTTGTTTGACAGAACTCTCGTAATCGCCGACGCGAACTCGGCCACCGTAAGTATGGTGCCGATCTTGCCTTCCTCATCTGTGGGCATTCCCGCAGCCATAAGGGCGCTATTAACATCTTCCATCAGGCCCAGCAGACCCTCCTGGATCTTGTCGATCCCGGCCGTACCGTCGATCACCCTGGATGCAACGACCTGCCCGGCGTCGAAGATCTTCTTCTCCGGGAACACATGTAGCGATACCAGGAGCACACCCCCGTACCAAGTGTTTACGGGGGACACCGCCCGCAGCACTACCTTCTCACGTGCCTCCATTATCTTGGCGAAAGCAGCCGAGGCGTTGGTCAGATCGAATCTGATGGCAGATGTATCTCCATCATCGCGGTGGGAGTCGCCTGCAGGCCCGGAGCCACGCCGAACTGCTATGTCATTGATCTCAAGCAGAAACGCGCGCACCTGTTCATCGATGGATTCGGCTGCTTGCGAGGCATCAATTACCTTCCCCAACACCACCTCATCGGCACGGAATATGACTCGCCCGATCATGGATGTTTGGGACGACTGCGCCGCCTCAGCCAGGGCCATTGCGGCGCTGACCCTGATATCCTCCACCTTCTTCTCCAGGCTTGCTACCTCCCGAGTCAGCTCGTCCCTGGTAAGGGTGAGCGAAGCAACACTCGCCTGAAGCCCGGCCTTCTCCTGTTCGAGCCTGGATCTTTCAGCTTGTGCCGACTCCAGCTCGGCATTGGCAATGCCCAGATCGTGAGTCGCTGCCTTGAACCTCGCCTCTATTCCCCGAAGGCGTTCCTCCGACTCGCCCAGACGTGATTGGACTCGGGCAAGCTCTCCTACAGCCCGGGTCCGCTCGTCAGATACGCGTACCAGTTCCCGATTGGCCTCATCGAACCTTGCCTGAAGTTCCTCATATTCGCCGGTGATCTCGCCCACTTGCTTTGACAGCATATCAGCCTCAGCGCGCTTGGCCTCGAGATCGCTCTGGGTTGTCGATAGGGCTTCTTGGATTTGGCGTATCTGAAACAGCGCTTTTCTGACATTCTCCGATGCCAGCGAGAGCAGGAGTATGGAACAACCGGCGATGACTACTCCGGTGATGACGGTGATGATCATAGAGGTGTACTTGGGCCTCAGGCCGAAAATGGAAAGGCGCTTCCTGCCGACTTTCATGCCTATTCTGTCGCCGGCATAGGCAATCACGCCACCCGCTATGGCAAGTACCACTATGAGCGCTACTCCATACACTGCACATCCCCCCGGGTACAAGGAAGACTACGACTCAGAGACTGAATCTGTCGCCAAGATAGACCTGCCTTGCGTTGGAATCGTCCGAGATCTCCTGAGCGGTTCCGGACACCAGTATCCGCCCTTGGTGCATGATATAAGCGCGATCCACAATGGACAGGGTATCCCGTACGTTGTGGTCGGTGATTAGGACTCCGAGACCGGCCTGCTTCAGCCCGACTACAATCTCCTGCAGCTCCCCCACAGCGATTGGATCGACTCCTGTGAAAGGTTCATCCAGCAACATGTAGCTAGGGGATGCAGCAAGAGCTCTGGCTATCTCTACCCGCCTGCGCTCACCGCCTGAGAGGGTGAACCCCATCTGGCGCCTGAGGCGCGCCAGATCAAACTGATCGAGCAGTGACTCAAGTCGACTCGCGCGTGTCGCAGGCGTGGCGCCCGACGTCTGCAAGATCGACATGATGTTGGCCTCAACAGTCAGTCGACGGAATATCGACGGTTCCTGAGCTAGGTAGCCAAGCCCGCGGCGCGCGCGCTCCCACACCGGCGCAGAGGTGACGTCTGACTCGCCAATGCTGATACGCCCCGAGTCCGGATGCTCAAGCCCGACCAGCATGTAGAAGGTGGTGGTCTTCCCGGCGCCGTTGGGCCCAAGAAGCCCCACTATCTCACCGAGCTCAACAGAGACGCTCGCGCCGTCCACGACGCGCCGTCCAGCGAAGCTCTTGACGAGGTCGGCAGCGCAAATACCTGAGCGCTTGAGAGTATCCATGTCAGGCGCCCCCAGAACCCCCAGCGTTCACCCGTTACAGACGCAGCCTGCCATCACAAGGTTCCCGGGTGCCGCGAGATGTTGTCAGCGTTCTACTGGTTTTTCGACACGTACACGCCATATACCTGCACAGAAGTTGCGCGAGGCTTGTCGGTTATTGCTGGGACAGCGCGACTCGCTGGATGGCCTGAACCACCCGATCTGCTGCGCCTGCAAGTCCAGCCGCTTCCCTCAGCTCCTTGGACATCTTGTCGCGCCGCGCAGCCTCTCCCAGCAATTCCACGCAGGGGATCACCACATCCTCCGGGCGCACACGCCCCACGATCTCCGGTGCGATAATCCTACCTGCTCGCTGGTTCACGCTGGACACAAAGCGCGACGATGCTTTGAGACGGTCGACAGCCCGTCTTTGGAAGGCTTCTCCAATGAAAGGCAATGAACATAGCAATGGGGATACGCCGGGTACCGCTACCGCGCCGGGCACATTGAGGGGAGCCGTCACGACATGCGGCACGCCAAGGTAAGCCAGTTCTGCGCAGACTGGGCCAGGCGTACATACTGCGATATCAGATGCCGCCATGGCTTCGTACATGAGCACCGTCTCTATCCTGATTCGCACGCCCTCCGCGGTTACCGCTTGGAGCGGACCGGCGCTCTTTTCGACGCGGGCTGCCGCCCCGTCGATCCTCGCGGCATACCTAGTATGCGCGAAGAGCTGTTCCAGTGAGGCAGTGCCCACAAACGGGGATAGGCACATGGTGAAACTGACATCCTGTTCCACGCGGGCAAGCAGCTCTGCCGCGCGAAACAGAAACGGAGCCGTCACCGAGACTTCACGCCGGCTGAGCCCCGGAAAAAGCATGACGGAGCGTCCGTGCTGTTCGATGCCGAGACGCACGCGGGCCTCTTCTCGTCCTGGCCTGACGCCAACACCATCGATGATCAGGTTTCCCACAAGCTTAATCCGCTCTGCATCCACGCCCCGCGCGATGAGCGAAGCCTGAACCCTCTCATCCTCGACCAGGAACAGGGAGACGGATTTGGCGCCCGACATAGCTCTACCGGTATAGGCAAAAACAGGATACCGTAACCGCCGGCCGAGGCCGATCGAGTAGATGAGGTCGCCCCCGAGATGAATTACTACGCCCTTCCCGCATCTGGCGAACCCACGGGGAGCGACTCCCGCCGCAAGGTACTTAAGAGACTCCAGTGGGCCCACGGCTCTCCGCACGCCCAGGTACGACGAGGCTACCTTGGCCTCACGTCCGCCGGCATGGGAGGACGGCGGGATGAACACCCAGGCATCAGCGACCGACATCACAGTTGCGACCCTCTCGGCCACCGGACGCACGAGGCCATGAAGGTCCCCGGGCGTGCCCGCCACCAGTATCACATCCAATGCAACTCACCATCCCGCCGCGACGAGGCAGTCGACGCGCACGTTCCTAAAACTCGGAATTTCTACATGGCGCCTGCCTTCTCCT
>DAOPWT010000150.1:0-4181 GCA_035351775.1 Bacillota bacterium | reverse complement strand
TGGTCGGCCACGGCCTGAAGCGCCTCAGTCAGCACCCTGCCTGTAGCATTGGCCGGCGGCCTGATTCCAAGCAACGCTGACATGGTGGGAGCAGCGTCGATAATCTCGATGGGTGTGTCGATCACCAGGCCATGACGCACTGCGACTCCACTTACAAGGAAAAACACGTTATGGGACGATGGGTGTCGAGTGTCGTGGTTCGCAGCGATGCCATAGTTGATGTCTTTTGTGCTGAAGTGGTTGGGCGGCTCGGGCCATACGACCATATCGCCTGATGACGCACTGGCGCCGGCCTTGTCGAGAGCTGCCCTATCCATCACCCCGCCGACGTACGGCTGGGAAGCGATCTCTGTAGCCAGCGAGGCTATGGTGTCGGGCTTGACTTCATTTCGGAGGTAGATCTGCACCGCCTGGCCAGATGTTACGAACACCACATCGGTGCCCTGGGGCGCCCGGACTCCGTTCTCAACTATCTTTACCTTCAGATTGGCGCTGGTAAATATCGATACCAGCTTCATCAGGCTTGATTTGCCCCAGTATGGAGTCATCCCGTGGTCGGCGGTGAGAACAATGGCGGTCTCTTCGAATATGCCCAGTTCGCGTAGGCCGTCAATGAGCACTCCGAGCGCCTTGTCCAGGCGTACGAGCTCGGCAATCATCTTGGCAGTCCATGCCTCAACGTTGAGTGAGGGAATCGTCCCATAGCCGGTGCCGTTGTGACCGGCAGCGTCCAGATCATCACCATAAATGGCCAGGAAACGTGGGATCTCGGTTACAGACACCATCTTGCCCTCGGTGTTCCTTACGGGCTCGCCCCTCAGCATCTTCATGGTTTCGGATATGCGAAGCTCGAATCTGCCTCCCGGCTGTATGTAAAGATGCCGCGGATCAGAGGCTGATGTGCCTCTGTCTTGCAGCATGAACTGCTGAACTGAGGCAGTGGCAAGGCCTGACGCTGCCGCGGCCTCGGCGATCGTCTCCGCGTTGTTTGTGCGGCCTGACGAAGCGCCCACATTCGCGGCCGCATCATAGTAGCGGTACACATTCCCATGCGTACGGGGCCATGATCCTGTCACAATACTGGTCTGCATGGGGTTTGTGATGCTTGGGAATCCGTTAAGAGTGTTCGGATAATACACGCCTCTACTCATGAGGTAGTTGAGGTTGGGAGTGCCGGGCTTGCCGGGCTGGTTTGCCCAATCGTAGTAGTCGCGGCGGAAAGCGTCCCAGTTGATGTATATCACGTACTTGGCCATTGCAGGTTCGTTCCCCCCAGTTCCGGCTGCCGCCGTTGTGTTCAACGGGGCGAGTCCTACAAGTAATCCGACTAATGCGAATACAATGACACACGTTATTTGTCGATTCAATGCGTTGGCCTCCTCCGGGCATCATGTGCATCTTGCGTCGAGTTATCCCAGCATAACCACAATACACTAGCTCGTAGCGGCTTGTCTCCCGTTATTGACTGGCAACAACCCAACTGATATATTTATTATGAACAAAGCGACGGAAAAGTGGAAGAGGCGGATCACATTTCATCTCAAGGATTAGGGGAGGCAACCGTAATGAAGACGTACTCAAGGCTCCTTTCGGTGCTTGTGGTGGCGGCATTGGTGACGCTGGCGGGAGTTGCCGCAACGGCCCGCGAATACGCTGTGCCCATTCAGTGGGAGCACAACACCCCTGGCGTCGATCGGATGCCCTTTGTGTATGGCGACACTCTCTACTATGTTCGCGACTATGACATCTACTACTCAGTGTGGGACGATGCTTCCCGCGCATGGTCGGAGCCCAAGCCAGTTCCCGGCCCCATCAATACCGGCGCCAACGAGATCTGGCCTTGCCTGACCGGCGGAGGAAAGGTCCTCTACTTTGCCCGCTACGACCCGATCAGCGACTATGACTTCTACCGCAGTGAGTGGGATGAGGCAGCCGTGGCATGGGGAGAGCCCGTACTCATCGAAGAGCTATCCACTGACACTCAGGAGTGGGCCATCTGGGTCAACGAAGATGAGACCGTGGCGTATGTGACCACCAAGGCAAACTACGGCGAGGGCAAGACCCTCGGCAACCGAGACATCTGGAAGTCGGTTCGTGACAACAAGTCGGCGGAGTGGAGCGTCCCTGTCAACATTGGAGCTCCGATCAACACCGAAGGCAATGAGTGGAGCGTATTCGCGGATGCTGACGGCCGCATCTACATTGATGGCACCCGTGCGGTTACCGTTGGAAAGTCCGACGTGTACATGGCTGAGAACGAGCAGACCGAGCCTCAAAACCTCGGCGCCTCCATAAACAGCGAAGCTGACGAGCGCGAGTTCAGCATCACTGATAAGTTCCTCTTCCTGAGCGCAAGCAAGCGCGCCGACGGCGCCGGCGGCTACGATATTTGGTACTTGGTGCTCGACAACGAGAAGTAGGATCAAGTTGGCCGATTGAACAACCGGAGGTCGGATCATGAGGCAGCGGGCCTGGATGGTTATGACGACGCTCATCCTACTCGCGCTGCTCGCGGGTATGGGGCGTTCCGCGGCGTGGGCTACCGACGCAACTGTGGCGCTACGGGAGCTAAAGCGCGTTGATGCAAATGGAATACCTGAGCTTGTCGATGCAGTAGTCACTGTGCGGGGAATAGCGCTGCAGAGCACCGGTATGTGGCACAACTCAGCCAATTACTTTGCCATTATCGGCACTGAGGCTGAGGGACAACCAAGGTGCGGGTTACTGGTGTACCTGCAAGGCTCCACCCAGCTGAGTGTGAATGCGGGTGACTTGGTTCAGGTCACCGGCAGAGTATCTGTTCGCGGTTATTCCACCGACTGGGGATCCACTGTGATCACACCGCAAGGCACAGAGGACATCCGGATCATGACCCCAGGCTGCGAACGGGTTGATGCACTAGTCGGGGTGCCGCTGCCTACCGATCCTACCTTTGCAGAAGCGGAACCTTGCGAAAGCACCCTAGTGACCATCGAGGGAAGGCTTACGCGCTACGATAATGATGGCATTTCCCGAGGCTTCTGGGTTGACGGAAGCCGCGATGGCAACATTGAAGACGGCGTGGGCGCCATGCAAGTGAAGTTCTATGATTACTCAGGCTTCGATATCTCCCATCTCAGAGAGGGCTCTTATGTCATCATCACAGGCGTGCTAGTCCAGGGTGACGATACCCCTCCGCATGATGATTCCTACTATATCCGCCCCACGCTGCAGAAGTACTTGCAGGCCGATGAAACCCGTGCCAGGGTGTTCACGGCTCAGGAACTAGCAAGGCAGCCGATGAGCCTCAAACAGGGCAAGCCCGAGCACCTCGCCGACAGGGGAATATACCAGCTCACTTCAGTCGCCTCAGGCACTTCCCGCCCCATAGCACCCGGGCTGTATCCGGATTATCGGCCTGATGGAAGCGGCCTTGCCATGATCATCGGCAAAGAGCGGAGCGCACGCACATCACAGGAGAATTCTGAAGCCAATCTCTTCGCGGTGAGCTTCACAAGCGAAACTCAGTATCAGCAGCTGACATTCGACAAAGGGATGAAGGCGAGGCCGCGCTTCGCGCCGGATGCTTCCCGCATAGTCTTCGCAGCCAACACCAATCCGGATGCAGGCGGTTTTTGGAACATCTATGTGATTGACATGGATGGCGCTGAAGGTTCGGCTGCGGCGACACCGCGCGCGATCACTTCCGGTTCGTACAACAGCACTAATCCTGCATGGGCGCGGGGAAGCGAGAGGATAGTGTTCCAAAGCGACGAGATGGGTTCGTGGGATCTTGTCATGGCTGCGTCCGACGGATCCACCGCTCCAGTCTTTCTGACTTCAGGGGAAGCCGATGAGGCCTGGCCCGATTGGGCGCCGAAGGCCGACATGATCGCGTACCAGTCAGACGAATTGGGCAATGCTTTCGATATCTGGGTGGCAGATGTTCACGGCACTGAACTGGTTAACAGGCGCTGCCTTACTCAGTCCATACAGGGAGACTGTGTCACTCCACGTTGGGCTCCTGACGGCAAGCGCATAGCCTTCATGTCCAATGACTCGGGAAGTTGGGACGTATGGGCTGTCGATATCGAATCGGGGGATACCACCCGTCTTACAGACCTCGCCGGGGACGAGATGTACCCTGCGTGGTCCCGCGACGGACGGCGAGTGGTATTCGAGGCGAGTTTGGGAAACGGCAT
>DAOPWT010000149.1:0-4187 GCA_035351775.1 Bacillota bacterium | reverse complement strand
TCTGCCGACTGAAGGCGGAGTTCGCCGGCCAGCACGAGCAAGTGCCTGCTATAGCCCGGCAGACGTGTGAATTCACTGGTTTCGGACGTCACTGTGGCTGAGCTGACGCGCCACTCGAAATCCCGCGCGGCGTACTGGCTGCTGGGAGGGAAGATGGCGAGCTCGGTCGTTTCGCCTCCTTTCCAGGCAATCGTGCGGTAGTCGGATCGGCGCGCAATACGCATCTGCACAGACATATCGAGGCCTCCCAAATGGAACTGCGGAGACCGGATCTGAGTTCATGTCCGGAGCTCAATCGGGGTTGGTATTCGACAGCGGAGTGGCAACGCCTCTGCTGCTGGGAGGATACTTCCCGGGTCGGCTGCAGGAAGGGCCGAGCCGGCGTAGAAGAGATAGCTCAATCGATTACTATTGCAACAAGTGTGGAGGTACGGTAGATGGCCAAGAATCGTTGCACTTTCATCGCGCTACTCATCGCGGTACTAGCTATTGCGTCAGCAGGCGCCGTTATTGCCAAGACGGTGCTTCCTACCACAGCTGATATCCACTCGGACGCTGGAATCGCCTGCGAAGGTTGTCATGGAGACGGCGAGCCTGGAGAAGTGGGCATGGACGTATGTCTTGGGTGCCATGGAGCCTACGAAGATCTTGCTGAAGCCACTGCTGGAATGGGGATGAACCCTCATCAGTCGCACAACATGTACGTGGAGTGCGGTCTGTGCCATCACGGGCATACCGCCAATGGGGACTTCTGCGCTGAGTGTCACGCACCGACAACTACTGCCGACATCCACATTGCGGCCGGTGTAGGATGCAGCGCGTGCCACGGCAAGGACTCGTCCGAACGCGGCCCGGTTTCGATGGATACTTGCTTGAGCTGTCATGGCCCTTATGAGGACTTGGCGGAGAAGACAATCGCGCTTGAGATGAACCCCCATATGTCACACTACCCTTATCTTGACTGCAATGAGTGCCATCACGGCCACAGCAGCGATACTGACTTCTGTGCTCAGTGCCACTAGCCGCGTGACACGCATCCCGAACTAGCTGAGCGAAGCCCTCGGCGTCGCCTACTGGCGCATCCGAGGGCTTGTCTTCTGCGATTGACGCGTATGTGATTGACGGTCGACTAGTGCCGAGTCATCTGCCTGTCGTCACTACTTCCCGATCGCTGTGGCTATGTGCGAGCCGGCTAGTCTACCTGAGGTGATGCCCCAGCCAAGACCATTTCCGGAACCCATGCGCTCGCCATGAACGCCTCCCGCTGTCATGCCGGCTGCGAACAGACCGGGGATAGGCTCTCCGTTTGTGCCTAGGACCTGGAAGTCGCCGTTGACCTTGAGGCCGCCCATGCTGGACATGGTGTAGATGTAGGTCTGTACCGCGTAGAATGGACCATTCTCCAACTTGGCCTGCATTGTCGCGCGACCGAAGTCTTCATCGCGCCCGGAGGCTACGAACGAGTTGTACCTTTCTACGGTGGCCGTGAGGGCCGCCGGGTCGATTCCCAACCTAGAGGCCAGACCAGCTACGGTATCAGATTTTGCCACCAACTTGCCGGCCTCGGCCTCTGCCTCGAACTTCTCGAGGGTGTTCCAGGTGGCGAGAACAGGCTTCTTGGCTGCGTACATGGCCTCAACCATTGCGCGATCCATCAGGATGAAGTTGGTCGAGCCTTTCTGAAGCACAACCTTCTCACCGATGATAGCGGGCTCTGCCAGTTCGTTTACGAAACGGAGCCCGTCGGCATTGACGTGTATCGCCCCATACAGCCTCGCGTCGCGACCGGCGCCGCTGGTGAATGCGCCGTTACCGCGGTCGAGCGCCCAAGGATAGCAGCTGAAGTAGTTCATGTTGGTCGTTGCCGCCCCAATGCTGCGCCCCATGCGAATGCCGTCACCTGTGTTCGACGGGCATGCGACGGTGAAAGCCTCGTTCAGACCGGGCTTGAACTGCTTGAGCATATCGATGTTGGCTGCGAAACCTCCGGCGGTGAGGAGCACGGCGTCGGCCTCAAACCGCACGAACTTCCCGTCCTTCTCGACCGCCCACACACCGATGACCCTGCCATCGCGGTTCTGGATGAGTTCAACTACGCGGGTATTAAGGAGAAGCTCTACCCCAGCTTCCTTTACCTTGTCGGTAAGAAGCTTGGCTACGCTTGCTGCGCCCTTCTCTATGGTATAGGTGCGGGGCACATCGTACAGTGCGTGTTCAGTGGCGAAGTCCGGCCGGTTACCTTTGAAGGCTACGCCCAGGTCGGAAAGCCAGTTGATGGAACTTCCCGCGTTGTCAGTGAGAAGCTTCAGGAGCACGGGATCGTTCTTGTAGTCTCCCATCTTGAGAGTCTCAAAGAAGTGCCTGTCGGGCGAATCTCCAAGGTCAAGGCCTTCCGAGAACTTGGTGTTGGCAGCGGCTATGGTCGCGCCCGACACCGTGAGGCTGCCCCCAGTGTATGGCATCTTCTCGAGCAATGTGACCTTGATACCGGCTTTGGCAGCCGTCAGGGCCGCAGGAAGGCCGGCAGTGCCGGCGCCTACGATCAGGAGATTGGTACGCTGTGCAGCCGAAACCCCCGTCGCTACAACTATGGCCGCAAGCACTATCGCGGTTGCAACGATTCTGTTAAATCTTGGTTTCAATGTTGATACCTCCGATTGCGACACTGTGTGTACTGGTGTGAATGTGCTGGTGGAAACGAGCGATCCTCAGTTCGTGCGTTTCTTCACATACGAGTCAACTAGTCTATTCGACAGGGAATAGAGGAAACCTTCGTGGCAGGTCGCGTGAGCATCGGGAAATCAGAAGGCAGCCGAATCGAGCAGCTCGGCGCGAAAGCAGTGGGTTTGGGCATGGTTCAGCCCTGCCCAAATGACGTTGGCGGTGCTCTTGCATGCTGCTGAAAGGGAACCTGACTACTTACGCGAATACGTGACACCAGAAGGCAGCAAATACGGGCCTCAAAGGCACGCGAAAGACACGGAGGCGAGCAGCGGATATGATGGTAGCGAATGGTGCCCGACCGCGCGCCCGGGACATTGGGATAGATATCGGGATACTCAAACCAGGTCGGTGGAATGCCATTACGGATGTTCGGGGCGTGAAGGTAGGCCACGTTACGTTAGTGGAAGGGGAAGGGAGACTGATCCCGGGGCGTGGCCCCGTCAGGACCGGCGTGACGATGATTCTCCCGCATGACGGCAATCTGTTTTGGGAGAAGGTCCCGGCTGCTGCGTATGTGCTCAATGGGTTTGGCAAGTCAATCGGCCTGCATCAGGTGAATGAGCTTGGCAACCTCGAAACGCCCATAGCGCTGACCAACACCCTGAACGCCCCGCTGGCGGCAGATGCGTTGATCGAGTGGTCGATCGGGCACAACCCCCAGATAGGCATCGGGACGGGGACTGTTAACCCGGTCGTCGGGGAGGTTAACGACGGCAGCCTCAATGACATCCAGGGCCGCCATGTCCGAAAAGAGCACGCGCTCGAGGCGATAGCCATCGCCACAGCCGGCGCCGTTGAAGAAGGGTCGGTTGGGGCCGGCACGGGGAGCGTGTGCATGGGATGGAAAGGCGGCATAGGCACATCGTCCAGGGTGCTTCCTCCCAAACGCGGTGGCTACACCGTCGGAGTTCTGGTCCAGACCAATTTCGGCGGCGTGCTTACGGTGAACGGCGCGCCGGTCGGACGCGAACTGGGGCGCTACGCCGGTAGCCGAGACTTCCCGTATGAGATACCTGAGGACGGATCCGTGATGGTTGTCGTAGCCACCGACGCTCCCCTAGATCACAAGCAGCTGGAGCGGTTGGCGAAGAGAGTGGGGCTTGGGCTTGCCCGCACGGGCTTCTATAGCAGCAACGGCTCTGGAGACTTCTTCATAGCCTTCTCCACCGCCAGGCGCATTCCCCATGACAGTCCCCTGACCCTCAAGACCGAGGTGGTGTCGAACGACGCGATGTCTCCCCTGTTCTTGGCGGTCGTCGAAGCCACCGAGGAGGCTGTCATCAATTCGATGCTCAAGGCCACTACGGTCACCGGGCGCGACGGCAGAACTGTTGATGCCATTGACATCGATCAGCTTCTTGTCGTCATGAGGAAGTACAACGCGCTGAACTGGAGCAAGGCACTACCGCCGTGGGGCGTCACTGAGTAGACCGCCACGCGTGCGCATCAATACGCAGCAAGTC
>DAOPWT010000148.1:0-4208 GCA_035351775.1 Bacillota bacterium | reverse complement strand
AGCGCTAGAATCGCACTCTAGAGGTCGCGCGTTCGATCCGCGTCGGGTCCACCAAGTATTCTATATATTTCCATTTCCGGCGGGGGCAATGCTTTCGCCGGGCTTTTCATCTGTAGTCAAAGAATCATGTGGCAAAAGCCATTGTATAGCTTCATTTCATCGTGTACAATGATGCAGGTATTATGCCTCGGAAGGAGGGCCTAAAATGGCGTACAAAATTAACGATGAGTGCATTGCCTGCGGGGCGTGCAAGCCTGAGTGTCCCACTGACGCCATCAGCGAGGGCGATATCTACGTAATCGATCCTGATAAGTGCATTGATTGTGGCACCTGCAACGAGGTGTGTCCTGTGGGAGCGCCTAACCCTGAGGAGTGACAACCTCATTACTGCGCGTTTCGGGCAATGGGCTCCTCACCGCGTGTAGAGGAGTCCATTGATTTGTGTATGGGCGGGTTGCCGTTCCGGTTCCCAGCTGACGGGCTGGCTGACGGGCTGAGGTTGTGCGCGTAGCGGCAGTGTAGTAGAATTAATGTTGGATTTCGGCGCTTGGGAGGTTGTCATTCTATGAATACGCATGCTTTGGAAGATAGCGCCTACAGAGCGAAGGTGGACTTCATCAGCAAACTCAAGGGCGGAGTGATTATGGATGTCACAACGCCGGAGCAGGCCAAGATCGCCGAAGACGCAGGCGCTGTTGCTGTCATGGCCCTCGAGCGCGTTCCCGCTGACATTCGGGCCGCTGGCGGTGTCGCTAGGATGGCTGACCCTGTTATCGTAGACGCCATCAAGAAGGCAGTGCGCATACCCGTCATGGCCAAGGCACGTATCGGGCATTTCGTTGAGGCGCAGGTGCTCGAGGCTTTGGGCGTCGATTGCATAGACGAGAGCGAGGTTCTTACCCCAGCCGACGAGAGATTCCACATTGAGAAGCACGCTTTTGCGACTCCATTCGTGTGTGGGTGCCGAAATCTAGGCGAGGCACTGCGCCGCATTGGCGAGGGCGCTGCGATGATGCGTACCAAGGGCGAGGCGGGAACTGGCGACATAGTAGAGGCAGTACGACACATGAGGCAGGTTAACGAGGATATCCGGAGGCTCCATAGCATGCCTCAGGAAGAGCTGATGACTGCCGCAAAAGAGATGGGGGCGCCTTACGACCTGGTTGTGTGGGTGGCCCGCGAAGGCAAGCTGCCTGTTGCCAATTTCGCTGCAGGCGGGGTGGCTACCCCGGCTGACGCGGCTTTGATGATGCAGCTCGGAGCTGACGGAGTGTTCGTAGGCTCGGGAATATTCAAGTCGGAGAATCCTGAGGCGAGAGCTCGGGCCATCGTCGGGGCGGTCGCTCACTACAATGAACCCGAGGTGCTTGCGCAGGTGTCGAAAGGCCTGGGCGAGGCGATGCGGGGAATCGATGCTTCGTCGATGAGCGAGGCAGAGAAGATACAGGGTAGAGGCTGGTGAAGAGATGTTTGATCATGTCATGCGGGAGGACCCTGAACTGGCGCGCGCGATTTTCGATGAGATTCGCAGGCAGAATGGGAAAATTGAGCTGATTGCGTCGGAGAATTTCGTGAGCAGGGCGGTCCTTGAAGCTCTCGGTACACCGCTGACAAACAAGTACGCCGAAGGGTATCCGGGCAAGAGGTACTACGGAGGGTGCGAGTACGTCGATATCGCTGAGAATCTAGCCATCGAGCGGGCGAAGAAGCTGTTCGGAGCGGATCATGCGAACGTCCAGCCGCATTCGGGCGCTCAGGCCAATACGGCCGTGTACTTCGCTGCGCTAGTGCCCGGCGATGTTGTGCTCGGCATGAACCTAACGCACGGTGGGCATCTGACCCACGGCATGCATCTGAACCTGTCAGGCAAGTACTTCCGGTTCATCCCCTACGGCGTCAGGCCCGACAATCAGCGGATCGACTACGATGAGCTGGAGAGGCTTGCTCACGAGCACGCACCGAAGATGATTGTGGCCGGGGCCAGCGCTTACCCGAGGATCATCGATTTCGAAAGAATCGGTAAAATCGCCAAGAGCGTAGGCGCGCTTCTTATGGTAGACATGGCCCATATAGCAGGGCTCGTGGCTGCCGGCCTGCATCCTGACCCTGTTCCGCATGCGGATTTCGTGACGACAACCACCCACAAAACCCTGCGCGGACCACGCGGCGGCATGATACTATGCACCGCTGAGTGGGCGAAGAAGATCGACTCTGCGGTCTTCCCGGGAACCCAAGGAGGGCCGCTGATGCACGTGATCGCTGCCAAGGCAGTCGCATTCGGCGAGGCTCTGAAGCCTGAATTCGCGGGCTACCAAAAGCAGATAATCGCCAATGCCGGAGCGCTTGCGGATGCGCTCATGGAGCATGGATGGAAGCTAGTATCCGGCGGCACCGACAATCACCTGATCTTAATGGATCTGCGCGGCGCCGGCATAACTGGCAAGGTCGCCGAAGAGGCTCTGGATTCTGTGGGCATCACCGTCAACAAGAACACAGTGCCCTTCGACCCGGAAAAGCCTTTTATAACGAGCGGTGTCAGGATCGGCACTCCCGCGGTCACTACGCGCGGCATGAAGGAACCCCAGATGCGTGTGATTGCGTCGCTCATCGACCGAACGCTAAGGAACATCGGATCTCCCGATGCACTGGCCCAGGTGTCGCGGCAGGTGGATGAGCTTGTTGCCGATTTCCCGCTCTATTCGGAGCTTATCGCTGCGATCAGATAGCGTCAGGCGCATTGTGAAGAGTGTCACGGCATAGTCAAGCAGGGTCGACGTCGACTTAAGATGATCCATGCCGCGGGCTTCCGCGGCATGATCCATATAACTGTACGTGCTGATCTAGTTTGACTCCGGTCAGTCATGTATGGTCAAACAGAACGGAGGGGGAGAAACATCATGGCTAAGCTCCTGGAAATTCGCTGGCATGGACGTGCCGGGCAGGGAGCGAAGACGGCCGCCTTGGTACTTGCCGAAGCGGTCATCTCCACAGGAAGGCACGCACAGGCCTTTCCTGAATACGGCCCGGAGCGCATGGGTGCGCCCATGCAGGCGTTTAACAGAATCAGCGACGAATCAATAACCATCCACAGCCACGTGGAACGTCCCAAAATCGTCATAGTACTCGACCCCACACTCATGTCTGTAGTCGATGTGAAGGCCGGGGTTCCTGACGATGGAATCTACCTTATCAATACACCGCTGTCTGTTGCGGAAATCCGCAGCAAGCTGAAGCTGGACGACGAGAGAGCGAAGGTCTACACTCTCGATGCTACACAGATATCCATCGACACAATCGGTCGGCCGATTCCCAATACTCCCATGATGGGTGCGCTCGTCGCGGCCACAGGGCTGCTGACCCTTGACGAGCTGCTCGGCGACACGAGAGAGAAGCTATCAAAGAAGCTGCGCCCCGACATCGTTGACAAGAATATCGAGGCGATACGACGGGCCTACCAGGAGGTGGCTCAATAATGTCAGTGCCGAAAGACGCAGGCTGGAAGGACGTGCCCAAGGCAGGTCGGATCCTGGAGCCTGGCTGCGCCGCAAAGTACGAGACGGGCGGATGGAGAACATATCGCCCGGTCCATGTGCCCGAAAACTGCATCAACTGCCTCTTCTGCTGGATCTATTGCCCCGACATGTCGATCCAGGTCGAAGATGGCAAGTTCCGAGGAATCGACTACCGCTACTGCAAGGGCTGCGGCGTGTGTGCCCAGGTATGCCCCGGCAAGCGCGGAAACAAGGCCCTCACAATGCTCCTGGACGATGAAGCCCAGGGCAAAGAGGGCGAGACGAAGTAGGAAGGAGGAGTAGGAATGAGCATCAGAGTTGCCAAGACGGGCAATGAGGCCGTCGCTGAAGGGATGCGCCAGATCAACCCGGATGTAGTAGCCGCGTATCCTATCACGCCGCAGACGGAGATAGTGCAGATCTTCTCCAGCTTCGTCGCCAACGGCAAGGTAGATACCGAGTTCGTTACTGTCGAAAGTGAGCATTCTGCCATGAGCGCGACGGTGGGCGCTGCGTCTGCCGGCGCGAGGGCGATGACCGCCACGTCAGCCAATGGTCTGGCCTTGATGTGGGAGATCGTCTATATCGCCGCATCTATGCGGCTGCCGATAGTGATGCCGGTGGTCAACAGGGCGCTTTCAGGCCCCATCAACATCCACTGCGATCACAGCGACACCATGGGAGCGAGAGACTCGG
>DAOPWT010000147.1:0-4223 GCA_035351775.1 Bacillota bacterium | reverse complement strand
GAGCATGAATACGGCTCTCACAGGGATACTTCAAATACTTAGTCCAGGCGTACTTCTCCTGATGCTCGGAGGAACCGTAATTGGTCTTGTGGCGGGAGCGCTTCCGGGGATCTCAGCGACAATGGCCGTCGCGCTGCTGGTGCCGTTCACGTTCTCAATGCCGGCCATTAGCGGCCTTGCGCTGCTTGGCGCCATCTACATGTCTGCCATATACGGAGGGTGCTTCTCAGCGATTCTCATCAACACGCCGGGCACGCCTTCGTCGATAGGCACGTGTTTCGACGGCTATCCCATGGCCCGGCAGGGACGTGGCCAGCAGGCGATCATCGTGGCAACAGTAGCATCTGTCCTGGGAGGCCTGTTTGGCGTCGCGGCGTTAGCCTTTTTGGCGCCTCCCCTTGCTAACGTGGCACTGAAGTTCGGCCCGCCTGAGTACTTCTGGGTGGCCATATTCGGATTGACCATCATTGCCACGCTGTGCTCGAAGTCTCTCATCAAGGGCATAATGGGCGGACTGCTCGGTCTTCTTATCAGCACTATAGGGATAGCGCCGATCGGAGGAGACGTGAGGTTCACGTTCCACACCCCTGCTCTGCAGGGCGGGGTAGAGCTAGTAGGAACCCTGATAGGTCTGTTCTGTCTTCCTGAGGTGCTCAGCATGATCCTCGACGGATCGCGCACCTATGAGACGGTCGATGTCAAGCAGTCCAAGGGTGTGTTCGGCACAACCTTCCGGCAGGTGCTGGCCCAGCCGATGAACCTTCTCACCTCAAGTGTCATCGGCACGGTTGTGGGCATCATCCCCGGCGCCGGCGGCAGCATAGCCAACTTGGTCGCGTATAACGAGGCCATGAGGTCGTCGAAGCATCCCGAGAAGTTCGGTACCGGCATCATCGACGGCGTGATCGCTACAGAGACTGCAAACAATGCGACCGTGGGCGGCGGGCTGATTCCCCTACTTACGCTGGGAGTCCCGGGCACCCCGGTCGATGCGGTGATATACGCAGGCTTGCTCATCCACGGGCTTCGCCCGGGGGCGGAGCTGTTTACCCGGTTTGCCGATGTCACCTACGGGTTCATCTTCTCACTGTTCGTAGCCACGCTAATGATGCTGCCCGTGGGTCTGTTGTTGGGAACGGCCCTTCACAAACTGGTGTCGAAGCTCTCCATACGGATCCTGGCTCCATCCATCATGTTCCTCAGCATAATCGGATCATATGCCATCAGGAACAACATCATGGACGTATGGGTCATGCTCATATGCGGCGTGATAGGGTTCATGCTGAAGATGCTGAAGGTCGATCCGGCTCCCGTAGTGCTCGGTTTGATCCTCGGGCCGCTTGCGGAGGCAGGTCTGGTGCAGGGCCTACTGATGGGCCGCGCGTCCGGCATGGGCTGGCGGCTATTCTTCACGCGCCCGGTATCTCTGCTGCTCCTGGCGATGTCGGTGTTCTCGCTTGTATGGCCGATTATCTCTGCGCAGGTACGTAAGCGTCGCGCAAAGGAGGTCGGGACAGGTGCGTAACAGTAACGTAGTGGCCTCCATATTGATGCTTGTAATAGCGGCAATACTGTGGCCGCAGATGAAACACCTAACATATTTCGGCATCGTCTTCCCGCGTGCTGTGATTGTGGCGCTTGTGGCAGCGGCCGTTGTGCTGTTGGTGTTGACGTTGATCCGGCGCGAAGCCGGCAAACACGACATACAGGCCCCGAACCTTGGAACCGTCGCCATTGTAGTGGCATTGATGGCTGTATGGATCGCGATCATGCCCTGGCTGGGGTTCTATGTTACCAGTGTGGCGGTCTTTGGATTGCTGATGCTGGTCATCGACCCGTCGGTGAGGAATGCGAAGTCGTTCTTCGTGTCGCTTGCGGGCGTCGCCATCGAGCTGGCGCTCTTCTACGTAGCATTCAGTACCTTGCTCGAAGTTCCGCTTCCCAGGGGGATTCTGTTCTAGTCATCGTCTAGATTTCTCATCAATACAGCCGGGCGAGGGGTGACCCTGTTCGCCCGGCTGTATTGTATCTGGGATCCGGCATCGTGTGGCGCCTCGCATGGCGACGCGACGCGGCAGGCAGGAGGCCTTGTCTACTTGAGTGCAAGGAGGCGCTCACACACGGCATCGCCCACCTGTGACGTAGATGCCGTGCCGCCCAGATCGGTCGGCCTCGGCGCTTTGCAGTCGCTGAGAGTGCATTCGATCGCTTGCATGACTAGCTTGCCCAGTTCGGGATGGCCGAGGAAGTCTAGCATCATTGATACAGACCAGATCATTGCGATTGGATTGGCTATGCCTCTGCCGGCTATGTCTGGAGCCGAGCCGTGTATGGGCTCGAACATGGACGGGTACCGCCTCTCTGGGTTGAGGTTAGCGCCTGCGGCCAGACCGATGCTTCCCTGTATGGCTGCGCCTTCGTCTGTGAGAATGTCGCCAAATAGATTCGTGGCGACTATGACGTCGAACCACTCCGGCTTGGTGATAAGGTACATGGAAGCTGCGTCAACGTGCACCTGATGCGTCTCTACGTCGGGGTAATCGCGGGCCACCTCGCGAAAGACCTCGTCCCAGAAGACCATGCTGTAGTTGCATGCGTTCGACTTGGTGACTGAGACCACGCTCTTCGATTTGTTGCGGGCGCGGGCCAGGTCAAATGCGTACCGCATGATCCGCTCAGTGCCTGTTCGTGTGAATATGTTGCTCTGTACCGCCACTTCGTATGGAGTGCCAATGTGGACCCTGCCGCCGACCCCCGAGTATTCACCCTCGGTGTTCTCGCGAACGACGACGAAGTCGATATCTTCCGGCCCCTTGCCCACGAGCCTGCCTGGCACACCCTGCAGCAGCTTGATGGGGCGCAGGTTCACGTACTGATCGAATGTCTTGCGGATTGGGAGCAGAAGACCCCATAGTGATACATGGTCAGGCACTACTCCGGGCGCTCCGACTGCGCCAAGCAGTATGGCGTCATGATCTGCCAGCGCATCCAGGCCATTCTCATCCATCATTCTGCCCGTCTTCAGGTAGTGCTCGCAACCCCACGGAAACTCGCGGAGGCGGAACTCGAGGCCGCCATGTATGCGTGCAACAGTGCGGAGTACCTTCAGTCCTTCGGCCATCACTTCACTACCCACGCCGTCTCCGGGCACTACAGCAATGTCCAGCTTGTCCATTCTACATCTCCTCCATCGCAGACTAGTTTTCCAGGTAAGGCACGACGCCTCCGGAGTTGGGCATGACTACACACGAGAAGGCCGCGCCATGTTTGTCCGTGACAAGCCGCAGTGCTTCGTCGGTAGAGTGTGCCGGCGTCATGAAAAGCTGACGGACTGTGCTGTCCGGCAGCCCGGACACCAGGATCACTTCCTTCTCGCGGAGCACGCGGGCGAGGCTGTAAGCCTTATGTCCTCCCAGCTCGAACCTTTCGGCAAACCGCGCGAAGATGTCGTCCAGCGATGATGACTCGACCATCCATCTCTCAAACGTAGGTTCGCCGAAGCCCTCCGTGCAATCTGCTATGAGCACTATCGTGCCGCCGGGCGTGACTGCCCTCTGCGCGTTATCTAGGCCTTTCTGTGCCTGATAGACATTGATGTCCTTCGGATATCCGCCTGAGCTGGCTATCGCCACGTCAAACAGGTGGTCAATGGGTGTCACAGAGATCTCACGACACTGACGCACGCCGTCGAGCCACGCCTGTTCCATGTCGCCCGCTACCACCGCGCACACGCTTCCAGCTGCGTCAACCACCACGTTGACTGTGAAACCCACATCGACCTTCCGCCCAGCCTCGACCATCTCTTCGCTCACCGGATTGCCGTCGAGCGCGGCCACGGTTGCATTGTCGCACGTCATGAGCGAGTGATTGTGTTCGATGGAGACTCTGCCGGATACGCCGGGGAATATGGACTTTCGTCCTCCCGAGAATCCGGCGAAGTAATGCACGCCTATTACGCCCGTAGTGATGAGCATCTCGGCTTCACATACAATCCTGTTGACATAGAACTCGGTTCCGTGGCTGAGCCTGCCCATGTAGACCAGGTTGGACTCGTCATCGCAATCATGGTTGACGACCCGATACTCCCGAACGATGTCAGAACCAAGGGTTTCCTCCATCTCGTCACGGGTGATGCCTCTGTGAATGCCTGTTGCTACGACCAGCGTGACGTCGGACTTGGCTATGCCTGCGTCCGCAATCTCCTCCAGTATCGGCGGGAGGAT
>DAOPWT010000146.1:0-4301 GCA_035351775.1 Bacillota bacterium | reverse complement strand
TATGCAAGAACACCGCCTTTGCATGGCGTCACCGGGTCATTGCCGCCCTGGCCTCCGCAGATGCTCAAACCGTCTGCCAAGGCATCGTGGAAGTCGCCCAATGGCCGCTGATCCGCTCCTTCAAGGGTTCGCGTCCGCCCCGGGAAGCGGACATCGGCGATCTGGAACCCATAGTCCAGCGCAACCCGATCTCCTACCGCCGTCTCTTTCCCGAGTGCCGCCGGGCCGTCCTGGTGGTCGCGGTTGACCGCTCGGGCACGGCCCGAGCAGGCGTGACGCTTCACGGAGAGCCCCTGCGCGACGCGCTCTCGCAGATGATGTCGGAAACCGCCGACCCGTGCGCGTTCAAGGACTACGTCTCGCTTCCCGCGCCGATGGACTGGCCCGGCCGCGTCAACTGGATCGGCAGGCGCCGTGGGCGCCTGAGCACCTCCGACCGCCTAGATCCCGGCCCGCTCTACCACGTGCGCAACGCCCGCCGAGTGGTGTACGATTTCCGCTATTGGCTTAAGCCATTCCGAGGCGTCGCAACGAAATACCTGCTCCGATACTTCTCCTGGTACGTCCGCATAGCGGCCATGGCCCCCACGCGCGCCCATGCCGCGGCCAGACCGCTTTTCTTCCAGGCCCTCGCAGCCCATTCCCAGCCCAGGCCGGGGTAGCCCAGCCCAAGGCCAGCTAGGCCCGGCATCAACCGCGAATTGGGACAGTAAATAAGGGGCGCGGAAAGGAGCACGCATCGCCGCCATGGAAGGAGCAGGAACTCGCACGTGATCGCGGGGCCAGGCAGGCTGACGGACATTGTTGATTATGACCGCTGGCTTTCGAGGTATCGTCACTTCTTCTCAACCGCGTCGATCCGGATGTCCGCTGAGCCTGTAAGCAGCAGATGGCACAGATCGAAATGAGCGGCTTACGCACAGGCAGGCCACACAGGCACGGCAATTTTGCCGGGTTCCCTCGGGCGCCGAGGCTGACCTGCCTACATTCATGAAGTTGTGATGATGCAACGGTTCGTGCTTGACAGACAGGTCACCGGGGCACGATAGATAGAGCGGAACGGGAGACGTGCGAGTCAGATCGGGTCCAGGCCAAATGCCGGATGTGACTGGAGGTGGGCCGATGCCGTCGTTTGTGCCCACGCGCGTGCTGATCGCGCGCGACGCTCTGGGCTACCCGCTGGGCGCTCGCCTGGCAGATGTCTTTGCAGACCGAAAGATACCGGTCACGGTGTATGACGGGCGCATTCCGTCCGCGTCACGCATGTCATTCCGCGAGCGCTACTTACGTTCCAAGCGGACCACGGTGGTGCTAGTCAGGCAGGAACGGGAGTTTCAGACCTGCAAGCCCTCAGCCCACTATCAGCTGCCGTTGGTATCGGGTTGTCCGGGCCTATGTCAGTACTGCTATCTCAACACCAACCTTGGGCGGACGCCCTACATCAAGGTGTACGTGAATGTGGACGAGATACTGGAGCAGGCTGCCGGCTATGTCAAGGCCCGCGCGCCCGAGGTAACCGTCTTCGAAGGGGCAGCTACTTCTGATCCTGTTGCCGTAGAGGCCTGGACTGGATCACTTGCCAGGGCAATCGGGTTCTTTGCCCGCCTTGAGAACGCGGCCTTTAGGTTCGCCACGAAGTATGGCGACGTGGACGGACTGCTGAATGTCGACCACATGGGAAAGACGGCTATCCGTTTCAGCGTCAACTCTGAGTACGTGATCCATACCTATGAGCAGGGAGCGCCCTCGCTCGACAATCGCATCAGGGCGGCCGCGAAGGTAGCGACTGCACACTATCCCATGGGATTCCTGATCGCCCCCGTGTTCATGTTCGAGGAATGGCGCACCCAGTACGAGGACCTCCTCCGACGCCTGCGCCTGCGCCTTCCGGCCGAAAGCGGTCCATTCACCTTCGAGGTCATCGCGCATCGATTCACAGCGCGGGCCAAGAGCGTGATCCAGGAGGTCTACCCCGACACATCCCTGCCTCTGGCGGAGAGCGAACGCCGGTTCAAGTACGGTCAGTTCGGCTACGGTAAGTACGTCTATCCGACCGATGTCATGACTGTGCTCACCGACTTCTTTCGTGAGCGCATCGCCGCTCATTTCCCCGGCTCCACAGTGCTCTACGTAATCTGACTAGCCCACTTGAGCGGGCTGAGCTGGCTATTGACTCTTTCCACGCTACGGCATATGCTATGAACCAAATACGAATCATGTTGACAGGCCATGAAAGGGAGGTAGGAGGCGTGCTGCCCCGAGAGAGGGAACGTCGCTGGGTGCAAGCGTTCCTGGGCAAGTGCTTCTGAAGTGCGCCCTTGAGCCTGGGGCCGAAATCGCGCGGATGGTGTGTTCGCGCAGCAATAGGTCTCCACGGGTACGCCCGTTAGCGCGTCTTCCGCTGTCTCGACCGGGACACGGAGTGTGAGGCACAGTCATATGTTCGTCCATTGGCCAGTCTGTTTGCGACACTTTGGACGACTGTGAGCAGAGTGGAACCACGGCATGTTGCGCCGTCTCTGTAAGAGGCGGCGTTTCGCATTCCATGAGGGCTTTCCCGTCATGAGACGATGCATGACGCGAAGCAGACTGACCACTTGAGCGAAGGCTATGGAGAGGAGTCATGTGATCATGTTTTCCGATATTCGATCCTACGTGGATGCTGCGGTGGCGCGCGATCCGGCTGCTCGCAGTCGCGCGGAAGTGCTACTGCTCTACCCGGGCGTGCACGCCCTTGCATGGCACAAGCTGAGCCACTGGCTGTACCGTCACAGCGTGTTCGGGTTGGCACGGTTCCTATCGCAGCTAGTCCGGTTTTTCACGGGGATAGAGATACACCCGGGCGCTCATGTCGGGCAAGGCGTGTTCATTGATCACGGAATGGGAGTTGTCATAGGCGAGACCGCCATAGTCGGATCCGACGTCACTATCTACCAGGGGGTGACGCTGGGCGGAACGGGCAAGGAGACCGGCAAGCGCCATCCCACGATCGAGGACGGCGTGGTAGTGTCGGCCGGCGCCATCGTGCTGGGCTCGATCACCGTGGGCGCGAACTCCAAGATCGGCGCCGGCGCCGTGGTGATCCACGACGTGCCCGCAGGCTGCACAGTGGTGGGGGTTCCGGGGCGGGTAGTGGCGCGATCGGGCGTTCGCGTGCGGGAAGCTGACCTGCTCAACCACGGAGACCTTCCCGACCCGGTGGGGCGCGCGTTGGAGCATATGGCGGCTAGGCTGAACGCAGTGGAGGCCGAGTTGCATGCTGTCCGGGCAGCACTTCAGCAAACGCGGGCATTGGCCGCGGACGGCGGTGCGGTCGTAGAGGAGGCACAGGCAAATGAGTATCGCATCTGATGTGACCGAGCTCATTGGGAGCACGCCCGTAGTGAGGCTGAGCAGGTTCGGTCGGGGCGATTGCGGCGGCGGGCCGGACGGCGCGGCCCTCGTTCGCGGCGAGATACTGGCCAAGCTGGAGTCCAGAAATCCGGGTGGGAGTGTGAAGGACAGAACGGCGCTGTACATGATCAAAGACGCTGAACTCCAAGGACTACTCAAGCCGGGTGGCACAGTCATCGAGCCAACGTCTGGGAACACCGGTGTAGGGCTGGCCATGACCGCCGCTGTAAGGGGCTATAAGCTGGTGTTGACCATGCCCGACTCCATGAGTGTGGAGCGCCGAAGGCTCCTTGCTGCCTACGGTGCGGAGGTCATGCTTACCCCGGGCGCCTTGGGCATGGCCGGCGCAGTGGAGGCGGCGTGCAGCCTCCAGAAGGAGAATCCCGACTGGTTCATGCCGTATCAGTTCGAGAATCCGTCCAATCCCAGGGCACATGAGGAGACTACTGCCGCCGAGATCATAGCCGACCTAGGCGGAGCGCTGGACGCGTTTGTCGCAGGAATAGGCACCGGCGGGACTATCACAGGGGTCGGCCGGGCGCTTAAGCAGGCGATCCCTGGCGTGCGCATAGTCGGCGTGGAACCTTCCGAGTCGGCAGTGCTGTCGGGAGGAGAGGCGGGGCCCCACGGCATCCAGGGGATCGGGGCAGGCTTCGTTCCCAAGGTGCTCGACATGAGCGTAGTGGACGAGATCATCGCTGTGAGGTCGGAGGATGCCCGTGCCGCCGCCCATGAGTTGGCCTGTTCAGAAGGGATCCTGGCCGGCGTGTCGTCAGGCGCTGCAGCTGTCGCGGCGCTGCACGTAGCGCGACGCCTCGGGCCTGGCGCACCTGTGCTGGCCCTTTTCCCTGATACAGGGGAGAGGTATCTGAGTCTGCAATAGGCGGTGGGGCTGGCCGCGCGCTTGG
>DAOPWT010000145.1:0-4385 GCA_035351775.1 Bacillota bacterium | reverse complement strand
ATCGCGCGATGCGAGCTTCGGACGTGCAATATGACTTGAAGGATCACGACCGGACGGGCCGTGATCCTTCAGACGTTAGTCCTGCTGCAGGAAGCAAGCCGGGCAAGTATCTAGGCTCTCATATGTATGCCATGTGAACGGCCCACCCAGTCAAGGCGCGTTCAGATAGGCGACGCCAGACTACTTGATCTCCCGGGCCCAGTCGCCGCTCAATCTCGCCACAATCATCACCGGTACGTTCTTCGCGCCGATCTTCATATAGCGGACCGTGATAGTGATCTGATGCAGCCCTTCGACGACTGCCGGCTCGTGAATCTTGTCAATCTCTATACCCAGCTTCTTCAGTGTCTCTTCGACTTTGCCGCCGGGTGTCGGATCGACGGTATTGATGAAAGTCACCGTGTACCCGCACAGTTCGTCGCCCACGTCCAGTCCGCCGGTGAGCAATACCGTGGGAAGGCCTTCCTCGGGCTTCATGTCTTCATGGCTAAGGTAACGATAGCCGGCCTCTAGGAGCTTGCGCTCTGCGTCGGAGATCGCTGTCCACTTGTCGTGCGCGCTTGCTGCGCCGGCAATCGCCAGCACCATGATGATCGCGAGGATTCCAATGACACGCTTTTTCATGGTTCCGCCCCCTATACAGTCTGATATTTACTGCAGCTGGCCAGTCTGCTGTCTATAATTCTAGTATGAGAAAGGGAGTGTGTCACCACGATAATTCCGGATGATTCCAGTGAACTCCCAATTGTTTCGAATACATGTCGCCCTACTCCACAAGTATTGGGGTCTCGTGTCATTGGTCGACCATTTCGTAGCTGAGTTGACCCTAATTCTCTAATATGTGAATGACAGACTACCGGCCCGGCTCCTGTTCTACTGAAGCAATACTGTCCCGGTCGACGATCACACTCGCCAGCACTCTTCGCGCGGCGTTGTCGTAATGAACCCAGTAGAGATCACCGGTGGAGGACCGGAAGGCTATGCTCTGCTGTTCACGCATGTAGTCTCGGTACTCCTCGGGCACCCACCCCTTGCTCCACATTATCTCAGCATGCGGAGCCCCCACGTATCGCCAATGCCACTGCTCTGTCATTCTGCCCGTCAGGTGCTCTTTGCCAGGCATCAAGCTGTTCACCCATCCAAACCTCCATGCCTCTTTCATCATCAAGGCATACTCCTCGGTATTCCCTATGTCGTTGGTCAGGATGTCGCCTCCCTTGCTAATCTGGGATCCCGTGGTGAAATCCACCGTTGTCCCAAGCGCGTGTTCACTCTCATACGGCGGTGCTACTACCTTGGCGGCCTGTTTCTGGGCCTCTGCCTTTGACAGCCTCGGGTTCGCGTTGAGAATACTGTTGACTTTCCTTTCAAAGAGCGCCGATTGGTATGATGGACTTCTGTATCCGGATACGGCGACCAGCCTGCAGCTTGCCCCATTCGGCCTCTTGTGGCTGTTGATGAGCTTGGCCATTCTGATGAGTGAGTCGCTTGCCTCCCTGTTCAGCTCAATTGACTTCTGGACAGGCAGATCTTTCGAGGTGACTGAAACCAGGTTGTTTGGCCTAAATGACTTGGGAACGGGCTCTCTCGGGCTCACAACTGTCAGGTATTCACCGGCGCTGGCGGGAACGAGCTCTCTCTTCCAGCTCTGACATATAGTCTTGATCTCGTCATGTCTCACAGCACAGACTATGCCTTCTCTGCTTGGATCGGCCAGGGCATGTCCGATGGCCGACGCCGATACCTTATCTCTGTCCCCTGCTTCAGCTGATGCAACGACATTCACACTCTCTTTGGAAGTAGAGCCGTCCGTTACTGAAACAACAAGGAACAACAATAGAACCGCCGCGAGACCCATCCTGACCACGTTGACCGCCACGCTGCGCACCTCCAGTCCAATCAGGCTATTGGGTTGCACAAAGAGACTCCATGAAGCCAACGTATTGCGCCCCATCTACGGCTCGTACGCCAAAAGAGAGGCTCACCAGCATCGTGCCGGTAACCTCTCTCGGGCTCGAACGCCGAAACCAGGCAACGGCAATGCCAGGCAACAGGGGGCTAATCCGGCCGGCATTGCGGGCGTCGTGAATGATGCTTGTCCCATGCGGATAGCTGCAACCATCGCCTACTCCAACGAACCCACGGTTCTCGGTGTTACAGCGAGGGCGGTTTTTGGCAGGTTGATACGTAATGCGGGCAGTGTACATGCTTGGATTGTGGTACAGCGGTGCTGATTGACAGTCCCGGATCTAGCCCGCCAAACAGCCTGGTGAACATCACGCCCTTCTTCGCCTATGAATGGTTATTCAACCAATTGGAAGGATGCCCTTCTGATACAATCCACCAATTCCCGATCATATCATTTATTTCCTATCGACATCGCAAATCTTCAGTACTTCGATTCCGGCAGCGCAAAGGAAGATAAGCTTGCGCAATGGGAACAGCTGAGGCAGAGATTGCTCAGCGAAAAGGCCCGCGAGCTCCACACGGATCCGAGACCCCATGGCTGAGAGGGACACCTCAAGCGGACTCTCCGTCGATCTGCACTGGCGTTTACGCGATGGGTATGTATGCCCATGTGGACATTATCTCCGCTCGGCAGGCGGCACAAGATCCCGTAGGCCTATGAAACGGCCACGCCTCCGCCCCGCCTACTCCGCCTGCCGCTCTTTGGTGAGCAGCAAGGTTGTCGCGAAGATGGCGGCGGCAAACGCCAGCTGAATCAGGACATCGCCGTATATCGGCCGCAGGGCGCTGGTAGTGGGCCGGGAAAGCCTCGAAATCGCGTCGTTAGCCTTTACATACCAGTAGGCAGGCAGGAACCGTCCGACATCCAGGACCTGCTTGCTCAGGATCGACTGCGGCACGAACACTCCGCCGATGAAACTCATGGCGTTGGCGATGACATTCACCGCCCCTGCCTGCGCGCCGACGCTCTTCACTGAGCTGCCGACGAGGAAGCCTATGCTGGCGCTCACGATGGTGAATGCCAGTGTGTTCAGGCAGTACAGCCACACTAGCCCGGATGACAGCAGGCTCCTGCCGTACAGAACGAAACTGAAAAGCACCAGCACCGACCAGCAGCCCAGTGCGAATATGGTGTGGCCGGCCGCCAATTGCACGCTTCTGCTGCGCGCCGGAATCGGAGCGCACAGGTTGCGCCTGGCAAGGTCAGGCTTGTTGAATGCCATCATGATCGAGCTCACGCCCATCATGATAGTGGCAAGTACAGCATATGCGAAATACCGGTAGTAAAAGACAAACCCTCGCTCAGAGCCGTTAGCTGTTGAAGACGGCAGGACAGTGACCGGGGTCTCCTGCGCCAGATCGGCCCGGACAGCGACCGCCAGTTCCTCCTGTGACTGATCGCCGCCATACTGATGGCGGAGGCGGGCAGTCCTGAGGTACTTGTCGATCCGCATATCCACGTAACGGCTGCTGATGGAACCGGGCACCGTCACTTTCTGGACGGCGCAGTCCAGGCCGGACAAGAAGTCGGCAGAGAAACCGGCCGGGATGATCGCGATGTACTCCACATTGCGGAAGAACAGCGCATCCTGGAGCTTTTCCGGATCATCCGGATAGGGCACTATCCTACTAGTATCGGCAAGGTAGTCTGTCAACCCCTGCGCAAGCGGAGCATCTCCGTCGCGGCAAATCACGGCGATGGGCGTCCTCGTCTGGGCGAAACTCCCAGCTTCCTGTGGCGCCTCAGCAAGGGAGAACGCCACCGACAGCCCCAGGAAGATGGCGACGTAGATGGATATTGCCCCCGCTGAGGCACGTATCACTTTGAAGTAGGCCTTAAAGACTTGCATATCTATCCCTCCTCAGGCGCAGGAAACTCAAGGTGCACATGGCCGCCGAAATCAGGAGCAACAGACCGATATTGAGGAAGAACCGGCGATGGCTTGCGAAAACGTACAGGCTGTAAAACGCGTCGGCGATCAGGGCTGCCGGATTGATGTAGGATAGAACCGGTGCTTTGCGTGCGATTGTGTGCTTCATAGTGTCAATCATCAAGCCGGCCAAGAAGCTCATTGTCATGCTCGTCCCGATCAGAATCCCGGTCTTTGCGCCCTCGCTCTTGCGGACATACGTGCCGATGAGAGCGCCGAGCGATACACCAGCAATGCAGCCTGCCAGACATGTCAACAGCACATACCATACCTGGTTTCCGAATTTCACGCGCAGCACAAGCGCCAAATACGCCAGCAGGACCATTACCTCCGCCAGGCTGATCGTGAGCGCTGCCGCTGAGTCGTACAGCACCACGCCGAGTTTGTGAGTGGGCGCCACACTGCGCCGCGCGCCCTGAGGAGACAAGTCCGCCTGCATGTCAGTGGTGTTGCGCAGTCCCCAGAAACCGCCGTAAAGACAGGTCA
>DAOPWT010000144.1:0-4409 GCA_035351775.1 Bacillota bacterium | reverse complement strand
GTTGGGCATAGGATGTACGGAATGCCGAAAGTGAGTGTGTGACTATGGCTGAAGATAGACAAAGGCGATGTCCATGGAGGTTTGGATGGCTCGCTGCGCTGGGTGTGGCGCTGGCGCTGCTGGTGGCGTTCGCGGTTTTCGCGCCGACGGTTGACGGGGTTCAGTCGGGAGGCGAGGCTGCGGCTACGCCGAAGTTCAGGGATGCCAGGACGGCTATGGAGGCCATGTACCTCGTCAAGGGAGAGTTCTACAAACCATTATCCCTATCGACGCTGATCCGGGCTTACCTGTCAGAGGGCACTGTCTCAGGCATGCTTGCGGTCCTGGGCGATCCATACACCCGGTACATGAACCCGAAGGAGTTTCAGACGCTCAGGGATGATTCGGCAGGGGTATTCGGAGGCGTCGGGATCTTGGTAGGCATACGCGACGAGCAGATCACCATCATCTCGCCTATTGAGAACACGCCGGGAATGAGAGCTGGCCTGATGCCGGGCGACCATATCCTGGAGATAGACGGCGTATCCACTGAGGGAATGGCGCTGGACGGAGCTGTGTCCATGATGAGGGGCGAACCCGGAACTGCGGTCACGCTCATCGTCGAGCGACGATATCCTGCCGGTCGTTTCACGGTCGAGATAGTACGCGACATCATCGATGCTCCTGCGACGAGGGGATACATGGTCGACAAGTCCTCCGGCATCGGATATGTCGAACTGAGAGCGTTTTCGCAGAAGGCCGGCCAGGACATCGAAACAGAAGTCACGAGCTTGCTGAATCAGGGCATGAAAGGGCTCATTCTCGACCTGCGCTACAATGGCGGCGGCCTGGTTACGCAGGCAGTGGAGGTCTCAAGCAAGTTCATACCCTCTGGCGCCGTGATGCACGTTCAGGGCAGAGACGGCCAGAAGAAGACGCTGTATACTGTTGGCCGCCGCATAACCGATGTGCCCATGGTGGTGCTGGTGAACGAGTATACGGCTTCAGCATCGGAGATAGTGTCAGGGGCTTTGCAGGACACAAAAGTGGCCACTGTGATCGGCGTGCCCACGTTTGGCAAAGGGCTTGTACAGACCCTCTTTCCACTGTCGGATGGGTCGGGGCTCGCGGTGACTACGCAGATATACCTGACTGCCGGGGGCAGAGAGATTACTCCTAATTCGCCCATAAAGCCGGATGTCGAGGTGCAGGCGCTCACCCCTGAGGAACTGGAGAAAATCAAGAACGAGCAGGCGAAACGGGGCGGGCCGACCGGGCCTGTAACGGCGGAAGATCTGCTCAGGATTGACCCGGCTCTCGACCCGCAGCTCCGCCGCGCGCTGGAGATTCTGAAAGACCAGATCGAGTCGAGCAAGACCCGGCGGAACGCGGCATGATCCTTCTGGCCATCATACTCAGGAGCATCGTGGGCATACTCTCGTACCCCGCCACGATGCTCCTCTTCTGGGCCGTGATGTCCATTGTGTATTTTCAATACACGCGCCTTTCAGCGATGGAAAGGCAGTGGACCACAAGATCATCATCGCCGCTCGCGCGGACCATGCGATCGCTGGGCGAAGGATTGGTGGGCGGAATCGCGGGAAGCCTCTTGTTCGTGCTCCTTGGGCCGTCCATCGACCGCATGGGGCTGGGCTTTCTGTGGGTGGCTGCTCTGGCGCTCGCAATACTGGACGCGCGTCTGATCTGCTTTTCGTATGCCGGAGGGCTTGCGTGTATCTGCAGTCTGCTGTTTGGTTGGCCCAAGCTGGATGTGGCCTCCGTCACCGCTATGGTGGGGGTGCTCCATTTTGTCGAGGCCGGTCTGATCTGGACAACGGGCAGTCACAGCGCCGTCCCCGTACTGATCAAAGGGCCTGAAGGTAGGCCTGCGGGCGGGTTCCTTATGGAGAGGTTCTGGCCGGTGCCGGTGGCTGTAGGCCTCATGCTCTACTACCCGCTGTCGGCTGCCCTTCCTGAAGTGCTCGCCATGCCCGAATGGTGGCCTCTGATAAAGACGATAACCCCTGCTCCTGAGGGGATGCAGCCGGTGTATGCACTGGTAGGCCTGACCGCTGCCCTGGGCTACAGCGATCTGACTTACACCCGGCTCCCCCGGCAGAAGGCTCGTGTGACTGCGGCCATGTCAGGATGTTTCAGCCTGATCCTGCTGGGCCTGTCGGTTCTCTCGTCCACGCATGGCTGGGCGCGCTGGCTTGCTGCGCTGTTCTCACCAGTCGGCCATGAGCTGATGGTTCATCTTGCGCGAGCGGTCGAGATACGCGGGCAGCCCGTGTTCCAGGCGCCTGCCCAAGGCATCATGGTTCTGGATGTCGTCCGGGGGTCGCCCGCTTGGCAGGCGGGCGTAAGGCACGGCGACGTTATCGAGTCAGTCAACTGCAGGCCCATATCCTCCGGCGATGACCTATTGGACGCCGTAGCCGTATCTCCTGTCGCGATCGTTGTGGATGTGCGCTCAGCTCTCCCCGGTCAGCCGCGGGCGGCAAGAACGGTCCAGATTAGGGGCGCCCGACCGGGGTTCGGGGTCTATCTGGTACCGCGGGAGGGGACATACCCCGACGTGCGTTCGACCCGCGCCGGCCTGCTATCGCTCATAGCCCGATATCTCAAGGCCCGCTCGATCCGGCGGAGGATGTGAACGTCAACCATGATCAACGTCAAATCACCGCAGCGCCAGATCCTTACACGCACGTTCTGCATGTGGCTGGTCTTGCTCTTGATACTGGCTGCGATGACTGCGGGATGCTCCAATGACAAGCCCTCAGTATCGCATGAGAGCGGCAAGACGATTTACGACTATTGCAGCAAGTCTGACGCAGCGGCCAGGGCTGTTGTGAAGCAACTGGAGGTTGCAGGCGTACTCACTCCTGGTGCGCCGCCGCGCGGGGCAGCCCAGCCCATCATCCGTCGATCAACCAAGGGCGATGTATACCTGCGTTGGAACCTGACGACATACGACGCCCCCCTCTGGCCCGCGAGCGTGGACTCGCTATCGTACGTTGTGTCGCGTGCCGTTCGACAAGCAGGGGCAACGGTGGCGTCTCCGACGAGGGCACCGGATGCCCTTATCTTCACTATCACGTTCAGCGACCGTAGACTCAGCAACATGTCTGAATCGTTGGAAGTGGTTCGGCTGGTAGTGCCTGTCGATCCCGCCGGCGAGATCGCAGAGGCGACCTATTCGCCATCGGTCATCAGCCATGACACCAACGCGAGCACTCCTGCGCAAGCGGGATCCGTCGCCGCCGCGAGTGAGAACGATCCAGAGGCGTATCAGGACCTGGTGGGCGGCGAGAAGCCGGATGGACCCGAGGAGTATGTGCCCAAGGAGAAACCCCTGACCGCGACTGAACCGGGTCAGGTTTCGCGCGTCCGGGCAAGGCTGGCCATTGTCATTGACGACCTGGGCAGCGGCGTCGCCGGAACTGAGCAACTGTTCCGGATAAATGCCCCGCTTACAGTGGCCGTGCTCCCAGACGGCAGGCGCGCCAGAAGCGAGGCGACGACTGCGGTCGAGCGCGGGTTCGCGGTGCTGCTGCACCAGCCGATGGAGCCACACGACCCGGCGAAACGTCCCGGAGGCGGCGCGATCATGACCGGCATGAGCGAGGACGAGATCAGGCGGATCTTGGCGGCCAACCTAGCAGCAGTGCCCAACGCCGTGGGCATCAGCAATCACATGGGGTCCAAGATCACCGAAGATCGCGACGCGATGAGCACGATCATGGATGAGACGTTCAGCCGTGGGCTGTTCTTCTTCGACAGCAGAACTACGCCGAACTCGGCGGCGCCGCGCGTGGCGCGGGACATGGGCGCGCCGTTGCTTGAGAACGCGCGCTTCCTCGATCACGTGGCAGATGAAGCATATGTGGTGGACCAGATCAGGGCTGCAGCGCGCATTGCATTATCGCGCGGGACGGCTGCGGTCATAGGCCACGTGCGACCCACTACGGTTCGGGCGTTGGCCAGGATGATCCCCGAGCTCGAGGCGGCAGGCATCCAGCTTGTGAGGCTAGACGAGTTGATGCCCGCAGGTTGGCGGTCGACCGTGACGACGCTGCGAAAGCCAACTCCGAAGCTGGTCGCAGAGCCCCACCAGGATACGACAGATAGCCTTATTCCGGCGGCGCCGACAGAGCCAAGTCCAGAGGCGGCCGCGCCGACCAGCGCACAGCCTGCAGCGGCCGGCGAGGCCCAACAACAGACATCTCCAATGCAGCCTTCGCCCAGCGCCGGGCAGGGTGATCACTGCGGAGATCAGGCAGAGGCCGAGCCCGAAGCCGTCGATACAGTCGATACACCTCCAACAGCTGATGAGCCCCTCTCCACAGAGCCTCCCACAGGCATGACGCCGGATGGCGGCGGGATGTAAGCTACGACCTGTTTGGGTGGGCCACCATGTCCGGATTTCG
>DAOPWT010000143.1:0-4425 GCA_035351775.1 Bacillota bacterium | reverse complement strand
TTCGGAGTTCAGCCCCCCACCCCGGAGTGGGGCGCCATGGTCAGCGAGGCCAAGGACTTTATTCTCCTGAACTCCAACATGATCATCTGGCCGGGGATGTGCATATTCCTCGTGGTGCTGAGCTTCAACTTCGTCGGCGACGCACTGCGCGACGCACTCGACCCGAGGTTGGCCAAACAGCTGAACTGATGGAGAGATGCAGCGGAGCGGCGGGACAGGGCAGTGCGCGTATTGCATTGGATAGACCATGAACCGGATTAATGTACCAGGAGGATTGCAGATGAGCAAGTCGATTTCCATAGATGACCGTCTGGCCAAAGTGCCGGACTATACTCGGTTCTTGACAGTAGACGAGCTCTACGAGAGGGCTCGGGCACTCGCGGAGACGCATCCTGAGATTGCGAAGTTGACCATCGTGGGCAAGTCGACGGCGGGAAGCGAAATCCCCATGGTGTCGATTGGCAACGGCCCGGCGAGCATCCTAGTGTTCGCATGCCCTCATCCGAACGAGCCTATCGGGGCCATGACCACCTGCTTCCTCATGGATGAACTCGTGGCCGACGACAACCTGCGCTCCGGGCGCACTTGGCACATCATGCCCTGCGTGGACCCGGACGGCGCCAGGCTGAACGAAGGCTGGTTCGCGGGCCCGTTCAACATAAGGAACTACGCACGCAACTTCTACAGACCGCGCCCGCAGGACCAAGTGGAGTGGAGTTTCCCCATTGAGTACAAGACTCTCAAATGGATCGACCCCAAGCCCGAGACCCAAGGGCTCATGAAGGCCATCGAGCTGACGAGACCGGCGCTGATGTACTCCCTGCACAACGCGGGGTTCGGCGGCGCATACTACTACATCACCAGCGAGCTTGCAGAGGAACACTACGACGCGCTCCACAGGATCCCTGTGGAGCGGGGCATCGCCCTCTCCCTCGGCGAACCCGAAGTGCCGTGGGCGTCGGCGTTCTACCCGGGCGTGTATCGCATGTGCCCGATAACCGACGCTTATGATTACTACGAGAAGTACGCCCCGGGCGATCCGGCGCAGTACATCGTGGGCGGATGCGACAGCTCCCAGTGGGCGGAGAGGATAAGCGATCCATTCTCGCTAGTCACCGAAGTGCCCTACTTCATGTCTGCCAAGATAAGCGATCAAACCGAACTGGATCGCTCGCGCCGCGACGTCATAATGGAAGGCGTGGCCAGTTCGAGGCAGGTATATGAGGTCATGACCAAGGCGCTCGAGGCCACCGAGGGAATAATCACCGATCCCACAGGGCGTCTGCTGCGCGATGCAGTGGCCACCTTCGTGGAGTCGGGCGTTAAGTCACTGGCTACCCAGGAACGCTGGGCCAAAGAGACGCCGGGAATGGAGAAGCCTGCCACCGTCGCCCAAGAAGTCGACTCAGTGCACGTGGGCGTGTTCTACAAGATGCTCATAGCCAGCATGCTGGCGCGCGCTGTGGACCAGGAGCTTGCGGCAATGAGCGCTGGCACGGACGGCGGCGCCGGCGATTACGAGTGCAGCTGCGGCTGTGGATGCAGCTGCAGCGGCAACGGCAGCGGCAGTCGCGGCGATAGCACAGCCAAGAGGGCGACGCTCCAGCGCACCGTGGCCGAGCTGCGGGCTGCAATTGATGGCTGGGCCACGATCATAGAAGAGAACCTTCCTTATGACGTCGTTCCGATCAAGAACCTGGTAGAGGTGCAGTACGGCGCTCTGCTCGTGGCTCTTCAGGCGAAAGGACTGTAGTGGGACTGTGAGGAGGAGCCAGTGATGGCAGGAGAACGTGAACCGCTGTTGACCGTGACCGACTTGGTCACTCAATTCGATACAGAAGACGGAAGAGTAACGGCCGTGGATGGCGTCAGTTTCGACGTCATGCCAGGCGAGACCCTGGGTATTGTGGGAGAGAGCGGATCCGGCAAGAGCGTGACAGCGCTCTCTGTGATCCGCCTCATCCAGACCCCTCCAGGCAGAATCGCCGGCGGCAGGGTCACCTTCAAGGGCCGAGACCTTCTCGGCTTGCCCGATCATGAGATGCGCGAGATCCGGGGAGACGAGATCTCCATGATCTTTCAGGAGCCCATGACCAGCTTAAACCCGCTGTTCACTGTGGGAGACCAGATCATGGAGGCGGTACTGCTCCACCAGGACCGCGATAGGCAGCGGGCGCGTGAGCGGGCTGTGGAGATGCTGCGAAAAGTGGGCATCCCATCGCCGGAAAAGCGCGTGGATCAGTATCCGCATCAGATGAGCGGCGGGATGAGGCAGAGGGTGATGATCGCCATGGCTCTCGCGTGTAACCCCAGCCTGCTGATTGCGGACGAGCCCACAACCGCGCTGGACGTGACCATTCAGGCACAGATCCTCGACCTAATCGGCAAGCTGAAACAGGACACCGGGGCGTCGGTGATGCTGATCACCCACGACCTCGGAGTGATCGCCGAGACCGCCGACAGGGTGATTGTGATGTACGCAGGGCAGATAGTGGAGACAGGCGACGTAGACACGATATTCGACCGCCCCATGCATCCATACACGTCCGGGCTACTGCAGTCAATTCCGCGGCTGACTGAGGACAAGGATCGCCTGCACTCAATCGAGGGAATCGTGCCGAGCCCGTTCGACATGCCAAAGGGATGCCGGTTCGCCCCGCGATGCCCACTGGCCGATGCCCAGTGCACGAGCTGGGGAGCGGGCCCGGGAGCCCGTGAGGCGGTTCCTCTCGTAGCGATCGAACCGGGTCATGAGGTCAGATGCGTGAAGGCGAGAAAGGGGGCGACCGCGTAATGAGCGCGACTCAGACTGCGGCGGCTGCCGCCATGATGGCTGCCACTCCGACTACCGTGCCTGAACCCCTGCTCAGCGTGACCGACCTGGTGAAGCATTACCCGATCACCCAGGGTATCATTAGGGAGAAGCAAGTCGGCGCGGTTAGGGCGGTCGACGGCATATCCTTCGATGTTCAAAAGGGCGAAACGCTGGGCCTGGTGGGAGAGAGCGGATGCGGCAAGTCCACGACCGGGCGTCTCCTAATGCGCCTCGAGCAACCTACCTCGGGATCGATCCGATTCGAAGGGGAAGACTGGCTCTCCTTGAGCCGGAAAGACTTGCGACAGGCGCGCAAGGACATGCAGATCGTGTTCCAGGATCCATTCTCTTCGCTCAATCCCAGGATGACGGTGGGCGAGATAGTGGGCGAACCTCTGCTGGTTCACGGAGTGGCGAAGGGCGCCGACCTGGAGAGAAGAACCGCGAAGCTTCTGGACGTAGTTGGGCTCGACGAATCTCACGCGCGAAGGTATCCGCACGAGTTCTCCGGTGGCCAGCGCCAGCGCGTAGGCGTTGCCCGAGCTCTAGCGCTCAACCCCAGGCTGATAATACTGGACGAGCCCGTATCTGCCCTGGACGTATCGGTACAGGCCCAAGTCATCAACTTGCTGCGAGACCTGCAGCGCGATTTCGGCCTAACGTATCTCTTCATCGCCCACGACCTGTCGGTAGTGCGCCACATCAGCGATCGAGTGGCCGTAATGTACTTGGGGAAGATCGTTGAGCTGGCTGGCAAAGCCGAGCTGTACGCGAACCCGGTGCATCCATACACAGAGGCTCTGCTGTCGGCGGTGCCGATACCCGACCCCAAGGCCCGCGGAGCGCGGACACGCATCCTTCTTGAAGGAGACGTCCCAAGCCCGGTCAGGCCGCCCAGCGGGTGCAGATTCCACACCAGGTGCCGCATAGCCAAGGACATGTGCAGCCGGCAGGAACCCCCGTTTGTGGATATCGGCGGCGGCCATAGGTGTGCATGTTGGGTCAAGTGCGCGTGAGACGCGGTCCGGGGCGATTTGCCGCTTGCGCTCTGCGCGGGGGCCTGATATAATAACTCTACGCAAGGCGTGTATGAAGTGGGGCAATAGCTCAGCTGGAAGAGCACCTGCGTCACATGTAGGGGGTCACAGGTTCGAGCCCTGTTTGCCCCACCACTTTTTGGCCGGGAGTATCTTGAGTCTCCCGGCTTTTGTCGTTCCTCGGCGGAGCTGTTGCCACTCTTCCTCGAAAACCGGTTCAGCGATCACAGGCCGCTCGCCGGCCAGCGCGGCGGCGGGGTTAGTGTCGAATAGCGCGTCAGCGGCTTCCCGGCCGATCCGAGCTGCAACCGCCTCGATTGCGTGAGGGATCAGAGCGTCGTATGCGCCGGGCCTGTGGGCGTCGGAGGCGATGAAATGGCACATGCGGCGGTCGATCATGTCGATGGCGCATTGCTGGGCGATTGGCCCGTACGCCCCCACGAAGCTCCCCGCCTCCAGCTGCATCAAGGCCCCGCGCTTGATCATCCTGAGCATCATATCGAAACGTTGCGACAGCTCATGGTTGCGTTCCGGATGGGCGAGCACCGGCACGTATCCTGTCGCCGCCAGCTC
>DAOPWT010000142.1:0-4488 GCA_035351775.1 Bacillota bacterium | reverse complement strand
CAGGCCTGGATCTGCAAGTGCCTGGATGAAGGGGCCGTCGATGAGGATGTCGGTGGCCAGCAGCAAGTCGCGCACGCCGGGGGCGGAAGGGCCCGCGAGCTGCTCCCAGGTGTATCCTGTGTAGGTGACGACTGATAGGCCTCTGCAGCGGGCTTCGTGGGCCAGGCAGGCGAAGCCCGGGGCCTGGGCGAAGGGCTCGCCGCCGCTCAACGTGATGCCGCTCAGGACCGGATTGGCCTCTGCGCGAAGCAGAATCTGCTCGATGCTGACCTCGGTACCCCCGTCAGAGTCCCACGTATATGGGTTATGGCACCCTCGGCAGTGATGCGGGCACCCCTGAGCGAACACGACTAGTCTCACGCCGGGTCCGTCCACTACACTCTCGTCTACGATGCCGGCGAGCTCTACTGTTCTGGGCGTTACAGTTTTGGGCGTGGCGTCTGTCATTGTCTTTCTGCTCCCCGCTTGTGCGCCCCAGCCCTAAAGCCCTCAGCATCCGCCGTGTGCGCCGCCCTGTCGGCTAGCTCAGCACGCTTGGCGTCATTGAACCTGTCTACTGTAGATAGGTACCCGGTGATGCGCCTCAGTCGCCTGACCGCCTCGGACTGGCACGCCGGGCAGACTGACTGGATGACCCCGGAGTAACCACATGCGAGGCATTCGTCTATCGGGAAATTGATGCCGCCGTATCCCAGGTCCGCACGTGCCATGGCGCGGACAATGCTCTCCACAGCTTCCACATTGTGTAGCGGCGGGGAGGCGAGCTCCACGTAGGAGATGTGCCCGGCATTGCTCAGGCCATGATACTTGCCCTCGCGTGCGAGCTTATCGCATATCGATATGCGGGCGCCCACCGGCACGTGGAAGCTGTTCGTGTAGTAGGCGCGGTCGGTGACACCGGAAATCGTGCCGAACCTCTCCCGGTCGATGGCGACGAACCTTCCGGATAGGCCCTCAGCTGGCGTAGCGAGCAACGTAAAGTTGAGGTCGTGTGCATCAGCGTATTCGTCGACGCGCTTGCGCATGAACTCGACGATCTCGTACCCCAGCGCGTCTGCTTCGTCACTGGCGGCGATGCCGATGGCCTGGCCGTGGCAGCCGCCGCGCAGGATGGTCAGGGCTTCTGCTAGCCCGATGAACCCGATGGATAGGGTGCCGTGCTTGATCGCAGGCGCGATTTCGTCGTCGGCCGATAGTTCCTCTGAAGCCATGTAGATGTGCTGGCCCATGAGGAAGGGCATGTCGCGCACTCTGAGGCGGGATTGCACGTCGTATCTGTGCAGCAACTGCCTGGCGGCCAAGTCCATACAGTGGCCGAGCAGGCTGACGAAGCGGTCTTCGCTGCCGCCGGCCTGAATGGCGAGTCGCGGCAAGTTCACCGACGTGAAGGAAAGGTTGCCTCGTCCGGCGCTCACGGCGGCGCCGTGCCTGTTCGCGATCACCCGGGTCCTGCACCCCATGTAGGAGACTTCCGAACCGTATGGCGCGTTGAACGAGGAATCCATGAAGCTGAACGTTGGGTTCATGCGCCTTGCCGCCACTTGGCATGCGAGCAGGAAGAGGTCGTAGTTCGGATCGCCCGGGCGCGCGTTGACGCCTGCCTTGACTCTGAAGATGATGTTGGGAAAGATGGGCGTCTCGCCTCTGCCCAGTCCTGCCTCGTAGGCCTCCAACAGACATTTGGATGCGAGCCTGCCTCCTTGGGATATGTCGCAGCCCAGGTTGAGGCTGGAGAACGGGACCTGAGCGCCTGCCCTGCTATGCATGGAATTGAGGTTGAAAACCAGTGCCTCCATGGCCTGGTAGACCTCGTCTTCCGAGCGTCCTTCCATGTACGGGGCCATGTCGGAGTCGAAGAACGGGAACGACTGTCCTCCATGCATGTCGTTCTGGCAGCTCTGTATGATGATCGCGGCCAGAGCGGCGGCGGACGCCGGACGTTTGGGCGGACGCACATAGCCGTGACCGGTGTTGAAACCTTCCGCAAGCAGCCTGCCCAGGGGTATCTGAATGCAAGTTAGGGTTTTGCCGTAGAAATCGAGGTCGTGTATGTGGATGTCTCCGTCTCTGTGCGCCCGGGCTATGTCGGCTGGAATCACCCGGGTGAGGTAGTACTCCTTGCTTGCCTCGGACGCGATCTGAAGCATCTTGGCAGACGGAGCGTTGCCTATATTGGCGTTCTCCCTGCTAGTCTCCTTGAGGATTTCTGCGATGGAGTCCATCAGATCAGGCGGCGAAGAGACGTCGCGAACGTGCGCACGCGCGTGCGGACGCGACGCGCAGGCAGGGGGAGCCGGGCGAGTCGGGCGAGTCGGGCGAGGTCGGTGAGTTGGGCTAGCTGAGTGAATGGGGTAGCGATGACGTGCAACAGCCATGGTCAGGCCTCCCTTTCTCCACGAAGGTGGCTTGCGTCCCTGCTAGGCAGGTCTCCTGGCTGCCGGATCATCGCATGTACGCGTCTTCCCCCTGCATAAGCAGGAGTGACTTGCGGCGTGCGCGCATACTTCCCGGTTACAGTGGCGGGACCGCGGGCTTGGCAGGCGAGGTAGCATCTGATGGTGCGTGCTCGCCCGCTGCCTCTTCCCTATTCTCCCTCGCACGAGGGCACCTGGCAGGGGTCACCTATTCGGTTTCGGCCATCCCGGACGCCCCTTGAGCGTTGAGCCGCGGGCCGCAACCCGGGATGTGTAGTTACAATATACCACAATGAACGGCTATGGGTGAGATCGGCATCGGCGAGGGTATCGGTGCGGGGCGTGTGTAAGGATCGTCGTTCTTGAGGCCCTGAGGCCACGGCTGCGCTGGGGTACCCTCTGGGGGTATCGGGGCGAAGATATCCTCAGATTTTGACGGTAGTTTGGGCCGATGTACTCAGTTTTTGCGTACATCCAGTTGGCCGGCGAATCGCCTGGGCTGTGCGGGACCCATTTCAGGGTGAGGGTAGCCCATTATATGGTGGATAGTTGGCCTGCGCTGCCATATTCCGTTCACCATTGACAGAACCACCCGCGTAATGGGTTATAATGTCAGCCGTTCTGCAGGTTGCAGCGACCGCGCGCGCCGGATACCCCCGGAGTTACGCAATCTGCGGGCCATCCGGCAGCTACCCGAAATCGATGTACTCATTTTCTGACGGTATCTCCGAAACTGACATCAAAAATCGAGTACATCCCAGCTCCAGCCGTTTTGATTCCACGCGCTCATCATTAGGCCAGCTGAACGCCGGTTTCGCGGGTCATGGCGTCTTCTTGCCCGCGTCGGTTCCGGGAATACCCGACCGGCATTCCGATTAGTGGAGCCTACAAAGACCACACACACCGGCAGTGCGCGCAGTGTCGCCTATCTCCACACGATGTAATCGCCTGGCGTCAGCACGGGTCTGCCGTCGACTCCGCACACGGACTGGACTGGAGTGCCGTCGCGGCGCATGATGCCCATTCCGAAGAGGAAGGACCCGACACTTCTGTCGATCCGAGAGGGGTCATAGATGTCCTGCTTTAGCAGGCCTCGCTCGCCTGCAGCGTGGGTCAGGAAGGCGACATGCCGCCCGTCGGGCGACCACGTGGGCCAGCTGCCGTCGGAGTAGGTGAGTTGCCGCTTGTCGCTTCCATCGATGTTAATGGTCCAGATTGAACTGGCTGAAGACTTATGCACGTAGGCGATGGTAATGCCGTCCGGGCTTACGGCCGGATAGCGCAGCGAGGCACCGCTTTTCGGGTCAACGGACACGAGCGTCTTGCTGCCATGGGGAGTGATGACGTAGATGCCATACACATTACCCAGAACGAACGAAGGCCACTCCGCCCCTGTGCCGGGGATCCACTTCAGTGTTGACGACGAGCTAGATACGCCTTCCGGCAATTCGCCTGTCCAGAGGCGTTCATCGAGGCGGTCGGTGCGAGTGAGGTAGACTGCAGTGCGATAGCTTCGATTCCTCTTTATGTACGCCATGGTGTCGTCGGAGACGAACGTAGGCGATCCGTATTTCTCCGACTCCTCCGGATCGCTGAGCCTCACGTCTATGCAGCTATCCAGGTGATAGACGTGCAGCTGCTCTCTACGGTCGACATAGGCCAAGGTCCTCCGGCCCGGGGAGATCTCAATGGACGAACCCGAAAACGGCAGGATCCGCACCTCTCCTGTCGCGATGTCCACCATGTTGGTCTCGCCCGACTTGGTGGAGCAGCAGATAATCCATCCGGCGGGAGCAACTTCGGCGATGTAGGCAGTCGACGAGGCTTCCACCGTGCTCGTCGGGCTCAGCGCTTCTGTGGCAGAGATTGTCTCTGTAGAGGGCACAACTGTGAGTGCAAGGCAGAGTACGAGTAGGAGAAGACGAGCGCTTCTGCGGGTAAGCATGTGTGGATCGCCTCCGAAGAGAGGATGCGGGCCCTTGTGTAGATCGCTGCCCAGCTGCGGTCGGCTACAGTATGCGGATTCCTGCCTCCATGATCTCGCATGTGCATTATACCTTGTGCCCGAACTCAC
>DAOPWT010000141.1:0-4516 GCA_035351775.1 Bacillota bacterium | reverse complement strand
GTGGAGATCTACTCGCGGGCAAGGCAGGGCATCTCACTGACCATCAATGCGCTGTCAACCCTGATTTTCCTGGTCACCCTGGTGTTGGCCGTCGGTTACTACGTGATGAACGCGCGCGTGACCGCACAAGGCAGACCGGCTAGAGTGGAGGCGGGCGAATGAAGAAGGTCGTGCAGGCGTTCATCATCGTGTTCATTGCGGCATTCGCCCTCATCGGAGTCGCCTCGTATCTCAACTCGTCAAACGGCTACTCAGGGGCGAATACGCTCACTGTATATAACTGGGGAGACTACATCGACCCCGACTTGATCGACGAATTCCAGCGCCAGACGGGGATCAGGGTTGTCTACGAGACATTCGATTCCAATGAGGCGATGCTGACCAAGATAGCCCACGGAGGCACTGCATTTGACATCGTGATCCCTTCGGACTACGCGATCAACAAGATGAAGGCGGAGGGCATGCTCATTCCCCTTGATCATTCCAAGATCCCGAACCTTGAGCACATTGACCTGCGCTTCCTGGACCTGCCCTTTGATGAGGGCAACATATACTCCGTCCCTTACTTTTGGGGGACGATGGGTATCATCTACAACCCTGAGCTTGTTTGGGGGAAGGAGTTCTCAAGCTGGGACGACTTGTGGGATGAGGAGCTGGCGGGCCAGATCTTGATGGTAGATAGCGCCCGTGAGGTGGTGGGCATCGGCCTCGTCAGCCTGGGCTATTCGCTCAACGACACCGACACTGAACATCTACAGGAGGCGTATCGGAAGCTGTGTGGGCTCACGCCGAATGTAAAGGCCATCGTAGGAGACGAGATCAAGATGCTGTTGGCGAATGAAGAGGCCGCCGTCGGAGTCGTGTGGTCGGGCGATGCCTCCATCATATTGGACGAGAACGACAAGCTCGATTACGTCATACCCCCCGAGGGGTCGATGGTGTGGTTCGACAACATCGTCATCCCCACAACCGCCAGGAATGTGGAAGGAGCGCACCTGTTCATCAACTTCATGCTCGACCCGGTAAACGCCGCGCAGAACACCGAATACGTCGGGTATGCTACACCGAATGCGGCGGCCCTGGAGCACCTCCCGGAGGAGATAACTGGGGACGAGAGGTTCTACCCTGGCCCTGACGTCACCGACAACCTGGAGGTCCTTGCCAACCTGGGGAAGCGGATGCTCGGCTACTACAACGAGCTGTTCCTCGAGTTCAAGATGCACAGGAAGCGGGCGTAGGCCAGGCAGCGCGACGGACCAGGCCGGCCAGCCGTTCGGGGTCGAAGTTGACGTTGGTGACTGTGGTGAAGAGCGCTTCGACCACGAACAGGTCGATTTCGTGGTCGGATGCGCCCAGCGCCCGCGCGCGATGGGCGTACATCGAAATCCCCTGGGAAGCATGGATGAGCAGATCCTGGAGCGCTGCTGTCTGCGGATCCTTGCCGCACACTCCCATCACTCGGCAACCGCCATTGGCCGCCCTCTGTTCACACTGGTAGCAGAACACTTGGCAATCCTCCCTTGATTGTCAGTAGAGGGGCGCCCCCAGGCCGCGGCGCCCCGGCGACTATAGTACCCTGCCGTCCACTCCGACTACCGTCGTTGTGGTCGGCACTTGGGTTCGGGCTCTCTTTAGGGCCTCTTCCACTAGACGGCCAAGCCCACTACAGCAGGCCACGTCCATATGCAGTGCCTCTATGGACCGGACCTGGGCCGCCGAGAGAATGTCAGCCAGCCGCGATACGAAACGCTCGCGGTCATCGAACTTGGGGCATCCCACCAGCAGCACCTTGCCGGGAAGATGCCTTGAGTGGAAGTCAGGACAGGTGTATGCGACGCAGTCGGCGCATACAAGCAAATCCGCCCCCACAAGCCACTTAGCGGTAGGGGAGACCAGGCTTATCTGAATGGGCCAGTTGGGGACTGCGCGCGACGGGGATTTCGGAGTCTCCTGGGCTCCGGCGTCAGTGCTCACACTGTCCAAAGAGATGCTCCACAGAGGGCAACCGCGGGTCTGCTGCTCGCTAGACCCATGGGCGTGGCCGCCTTCGGCGGTTTTGGCGGGCGCGGGTTCATAGACGACTGTGACCAGAGATATGGCGCCGTTGGGGCAGTCGCCGATGCACGCTCCCAGACCGTCGCAGTGGTCCGCATTCACCAGGCGCGCTACTCCGCCCGTAATCTCGATGACTCCTTCTGCACAGGCTCTGGCGCAGGCGCCGCAGCCATCGCACTTGGCCTCGTCGATGGCAATTGTCTGCCGCTCCATGGTTTCCGACATCCTTTCCAAGCCTTGTCCTTCTGCCTGACCGGCTGTGATACTGCACACTGGCACCGGCAGTCCAGTCCGCAGAAGCATTATGGTATTAAAGTACCACAATAGATCAATAGTAGTCAATAGGGATGTGTGAAGGCGTGCGAATCGAAATGATGTCAAGGCCAGTTTGAAATTGACCCATTTGTCGCTACGGTTTGGCGTCAATCTCCGCCAACTGCCGAAGAACTCCGCTGTACAAGCCGATAAACTGCGCTTCATCAAGGACTCCATCGTTGTTCCATGTAGCAGCAACGCAGTAGTTCGTCCCCGAGTGGCCGACTAACCATGTGGTGAGGTTGATGACTCCAGGTTCAGAGCCGCCTTTGAAGGCGATATGCTGCCAATCGGCCGGTGAAGCGACACCCGGGTTAATGTTGAACACCGAGAGGTCTTGCACGGCCGCCATCAAGTTCACCAGTTCGTACGCCGAGAAGAACCACTCGACGTCCAATGCTTGAGGGCTGGTAAAGTCGGCGACGCTGGGGAGGGGAAGGGACTGCAACTTCCCCAGCACCTCTCTGCGCTGGGCCACGTCGCCCTGGCGGTACGCCTTGAGGTGGTCTGCATTTGTCGGGTTCTTCAGGGCAAACGCTTCACGCGTAGTAAGCAGAGGGTGGTTGAGTGCTGTGTAGTTCTCGACCAACTCGCGCCCGAGCAGCGCGATCAGGGCGTCTGTTGCCGTGTTGTCGCTGACTGAGATCATCAGTGATGCCAGCGTATGCACCGTCAAGGGAGATCCCAGAGGCCAGCTCTGAAGGATGCCTGACGGCAGGCTGATGTGGTCTGCTTTGAGTGTTACGACATCGTCCCAAGCCTTAGCGCCGGCCGAAACCTGGTCTTTCAGGGCCGCCAAGACTGCCAACTTGAAGGCGGAGCCGACGGCTAAGGGCTGCTCAGGGTTGAGCTCGGCAAGGACGCCGGACTGCGATGCGACGAGCACGCTCACCTTCCCCGCAAGCTTGCGGAAACCGTCAAGGGCGTTATCCAAACCGCTCGCTCGCGGCTCAGGCGGGCCGAGGAAGAAGCCGGCGACGCGCCCCGTGCCGTCCAGAACGATCTGTGCAGCAACGTAGCCGTGGTTGAATGTGAGCCTGAATGTGGGCGCGTTTCCCTGCACGTCTTCAAGGGCGCCCAGGGCTGCACGGTACTGCTTGACGATCGCATTCAGCTGGCCCACAGGCACCTGGGCCAGGAAGGCCGCCGAAAACCACTCCTCCGACACAACGTCGGCAGTGAAGATCTGCTTCAGCATCTGCTCAGGGGTGACGATCTGGCCCATGGCTGCGGCAGATGACACCGTAATACATAGAAGTAGTACGAAGGCGATCATGCCTCTGCGAATTGACATGGATGGATTCCTCCTCAGCTGAAGTTTGGATTCTACGGCCACACGCAGGCCCGCTCCAAGATCCGGACGATCCCTTCCAGCCCCTCCTGATCTTCGCTATCGAATCGGGCTGGGACCGGGCTGTCGATGTCGAGCACGCCGACGATCCTCTCACCGTCGCGGATGGGGATCACGATTTCCGAGTTGGACGCGGTGTCGCACGCGATGTGCCCCGGGAACTCGTGCACGTTGTCCACCCGCAGGGTATGGCCTTGTTCCACTGCGGTTCCGCACACTCCTTTGCCCACGGGAATGTATATGCAGGCAGGCTTGCCCTGAAAAGGCCCCAAGACCAACCGTCCGCCATCCATCAGATAGAAGCCGGCCCAGTTTACGTTCTTCAGGCCCTGCCACAACAGCGCCGAGGCGTTGGCGAGGTTCGGTATCGGTTGCGGCACTCCTTCGACCAGAGCCTGCAATTCCGTGTGCAAGAGGGGGTAGAGTTGTGCCTTATCCAGAGGATAGTCGCGAGCACCCTCCAGCATGAGTGATCCCTCCTCCGTATCCCTATACTTTCGACGAGCGGAGGGCGTGCACCTGCCGCGGCAGTTGGGCGGTGGGAGCCGCCCTCCTTTCATCTGGAGCGTCAATCAGCCCGCGGAGTGTCAATCAGCCTGTGTACATCCGTCTATCGAGAACCAGGGCGACTGATCGCGGCTGAACACGCGGAGCGCATGGCCCAACCGCATATAGAGGAATGCGGCGGGCTTCGTCGAATCACTGATGGCAATATCAGGAGACATCGACGACGGTCTGCGGTGGCAAACTGTGAGCCGACGAGGCATTTGATTGAATCGCCGCGCATACTCGTGA
>DAOPWT010000140.1:0-4588 GCA_035351775.1 Bacillota bacterium | reverse complement strand
CCTGGACGTGAATTTCCAGGTTGAGATAATGGAACTTGCGCAGGCGCTTGCCCATGAATCGGGAATAACAACCGTCGCAGTGCTACACGATCTGAACCTGGCCGGCAGATACTGCGACCGCATCACCATGCTCAGTTCGGGGCAGGTGGCTGCCTGTGGCGCGCCGGGCGAGGTGCTGACCGAAGAGCATCTACTGGACGTGTACGGCGTGCGGGCGATAGTGGGGCGCCGCCCCGAGCTGGACCGGCCGGCGGTGTTCGTGATTTCGGGGAGCCCGCGGCACGGAGCGCGGCACGGAGCGCAGCACGGGGCGCCGCACGGAGCGCCGCACGGAGCGCCGCACAGCGGAGGGCCTGGCGGGCCCAGTGAAGGAGGTGTGCCGAGTGGAATCGATAGTATCGAGGGAGACCGGGAAGCGGGTTCAGGCGAAGATCCGGGGGCTTGTTCAGGTTTACACCGGCGACGGCAAGGGTAAGACCACTGCTGCGCTGGGCCTGGGGCTGCGCGCAGTGGGCCATGGCTACAGGGTCAGGATGATACAATTCATGAAGGGTACAAGCTACACTGGCGAGGTCCGGGCGGTGAGGCGACTGGCCCCGGAGTTTGAGATCTTCCAGTTCGGTCGGGACTGCAAGTACGCCGACAAGATGCGTTCGGGCGAGGCGGTGTGCGACGGGTGTGGGCAGTGTTTTGTCACGCTCGGGAAACCAGAGCCGCGGGATATACGTTATGCCAGGGAGGCGTATGATCTGGCTGCGCGGACTTTAGACGAGTCTCAGGCCGATCTGGTGATACTAGATGAGATATCCAACGCGCTCCATTACCAACTACTCGATCTGGAAGATGCGGCAAGCCTCATCGCGCGGCGTCCGCCAGGGGTGGAGCTGGTGCTGACAGGGCGTAACATGCCCGCCGCCATACTGGACATGGCGGATTTGGTCACTGAGATGCGGATGGTCAAGCACCCTTTTGAGTCAGGCATCGCGGCACGTCACGGAATCGAGTATTAGCGCCCATCCGGGGTTGGCGCTCGCAGGTATCCCGGGCTGCGCCGGCGAATATGCACTTATTCGGGAAGGTTCGGAGGGACAATCGCATGAGCTACTACTACGGAGGATACCGAAAAGGCGGCCTGGCCGGCCTGGCGCTTTTTCTCGCCGCGCTGGCGGGGGCGATCATTGGTGGACTGCTCGTGGGGATCGTGATCGTCAACTACTATCCGGCGAGCCGTGAGGCGCAGCCGGCGCCGGTTATCCCGGGCCCAGCAGAACAAGGGGCGCAAGTGCCGGGTCCGAACCTTACCGACACTGCCTTCTCTGCAGCGTATGCCGCCCAGAAGGTGGGCTCGTCTGTAGTGAAGATCGCCACCAAGCAGGAGGCGCTAGTCTACGACTTCTTCTTCATGCCCGTTGTTCAGGAGCGCGAAGGCCTCGGCTCAGGAGTGATCATCGATAAGTCTGGGTACATCCTGACCAACAACCATGTGGTCGAAGGGGTGACCGAGATCACTGTGGTCCTTGTGGACGGGAGGCAACTTGCCGGCTCCATCGTGGGCACTGACCCATACACCGACCTTGCGGTCATAAAGGTAGAAAGCGCCGATCTTCCCGCGGCAGAGCTCGGAAACTCCGACAACCTGATCATTGGCGAACCTGCGATCGCCATCGGCAACCCGTACGGCTTCGACCATACTGTTACGGCCGGCGTCATCAGCGCCCTCAACCGGTCGGTCACGATCGACGCTTCCACCGGCCAGGCGCTTGAGGGGCTGATTCAGACGGATGCGCCCATTAACCCAGGCAACTCAGGTGGGGCTCTGGTCACGTCCACCGGCACGGTAATCGGCATCAACACCGCCATCATTGCTCAAGCTCAAGGCATAGGGCTGGCGATTCCCATAAACTCGGCCCGCACCGTCGCCAACGAGATCATCCAGTATGGCAAGGTTCGCCGCCCGTACGTGGGAATATCCAGAGTGACTGAGATCAACCGCTACCTGGCCGCCCGGAACAGGCTCCCGGTTGAGCAGGGACTGTACATTTCGTCCGTCGTACGTGGAGGCCCGGCAGACCGCGCGGGTCTCGGCCCCGGCGACATCATCACTGCCGTTGGCGGTAAGGACATCGCCACCGCGACCGATCTGCAGAAGGCCATTTACACGGCCGATATCGGCGATACGCTGGAGTTCACGGTTATAGGGACGAATCGGCGGGAGCGCACGGCCCGGGTAGTGTTGACTGAAGCGCCGACCAGCCGTTGACGGCTGACATGAGGATTGACATCGCGGCCATAGGCAAGATCAAGGAGCGCTATCTCGAGCAGGCAATAGACGACTACGCAAGGCGCCTCTCCCGCTACTGCACGCTGAGCGTGCGCACAGCTTCGGAAGAGCCATTCACCGACCGCGACAGCGAGGCCAGGCGGGCCCAGCTCAGGGCGATCGAAGGTCGGCGTCTGCTCAACCTGGTGCGACCGGGATCATACGTGATTGCGTCTGATCTGGCCGGCAGGGAGCTTACATCAGAGGGGCTATCCGCGCTCATCGCCGGGCTTGCGACTTCGGGGCGAAGCGACATCACATTTCTCATCGGCGGGCCAACGGGCTATTCGCCCGAAGTGCTGGCCCGGGCCGACGATCGCGTCCGTTTTTCGCTGATGACCTTCCCTCATCAGCTCATGCGTGTCATTCTGCTGGAGCAGATCTATCGTGCATTCAAGATCGACCGAAACGAGCCCTATCACTACTGATACTCTCACCGAGGAGGACGTCACATGCACAGCTCGGAGCAGGAAGTTGGCTTGAAATTCAGGATAATCTACTATCCGTTCATGGGCACAGACGTAGATCCCGAAAGGCTGTTGCTCATGGCGAGGCTGTGCTACAAACCCCTGGGCACGGGCGACCTCTACGACATGGTCTGGGGATCCGATGCCGCCGACCGCGCCGGCGATCAGGCTGTGGGCAAGTTCGTGCGCACGCTGATCAGCTCGGGCCATCTTGGAGCCCTCGAACACTGGTACACCAGTTTCGCTGTGGAAGGCTACAGCAGGATATCCAGCCAGCAGAATGACAGGCACCGGCTGATGAAGATGTTCAAAGACCCCGACGTGCCTGGGTGGGTCAACGACCCCGAGCAGGGATCGGCCGACCTGTCGCAATTGCAGCAGTCTCAGAGATACGTTCGCGAACACAACTTCCATTACGTTGTCCCGCCCAGCTTCCACAGGGCCCCCGAGTTTTTGGAGCGGTTTCGCGAGCTCCAGGACGACATCAGGCAACTGCAGCAGTACGGCCTGAACGATGCCAAACTGCCGGCTGAGGATGTGCGGTTCGGCCTCTCCAACGCCACTGAGACCAAATTCGTGATAACAACCAACGCGCGCCAGCTCCGGCACATGTTCAACCTCAGGTGCTGCCAGCGTGCCCAGTGGGAGATACGGGAGCTGTTCACGGGGTTACTCGCTGAGTACAGGCGGATCGCCCCGAACATCTTCTGGCGGGCAGGGGCATCCTGCGACGACCTGGGCTACTGCCCCGAAGGCGCCGCGGGCTGCGGGCGAGCGCCCACTCTCGACGCACTGCTCGACAGGGCAGGGATGAAGAGACCTGATTAGCCTTCGCGCGTCGCCTTCCGGGGTTTCCCCAGTGTCAATCGACATTTTTCGTGGTATCATACTGTAGTCCGGATCCTGCCCTGAGTGCGGGGCCGGGTTCGTGCTTTTTTCCGCCGCATTGCGGGCCAGACACACGTGGCGAGTGGTGCCGGTGCACTGCGGGGAGGTGTGAAGGAAAACACAGCTCCGTGAAGAATAAGGAAAACAGTTTTCGTACAGATCCCCGGTGGGCCGGAGTGTAGTTTACCGGGGCGACTGGACTCGGTACTTAGGTCTTGTGATGCCCCTACCACGATTATTATGGAGGGATGAAACATGGGCAAAGCGAAGAGGATCGTCCTGGCAGTCGCGATACTAGTGCTGCTAGGAGGAATGGCTATGATGAATGGCCACTCCATGGCGGCGGAAGCCAAGTTCAAAGTGGGCTTTATCTACATCGGCCCTGTGGGCGACGCGGGCTGGACCACGGCCCATGATGAGGGACGCAAGTTCATGGAGAAGGAGCTTCCGTGGGTGGAGAGTGTCTGCGTCGAATCCGTCTCCGAGGACGCGATGGCCGAGCGCATGATGACGCAGCTGGCCAGGCAGGGCTGCAAGATCATCTTTGCGACAAGCTTCGGGTACATGGACTACGTGCAGAACGTTGCCAAGAACTTCCCCAATGTCATGTTCGAGCATTGCTCCGGATTCAAGAGAGACTATCCCAATGTCTCAACTTACTTTGGCCGCATGTATGAGCCCAGGTTCCTTTCGGGCATGGTGGCAGGCATGATGACGAAGACCAATGTCCTGGGTTACGTGGGCGCCTTCCCAATCCCTGAGGTCGTTCGGGGTATCAACGCGTTCACTCGCGGCGTCAGGTTCGTCAATCCAAACGCCAAGGTGAAGGTGGTATGGACAAACACCTGGTACGACCCGGCCACTGAGAAAGAAGCCGCCAAGGCAGCTCTCGACGCCGGCGCCGACGTGATCG
>DAOPWT010000139.1:0-4603 GCA_035351775.1 Bacillota bacterium | reverse complement strand
ACGACTGAGCGTATTCACTTGAAGTATGAATCCATGAGCCGGGGGCAGCGGCGCCTGGCCGATTTCGTGCTCCAGAACGGGCCTGAGGCTGCCATGATGTCGAGCGCTGAGTTGGCATCTGCAATGCAGATGAGCGAATCCAGCGTGGTTCGGTTTGCGCAACTCCTGGGCTATCAAGGGTATCCCTCGATGAGGCAGCAACTCCAGTCGGAAGTGCTCAGCCAGTTCCGGTCGTCAGAGCGAGTGGCTGCGATGGTCCACTCGCAGTCTCCGGAGGGCGGGCCACTGGCCACAATCGTAAGCGAGACTTGCCATCATCTTCAGCAACTTCTCCTGAATGTAAGCGAGGATCAGGTGGCGGAGGCTGTTGGACGGATCATCCACGCTGAGAAGCTCATTGTCTTCGGCGAGGGTGCTCCGGCCAGCCTGACAGTACTGGCAGAATTCTGGCTGTCGCGCCTCGGATGCAACGTTGTGCGCGTAAACCAGACAGGCAGACGTCTGTTCGATCAGATATTCCAGGCCAGCGCATGTGATCTCGCCATGGTGTTCGCCTTTCGCAGTGTGAACCGGGAGGCCATGGCAGTGCTTGAGCATCTGAACGCTCAGGGCGGCGAAACGATACTCATAACCGATCTCGTGAACTCGCGAATGCATCCTCTAGCAACTCAGGTCTTCCTGGTTCAGCGTGGCCCGATGGATGCCTTCAGGCCTCTCGGCGCGGCTCTGGCGCTCGTGGATGCGCTGATCCTGGGAGTCATGTTGGCAAAGGGCGATGATGCTGTGGAGCAGCTCAGCCGCCTGGACGCGTTGCGACGACGATATGACTGGCTTTAGTTGATCGGCTACCAAGTACACAGGGAGGGAGTCACATGAGAACACGGGTGATCAGATCACTAGCCCTGATCCTGCTCGCGCTGCTGGTCGGCGCCGGCGCCGGGGCGCCTCAACGGGCATCTGCCGCAAAGATCCCGTCGGAGGTGGATGCATGGCTCAAACAGGTACAGATCGGTCCGTATCAGCCGTCCAAGGTAGACTGGAATCAGGTGTATGAGGCTGCAAAGCGCGAAGGCAAGGTCGTTATCTACACTAGTTCGTCACGCACTATCAGTCTCAAGCAGGAATTCGAGTCGCTCTATCCCGGTGTGATTCTGGAAGTGTATGAACTCGGCTCCACCGGGTCCATCGAGAAGGTCGAACGTGAACAGCAGGCTGGAATATACAATGCCGACGTCCTGCACGCTTCGGGGTACGCAGCCCAACTGCACCTTTTGGCCGACAAGAACATGATATTCCCGTTTTATCCTCCCGAACTCGCCCCCGTGATTCCCAGAGAGTTCAGAGAACCTCTTGTGGCGCAGCGCTACGAATCACGGGCAATATTCTACAACTCCAAGGTATACCCGAGATGCCCCATCAACAGCTGGTGGGATCTGACCAAGCCCGAATGGAAAGGCAAGCTTGCCATCGTGGACCCGGTCAACGATGCATCAAGCCTGGACCTGATTACCACCATTGTGCTCAACGCCGATGGCCTGGCTGCCGACTATCAAAAGGTGTTCGGCAAGCCGATTCGGCTGACTACGCCCAACGCGGGATACGAGTTGCTCAAGGGAATCCTGGCAAACAAGCCCAAGATCTATGCTCGCCACACCGATTTGATCAAGGTAGTTGGCGACCCCAACAACACCAATCCGCCGCTGGGCATTTCGATACCATTTTCAAGCCTGAGCTACTCCGATGATCCGGCTAGAGGCGGTCTGAAGCTGTTCGCAGCCACGAAGATCACCCCGGCAATAGGTATGCTCTATCCCAGCTTGATGAACATCACTTACAAGGCCCCCCATCCTAACGCAGCCAAGCTGCTGATCAAGTATCTATTCGGTACTCCAAACGGCGAACTCGGCATGAAGCCGTTCTTTGTGATGGGCAACTGGGCTGCACGAAGCGACATGGTCGGCGAGCCCGAGCATCCGTTCATCCCCAACCTCACGCTGCCTTTGAAGGACCTGAAGTTCTGGCTGATGGACCCTGTGGGCATATGGAATACCTCGGCTGAAGTTCAGGATTGGTGGATGATCAACGCCAACTAGGGTGCTGCGCGGCGTGCTGAGATTGACCAATGGTGAAGAGGACGGATCAGGTGGACTGGGGGAGTCACCTACCCAGTCCGCCGATCTCCTCTGCCCGTCCGATCTGCTCGATTCAGTCGATTCGCTCGGAATGCGCAGGCTTACGGAGGTTGTAGCTATGGACGGTTTCGCTGTGCGCTTTCGCAAGCTGGGCAACAGGCTACGTCGACCTGATGCCGTTCTGGCCTGGCTGTTTCTGATAGTCCTTGCATACCTTGTGGTAGTGCCGTTGATCTCCTTAACTCGTACGACCCTGGTCTGGGGAACGGGCGACCTTCGCATAAGAGGCGAGAATGTCGAGGTGGGCAAGTTCACTCTCTATCACTGGCGAAGGATGATCAGCGGCGACTTCGCCAAGGCGGTGTCCTACAAACCTCTCGTCAACACCCTGACAGTCACTGCAGGCACAGTAGCGCTGATCCTGGCTGTGGGTAGTCTGCTTGCTTACCTCGTGGTACGTACAGATGTCCGATGGGCCAAACTCATAGGAAGTCTCGCTATCGTACCGTACATCCTACCGTCATGGGTTCTGTCGCTTGCATGGCTGCAAGTCTTTCAGAACAGCACGGTGGCTATGCCGGAGGGCCTTCTCTCGTACTACACAGGTGTGAATGCGCCGGAGTGGCTGGTGTACGGCCCTCTCCCCATAGCGATCACGATGGGACTCCACTATTACCCATTCGGCTACCTCCTGGTATCGGGCGCCCTCACCAGCATTGACTCACAGCTAGAGGAATCGGCGGAGATCCTTGGGGCCGGCAAGAGCGCCATCATGCGCCGTATTACTATGCCCATCATCAAGCCAGCCCTGTTCTCAACTGCTTTGTTGGGAATCGCTCGTTCTATGGGCACCTTCGGTACCCCGGCGATCCTGGGCCTGCCCGCTCGATACTACACCCTGTCCACTCAGATCTACTCACTCATCCGTACACAGCGTGAAGGACAGGGCTACATTCTGGCCATAGTGTTGCTCCTCATCTCAGGCCTGGGCCTTTGGGCTAATCAGCGGATGATCAGTGCTCGCTGCAGTTATGCTACGATCGGGGGCAAGGGAGTGAAATCCCGCAAGGTGAGGTTGGGCAAGTGGAACACGCCAATTGCGGTGATTACGCTTCTGTTCTTGTTCACGGTCGCTCTGTTCCCCCTGGGATTCCTCACCTGGAGTAGCCTCACGCTGAACGCAGGTGACTACAGTATCGGCAACCTGGGTCTGCATTACTGGATCGGCAGGAGCAACCCACGCTTTGCAGCTGGCGAGCCTGGCATTCTTCGCAACGAAGCCGTGCTAGGCGCTGTATGGAATAGTGTGAGGTTGTCGATCATAGGGGGCCTGTTATGTGGCTTCCTGGGCATGCTCATAGGCTATGTAGTGGCCAGGGCACGCAAGTCGCCGGCGAGCCGGCTTTTGGAGCAGATATCCTTCGTGCCGATGCTCGTGCCCAGCATCGTGTTCGGAGCACTGTATCTCACCCTTTTTGCCGTGCGACGCGGGCCCGTGCCCGCCTTGTACGGTACGTTTGCTCTGCTTGTACTGGTTACGGTAGTCAAGCAGCTTCCGTATACAGTACGGTCGGGAGTGTCGTCAATGCTGCAGGTGTCTGCCGAGCTTGAGGAAGCGGCGGTAATCCTGGGCGCTCCGTGGATGCAGCGGTTGCGGAAGATAATGCTGCCGCTGACCAGAAGTGGATTCGTGGCGGGATCACTAATAGTGCTAATCACCAGCATGCGCGAGCTCAGCCTGTATATTCTGCTTGTTACTCCGGCAAATCGCGTGCTAACAACGCTTACCTATAGATACGTCGAGGTAGGGTACACGCAGTTCAGCAATGCCATGACTGTCCTGCTCACGGTGCTTGTGGTAGTGCTTACCTATGCAATTAATGCCTGGCAGAAGACGGATCTAGCCGCTGGCCTGGGAGGTAGGTAAAGATGGAAGCTGTAAGACTGGTTGGCATCACCAAGGGCTGGGCGGGCGTAAAGGCTGTCGACAATCTCAGCCTCAGCATGGAGAAGGGCGAGTTCATCACCTTGCTGGGCCCGTCAGGCTGCGGGAAGACCACTACGCTGAGGATGATCGCCGGCCTGGAGGATCCTGACGATGGCGACATCTGCATCGATGACAGGCTTGTGTTCTCGGCCAGCAAGGGCATAAACGTACCGCCTGCTCAGAGAGGATTGGGCATGATCTTTCAGTCGTATGCGTTGTGGCCTCACATGACCGTATTCGACAACGTGGCATTCGGACTGGTTCAGCAGAAGGTACCCAGGAACCAAATAGGGGACAGGGTGATGGGCGTTCTGGAGCAGGTGGAACTGGCGCCGTTGGCACAGCGTTTTCCGTCGGAACTGTCGGGCGGGCAGCAGCAGCGGGTGGCCGTGGCCAGGATGGTAGTGGTGAGCCCCGGACTACTACTAATGGACGAACCGCTGTCCAATCTGGATACGCGTCTGAGAATGCAGATGAGGGCATC
>DAOPWT010000138.1:0-4616 GCA_035351775.1 Bacillota bacterium | reverse complement strand
GGCCCTGTCGCAGGATTACGTCCGCACCGCCCGCGCCAAGGGAGTGCACGAGAAGATGGTCCTCTACAAGCATGCCCTGCGAAACGCGTTGCTGCCGGTGGCCACCACCTTCGGGCTGCAGTTCGGATCGCTTCTGGGCGGAGCAGTCATTACGGAGACGATCTTCTCCTGGCCCGGCATCGGCATGCTGGCGGTAAACGCCGTCAAGCAGCGTGACATCCCTGTAATCCAAGGGACGACGCTCGTGTTCGCGCTCAGCTTTGTCCTGGTCACTCTGGCGGTTGACATACTATACATGCTAATTGATCCGAGGATTCGATATGAGTAAAGAAGCGACAAGCACAATCAGATCGGAGTTTGCGCACGTAGTTCGGGTATTCTTCCGGCACAAGCTGGGCGTGGTGGGCCTTGTGATGCTCATCGTGTTCGCCGGCGCCGCTGTGTTTGCTCCCGCGGTCGCGCCAAGGGACCCGTATGAGATGGACCTGGCCAGCCCGTTTTTGCCGCCCGGCTCTTCCGGATACATCCTCGGCACCGACAACTATGGACGAGACATACTGTCGCGGCTGATTCACGGTTCGAGGATATCCCTGCTCATAGGCATAGTTGTGGTGTCAATAGCCACCGTTATCGGCTCGGTGCTGGGGCTGGTCGCAGGTTACTACGGCGGCTTCATCGACAACCTGGTCATGCGCCTGGTGGAGGTCTTCTACTCCTTCCCATTCCTGATCCTGGTGATCGGGGTCATGGCCATCCTGGGCCCGAGTATCTTCAACGTCATGATCGTGCTGGGCCTGGTCAGCTGGCCGTTGTACGCGCGCCTGGTGAGAGCGCAGGTAATGGCGCTCAAGAGCGAAGATTTCGTCAAAGCCGCAGGCGCCCTGGGATGCAGCGACGCGCGCATCATGTTCAGGCACATATTGCCGAATGTTCTCACTCCCGTCATAGTCTCGGCGACCTTAGGCATACCCGGGGCCATACTCTCATCCGCGTCCCTGGGGTTCTTGGGCTTCGGAGTTCAGCCCCCCACCCCCGAATGGGGCGCCATGGTCAGCGAGGCCAAGGACTTCATTCTACTGAACTCCAACATGATCATCTGGCCCGGGATGTGCATATTCCTTGTAGTGCTGAGCTTCAACTTCGTCGGCGACGCACTGCGCGACGCACTTGATCCGAGGCTTGCCAAACAGCTGAACTAGGACCGACCGAACTGAAGCAGGACTGGGAGGACTCAAGATGAGCAAGTCAATTTCCATAGACGACCGTCTGGCCAAAGTGCCGGACTACACTCGTTTCTTTACAGTAGACGAACTTTACGAGCGGGCTCGTACACTCGCAGAAAAGCATTCCGAAATCGCGAAGCTGACGATCGTCGGCAAGTCGACGGCAGGAAGCGAGATCCCCATGGTGTCCATTGGCAACGGCCCTGCGAGTATCTTGGTGTTCGCATGCCCTCATCCCAACGAGCCCATTGGGGCCATGACGACCTGCTTCCTCATGGATGAGCTTCTGGCCGACGACGACCTGCGCTCCGGGCGCACCTGGCACATCATGCCCTGCGTCGACCCGGACGGCGCCAGGCTCAATGAAGGTTGGTTCGCGGGCCCGTTCAACATCAGGAACTACGCGAAGAGCTTCTACAGGCCGCGCCCGCAAGACCAGGTGGAGTGGAGTTTCCCCATCGAGTACAAGACCCTCAAATGGACCACCCCCAAGCCCGAGACCCAAGCCCTCATGAAGGCCATCGAGCAGTCTAGGCCGGCGCTGATGTACTCCCTGCACAACGCAGGATTCGGCGGCGCTTACTACTACATCACCAGCGAGCTTGCGAAGGAGCACTATGACGTGCTTCATACGATCCCCGTGGAGCGGGGCATCGCCCTTTCCCTCGGCGAGCCGGAAGTGCCGTGGGCGACTGCGTTCTACCCAGGCGTGTATCGCATGTGCCCGATAACCGACGCCTACGACTACTACGAGAAGTACGCCCCGGGAGATCCGGCCCAGTACATCGTGGGCGGATGCGACAGCTCCCAGTGGGCGGAGAAGATAAGCAACCCATTCTCGCTGATCACGGAAGTGCCTTACTTCATGTCCGCAAAGATAAGCGACCAGACTGTTCTAGATCGCTCGCGCCGCGACGTCATAATGGAAGGCGTGGCGAGATCGAGGCAGGTATATGAGGTGATGTCGAAGGCGCTCGAGGCCACCGAGGGAATGATTACGGATCCCACGGGGCGTCTGCTGCGCGATGCAGTGGCCACGTTTGTGGAGTCGGGAGTCAAGTCGCTGGCTACCCAGGAGCGGTGGGCCAAGGACGCGCCGGGAATGGAGCAGCCTGCCAGCGTCGCTCAGGAAGTGGACTCGATTCACGTGGGCGTGTTCTACAAGATGCTCATAGCCAGCATGCTGGCGCGCGCTGTGGACCAGGAGCTTGCGGCCATGAGCAGCGGCAGCCGGGGCGATAGCACAGCCAAGCGGGCGACGCTTCAGCGCACTGTGGATGAGCTACGGGCCGCAATCGACGGTTGGGCCACGACAATAGAAGAGAACCTTCCATACGAAGTCGTTCCTGTCCGGAACCTGGTAGAGGTGCAGTACGGCGCACTGCTCGTGGCTCTTCAGGCGAAAGGACTGTAGTGGGACTGTGAGGAGGAGCCGGTGATGGCAGGACAACCGCTGTTGACTGTGACCGACTTGGTCACTCAATTCGATACAGAGGACGGAAGAGTCACAGCCGTGGATGGCGTCAGTTTCGATGTGATGCCAGGCGAGACCCTGGGCATCGTGGGGGAGAGCGGATCCGGCAAGAGCGTGACAGCGCTCTCGGTGATCCGCCTTATCCAGACCCCTCCAGGCAGAATCGCCGGCGGCAGGGTGACCTTCAGGGGGCGAGACCTTCTCGGCCTGCCCGATCATGAGATGCGCGAGATCCGAGGAAATGAGATCTCCATGATCTTTCAGGAACCCATGACCAGCCTAAATCCGCTGTTCACTGTGGGCGACCAGATCATGGAGGCGATACTGCTTCACCAAGACCGCGACAAGCAGCGGGCGCGTGGCCGGGCCGTGGAGATGCTCCGCAAGGTGGGCATCCCGTCGCCCGAAAAGCGTGTTGATCAGTACCCGCACCAGATGAGCGGCGGGATGAGGCAGAGGGTAATGATCGCCATGGCCCTCGCGTGCAACCCCAGCCTGCTGATTGCGGACGAGCCCACAACCGCGCTGGACGTGACTATTCAGGCACAGATCCTGGATCTCATCGGCAAGCTGAAACAGGACACCGGGGCGTCGGTGATGCTGATCACCCATGACCTTGGAGTAATTGCCGAGACCGCCGACAGGGTGATTGTGATGTACGCAGGCCAGATAGTGGAGACAGGCGATGTAGACACGATATTCGACCACCCCATGCACCCATACACATCTGGGCTGCTCGAGTCCATTCCACAGCTGACTGAGGAGAAGGCCCGCCTACACTCAATCGAGGGAGTCGTGCCGAGCCCGTTCGACATGCCGAAGGGATGCCGGTTTGCCCCACGATGCCCGCTGGCTGATGCCCAGTGCACGGGTACGGGCCCGGGCCCGGGCGCCGGAGCCCGCGAGGCGGTGCCCCTCGTGGCGATCGAACCGGGCCATCTGGTCAGGTGCGTGAAGGTGAGAAAGGGGGCGACCGCATGATGGGCGCGACTCACACTGAATCGCTGCTCAGCGTGACCGACCTGGTGAAGCATTACCCGATTACCAAGGGCATTATCCGAGAGAGGCAGGTCGGCGCGGTTAGGGCGGTCGACGGTATATCCTTCGATCTTCAAAAGGGCGAAACGCTGGGCCTAGTCGGCGAGAGCGGATGCGGCAAGTCCACAACCGGGCGACTTCTGATGCGCCTGGAGCAGCCCACCTCAGGGGCGATCCGATTCGAAGGAGACGACTGGCTTTCCTTGAGCCGGAAAGACCTGCGAAAGGCGCGCAAGGACATGCAGATCGTCTTTCAGGATCCGTTCTCGTCGCTTAATCCCAGGATGACGGTGGGCGAGATAGTGGGCGAACCCCTACTGGTTCATGGCGCGGCGAAGGGCGCGGACCTGGAGCAGAAGACCGCGAAGCTTCTGGAAGTGGTGGGGCTCGATGAATCGCACGCCCGCAGGTATCCGCATGAGTTCTCGGGCGGCCAGCGCCAGCGCATCGGTGTTGCCCGGGCTCTTGCGCTCAACCCGAGGCTGATAATACTGGACGAGCCCGTGTCCGCCCTGGACGTGTCGGTGCAGGCCCAAGTCATCAACCTTCTCCAGGACCTGCAGCGAGACTTCGGACTGACATACCTCTTCATCGCCCATGACCTGGCGGTAGTGCGACATATCAGCAATCGAGTGGCTGTGATGTACCTCGGGAAGATCGTCGAGCTGGCCGGCAAAGCCGAGCTGTATGCAAACCCAATGCATCCGTACACAGAGGCCCTGCTGTCGGCGGTGCCCATACCAAACCCCAAGGCCCGCGGAACCCGGACACGCATCCTTCTTGAAGGAGACGTCCCGAGCCCGGTGAGGCCGCCCAGCGGATGTCGGTTCCACACCAGGTGCCGCATAGCCAAGGACATATGCAGCCAGCAGGAACCCCCG
>DAOPWT010000137.1:0-4642 GCA_035351775.1 Bacillota bacterium | reverse complement strand
CCTAGACATTGCCGATCACTCCCATACTTTGTCATCTGATGATAACATGTGCAGTCCACGGTAACAATAACTGTAAGGCATTCCGAGACAATATCACCCAGATGAGATTGCATACCGCGACCATCGACGATACCGCGCCCCCCGGGCCCCGCGGCTACTGTTTGGGCCCAGGCGCCCTAGCTGGGGTTGTCGCGAGTGCGGGTTTCGCCCAGCGAAGCAGCGCCCGAACGTCGCCGCGGACCTGTGCCCTGTGGGCCAGGGTTTCTGGGGGGCCTGGGCAAACCGACGCAGGATGGCCGAAAAAGGTGTCCCGTAGGGCACAGGCTGCGGCCCCCGACGATACCGCGCACCCCGGGCCCCGCGGCGACTGTTTGGTCCCACGTGCCCTAGCTGGGGTTGTGCCGAATGCGGGTTTCGCCCAGCGAAGCAGCGCCGGAACGTTGCCGCGGACCTGTGCCCTGTGGGCCAGGGTTTCTGGGGGGCCTGGGCAAACCGACGCAGGATGGCCAAAAAAGGTGTCCCGTAGGGTACAGGAGGCTGCCCTCGACGATACCGCGCACCCCTCGGGCAGCTCGCCAGTGAGTCTCAGGTGCAGGGGCGGTTCTCATGGGCAATCTCACGGGTGATTCCGGGCAAGCATTGTGCAATTTCTGGGTTGTAGTCCAGGCAACCTTGTGCGATAATATAATTTGTTGCGTGCGCGCAAGCCCTACTGAAGGGAAGTGAACCCTGTGAGTTTTGATCTACCGCAACACGCAGGAGTCGCCCTGGTTGGACTGAAAACGGGCCTGATCATGCCCACTGACGACATTGTGGAGATTACCCTCGACACCGTCAAAGACACAGTCCAAGACAACGACATAGTCTGTGTAACGGAGGCGGTTGTAGCCCGTTCGCAGAACCGCTATGTGACCGTGGACGAGCTGGTGCAGGACCTGCGCTCCAAACTCTCCGTCAGTGAAGAGGGAACCTTGGCGGTGATAAGCCCCATCGTGAGCCGAAACCGCTTCGTGCTGGTGCTGTCGGCCATAGCCCGTGCTGTCAGGCGCGGGAAGGTCATCGTCCAGCTGAGTGTTCCGTACGATGAGGTTGGCAACCAGGTGATGGACGAGGACTTCGCCAATAGCCGCTTTCGCCTCAAGAGAACCCTTGGAAGCCTGCTTGAGGTCAGGGGCAACACGCCTCAGATGAACGTGTTGATAAGGGAGATACTTGCGGCTCTGAAATTCCAGGAGCTTGGATACACGGTGACGGCCATACGCAAGATCACCGGCAAAGGCATCGCCGACATCACGCTCCACGACTCCGAGGGACGTCACCTGGTTGCCGAGGTGACTTTCGAAGACATGCCGGGCACTGCGGAGAAGGTTCTTGGCATAGCTGAAGACAGCGATGCAGACGGCGCTCTTGTGGCCGCCGTGGATCTGCAGACTCGCGAGATCTCCATTGTGGACGCGGCGAGTCTCCTCAAAGGAGGCGCGAAACCGCACGTATATCCGTACAGCGATAGGCTTGCCCTGTACGACGCACGCGACGTTATCACCCTTGGCGAGATCGGCGAGAGGCTCTTTCCTCACCCCATCACCGGAATCGACTACGCACGCATGTACGCTAAGGCCATTGAGGCAGAGGGCGCCCGGTGCGAGATACTCTACACCAATAACCCGTTGGCTGTGTTCAACTACGGCCACATCGACGGGATAGTCATCGGCGCTGTGCACGAGCGCGAATCGCTGAAGAACCTCTTCCTGTCGTTCGGCACCAAGACGCCCATGTTGACTGTCAAGGACGTTGGGCCCGGCCCATGGGGAGTGATTGGGTCAAACGTGTCGGACCTCGACGCGGGCATACTCAAACTCCTGCCCGACAACGCCGACGATGTGTGTGATACCATCCGGGACCGAGTCAGAGAGGCGACCGGCAAGGATATCGAGGTTCTGATATTCGGGGATGGCGCCTACAAAGACCCCGACACAGGTATCTACGAACTTGCCGACCCATACCCGTCCATAGGATGCAGCGTCGGATTGCGTAAGGCGTCTCTGCGGCAGGGGACGAAACTCAAACTGCTCGTCGAAACCATGTTCAGGCAGGGGCGATCGCGCGAAGAGATTGCTAGGGAGCTTGCCTCCCGGGCGCCGTCTCGCGACAGCCTGGGCACCACTCCACGCAGGATCACCGGCATTCTGGCTACCATGGCCGACCTGGCGGCAGGTTCTGCGGATGCGGGAACGCCCATAGTGCTCATACGGAACTTCCCTCACAAGAGCTGAAAGACGCAAGGCAGAACGCGGAACGCAGAACGTACAGCGTAGGATGTAGACAGCAGGATTTGAGATGTAGACAGCAGAATGTGAAATGTAGGCCCCGCAGCGGCGGGGCCTTTCCTGTTAATTGGAATAGGTTCGCTCTGGACACTCGCTCGACGCCTACTCGCCGCAGAGGTCGGTCCGGGCGAACACTACAATGCCCTTTTCGAGTATCTCCGTTTGCACCCAGCTAGACGGCGTCTCGTAGTCATGCGGCGAAAGAGGATGTGGTTCTAGGCGCGAGTCCAGGCGGGCCGCAATCACGGTATCAAAGAGAAGGCGCCGGTCGTCCCAGGCATTACCCCCGAACGCTGAAGATACCACGGCAATATCGATATCGCTTTCGTCGATTGCCGTTCCGTGGGCGTACGAGCCGAACAGAATGACCCGCTCCACCGGGATTCTGCACTGCAACTCACGGACGAACCTGCCTACCGCCTCAGCTACTTCAGGAGGGAGTCCAGACATGACAGGGCCTCCTTTGTCCTGTTATACAGATTGTTGAACCTCTCCGGCGGGTTGGCGTCCAGCAACGCGTTTCTATCCGAGGGATAGCGGCCTTCCACCTGGAACACCGACAGGTCCGCGATGGTATCCACTTGTTTGGCGGTGAAGTCGTCTTCCACACCGGCTATCTCGGCAAGACGCCACAGCGCGTGTATTCGCGGCGGGGTTCGATGGGTTCGCTGGGCAACCAAAGCCTTGAGCATCTTCTCCGCTGCCAGGTGACAGAAGAAGCCGCTCTCCACGTATCGAAGGTTCGCCAGAAGAACCTCAGCAGCCCGAAGTGCCTCATATGCTTCGTCCCGCCAGTAGCTGGCGTCCCCGTCCTTACTCAAGGTTATCGCCTCCCCTCGGCGTGCTCCAGCCCGTAACAGGCATGTCCGAAGCGCCGACGCGGCAATGCGATCCGGCTCATGTACATACTACCATCCGCCAGCCCCAGCGACCAGCCCACGGAATCGGTCGCACTGCGGCCGCCGAGTATGACGCGGTGCGCGGAGGAGGGCGGTGGCGTTTGAAAAAGCAACGGGATTCGTATAGTATTGAACCGGCTGGAACGCTCATAGCCATGATGGAGGTGTCGTTGTTGCCTTATTGTCCCGAATGCGGAGCCCAGTTCGATGCGGGCGCCAAGTTCTGCGCAGAGTGCGGTGCCCGGCTGGAGAGGGTCAATGCCTCAGGCCAGCCATCGCGGGTGGGGGGCGAGCCGCAGGCGCAGCAATCGGAGCATGTACTGTGGGAGGGTAGGCCCTACCTTAAGGAGATAACGACCAACACAAAGTACATCCTGACTACCCAGCGCCTCATCATTCAGATGGGGTTACTCGGACGAAGGGAAGAGCAGATTGACCTCGGGCGGGTGAAGGATATCCGCCTCACGCAAGGCGTTTCAGATAGAATGATTGGCATAGGGCAGATCGAGGTTATCTCCACGGATCCATCGACGCCGTCATTCCGCTTGATGGGCATCAGAGATCCTCGGACGGTGCGCGACCTCATCTGGAGCGCCGTCAACCAGCGTCGCAGCGCAATGGGGATTCGTCCGCGCGAACTGCTATGACTCTGACTGGTTGTCCTGGCGACTGCGACCACCTGGATCGAGCCGTTCGGCATCGGAGGGCATCTGCTACAGAAATGGCGATGCTACTCACCGAGCCGCACCGAACTCCTCGCGCGTAATGCCCATCACGATTTCGTCCCAGTATCGACCTTCGTAGAACCGTTGCTCCCTGATGCGGCCTTCCTCTTTGAACCCGCTCTTGGCGTAGCACCTGCGACCGCGCTCGTTATACTCGAACACCTTGAGGTTCACTTTGTGCATGTTCAGGAAGTTGAAGGCAAAGCCAAGAGCAAGCCGTATGGCCTCCGCGCCCAAACCCCGGTCCAGCAGGTCTTCGCGGCCTATCACTATCCCGAGCTCGCAATGCCGGTCGCGCCAATTTATCCCGTGGAGGCCCACGGATCCTATGTACTCCATATCGGGATCATCACGCAGCGCGATGACGAAGACTCCCTCGCCCGGCGTGCTTTTCCTGACCAGCTGCCTCTCTACGAACGCAGTCGTCTCTTCCAGTGACTGAGGGAACATCACAAACCCGAGATACTTGGTTATCTCCTCATTTCCGACCCATGCCTGGATAGGGCCGACGTCTTCCCTTCGGAACTCGCGCAGCACGACTTGTTCGCCGTAGATCACCGAGATCGCCCCGCTTCTTCTGAATAATGGGACTATGATACCATGTGCTATCCACGCGGGCAACACCACCCTGGGGGGCGGACCGCGTCAATCTACAGTAGGAAAGAAGAGCTAAGAAGCTATTCCGTAGTGC
>DAOPWT010000136.1:0-4682 GCA_035351775.1 Bacillota bacterium | reverse complement strand
GTGCCCTATAACTTGTCGCACACACGACAGGTTGCGTCCAGTGTCTCGTTTCGGTTTCCTCACCGTCGCCACCCGGTTTCTACTGTGGCCCCCGAAACCCACTTCGGAAGTGTTGGGATCCTACAGCGACACCCGGGAATCCCCTAACCTGGACCCCCCTGACCGCGGCCCTGACCTGGACCCCGACCTCGACCCTGACCTCCACCCCCTTGACCCCCTCCACCAGACGCGCTAGAATACGTTACGTGAATAGTTAGCATGCTAACTACACCCGCGCTCGGCAGAACGCGGCATCGGATTGGATGTGGATCGTATTCGGGATGTAGAAGGGAGGTCCACCGGTGCATCATGATGAATGCGAGGGCCCGTCGTTTTCGGAGATCCGTGGGGTGGATCCAGCCTCCTTGCGGGTCTTTCACGCCTTCTTCAGGGCGATGCGCCTGCACCGGCAGCTGATGTTCAGAATGATGTCCGACAAGGACATCTACCCGGGCCAGGCTGGATGCCTTTGGATCATAGGCAACCACGACGGCATTCCCCAGCGTGACTTGGCGCGACGACTGCACGTAGCTCGACCGACCATAACGGTAATGTTGCATAAAATGGCAGCAGCAGGTCTCATAGCACGCCGGCCAGACGAGAAAGACCAGCGTCTGACTCGCATTTACTTGACCGACGCCGGCCGCTGCCTGCAAGACGAGATGAACTCCACTTTGGGAGACTTCATCAATGCTTCGTTCGGCGAAATGTCCGCTGACGACCTCGGGGATTTCGAGCGAGTCCTGAGCTCGCTATGCTCAATCATCGACCGTGAGCTCTCATCGCCAAAATCGACCCACGACTAGTGAGGTGTAATACTGCCCATGCTGCAACTGCTCAGATACCTAAAGCCCTACCGGAAGCAGCTTGTCCTGGTTGTGGCGCTGCTTCTGGTGCAGGCAGTCTCCAACTTGTACCTGCCCGACTTGAACGCCGACATTATCAACAACGGTATCGCGAAGGGCGACACCGACTACATCCTGAGAACAGGCGGTTTCATGTTGCTTGTGACCCTCCTGCTCGCAGGGTGCTCCATCGTCTCCGTGTACTGGGGCTCTAAAACAGCCATGTCCTTCGGCCGCGATCTGCGCAGCGACATCTTCCGCAAAGTGCAGAGCTTTTCCCAGGCCGAAGTCGACCGGTTCGGCACGCCGTCGCTGATCACGCGCAACACCAATGACGTGCAGCACGTACAGATGGCTGTACTTATGGGCCTGAACATCATGATCTCCGCTCCAGTCATGTGCGTAGGCGGCATAATCATGGCCCTACGCCAGGACGTGTCGCTTTCCACATCGATCGTAATCATAGTTCCGGTCATGGGCGCGGTCATTGCGGTGATAATGCGTAAGGCATTGCCCCTGTTCAAGTCGATGCAGGGCAAGATAGACAGGCTGAACCAGGTCGTCCGCGAAAAGCTCGCCGGAGTTCGTGTGATCCGAGCATTTGTGAAGACAGACTACGAGGCGCGCCGATTTGACGACGCCAACTTGGACCTCACGTCCACCGCCCTGAAAGTCAACAGGCTGATCGCCCTGACGATGCCGCTACTCATGTTGATGCTCAACATCTCCCTAGTCACCATCACGTGGTTCGGCGCCCACCGAATCGACAGCGGCGCCATGCCCATAGGGAATCTCACGGCCTTCCTGGCCTACATCATGCAGATCCTCATGTCGGTGATGATGGCCGTGGTGATGTTCATCATGATTCCGCGCGCGAGCGCGTCAGCCGAGCGCATTCAGCAAGTACTGCAGGTAGAACCGTCCATTGCCGACCCCATTTCAACTATGCCTGCTCCGGGCGGCGGCGACGGCGGGGGCTATGTCGAATTCCGAGACGTGGAGTTCACCTACCCCGGCGCTGAAGCCCCTGTCCTCAAGGAGATCTCCTTCAGCGCACAGCCCGGCGAGGTCACCGCTATCGTCGGCAGCACAGGGTGCGGCAAGTCCACGCTCATCAACCTGATACCGCGCTTTTACGATGTCACCGGCGGCAGTGTGCTGGTAGACGGAGTGGATTTGCGTAGCATGACTCAGCAGGACCTGAGAGACAAGGTGGGTTTCGTTCCGCAGAAGGCCTTCCTTTTCAGCGGGACTATCGCCAGCAACCTGCGCTACGGCAGAAGCGATGCCAGTGATGTCGAGTTATGGCACGCGCTCGAGATAGCGCAGGCTGCGGACTTCGTGTCTGAGATGCCCGGCCAGCTAGACGCGGCAGTCGCACAGGGCGGAACCAACCTGTCGGGCGGGCAAAAACAGCGCATTGCCATCGCCCGCGCACTCGTCCGGAGGCCGAAGGTATACGTCTTCGACGATAGCTTCTCAGCTCTGGACTTCACGACAGACGCCCGTCTGCGAGCCGCGCTCGCAAGCGAGGTGCGCGACACCGGCGCCACCGTCCTGATAGTCGCCCAACGCGTCAGCACTATCATGAACGCAGACCGCATCATCGTGCTCGACAAGGGCGTGATCGTGGGGATGGGAACACACGAAGAACTAATGGAACGCTGCGCGGTCTACCGCGAGATCGTGTTTTCGCAGCTCGCTGAGGAGGAAGTCGCATGAACAAGGAAACACAGTCCACACGGTTCGCGCAGCAATCTGCCCAGTCGCCTGCAAGGCCAGGTATGCGGGGCCCAATTGCAGGTCCGGCAGCCGGCCCAGGCCCAGGTCCGGGCCCAGGCCCAGCCACGCGTCGAGGTCCAGGAGGAGGGCGTGGCCATGGCCCCATGGGCGCAATGATGCCCACGGAGCGGGCCAAGGACTTCAAAGGATCGCTCAGAAGGCTCGCCGGCTACCTGAGGCCACATAAAGAGCAGGTTGCCGCCGTAATGGTCATGGCCCTGATCAGCGTGGCCCTATCCATCATCGGGCCCAAGATCCTAGGGCGGGCGACCAACCTTCTGTTTGAAGGAGTCATCGGCAAGCAACTGCCTCCGGGCCTCACTAAGGAGTCCATTATCGCCATGCTCAAGGCCGTCGGAAAGGACCGCATGGCGGATATGGTGTCCGGGATGAATATCGTGCCTGGTCGCGGCGTCGATTTCGCCGCCATCGGGCGTGTGCTGCTCACCTTGGCAGGCATCTACCTTGTGAGCGCCCTGTTCGGCTGGATGCAGCATTACGTCATGGCGGGCGTCTCGCAGCGCACTGTGTATGGCCTGCGCAAAGAGGCCGACGCGAAGCTTGCGCGTCTTCCCCTTAAGTACTACGACAGCAACACACGCGGCGAGATCCTGAGCCGCCTGACCAACGACATCGACAACATCGCCAGCTCACTGCAGCAGAGCCTGAACCAGCTCACCACTGCGGCGTTCACGGTGATCGGCGTGCTCATCATGATGTTCTCCATCAGCCCGCTGCTTGCCGCAATCGCACTGGCTACACTGCCTCTGAGCGTCGTGGTGACTCTCATGATAGCCAAGCGCTCCCAGAAGCAGTTCGCCGCTCAGTGGGAAAGCACCGGCGCTCTCAACAGCCATATAGAGGAGATGTACACCGGGCACAACATAGTCAAGGTGTTCAACCGGCAGCAAACAGCCGTCGACGCGTTCGATAAGGAGAATGAGCGCCTGTTCCAGGCGGGCTTCAAAGCGCATTTCATATCCAGCACGATCCAGCCGGGCATGCAGTTCATCAATAACCTGAACTACGTGGCTGTGTGTGTCATCGGAGGCATGAAGGTGGCAAGCGGCGCCCTGTCCCTCGGCGATGTGCAGGCGTTCATCCAGTATTCAAGGCAGTTCACACAGCCAATCGTCCAGACCGCGAGCATCATGAACATCCTTCAGTCCACCGTCGCGTCGGCCGAGCGTGTGTTCGAACTCCTCGATGAGCAGGAGGAAGTCCCCGACACCGCCAACCCGGTCAAGCTCGAACATGTCGCAGGGCATGTGGTGTTCGACAACGTGTCGTTCAGGTACAAGGCCGAAACACCGCTCATCGAGCACATGCATCTAGACGTCGAGCCCGGTCAGACTGTGGCCATAGTCGGCCCAACCGGGGCAGGTAAAACAACCCTGGTCAACCTGCTGATGCGCTTCTATGACATAGACGAGGGCAGTATCACCATCGACGGTGTGGACATCCGGAGCATGACCCGGAATAGCCTGCGAAGTCTATTCGGAATGGTGCTCCAGGACACTTGGCTGTTTGCCGGCACAATCCGCGACAACATCGCGTACGGTCGCGAAAACGCCTCCGAGCAGGAGATAATGGCGGCAGCCAGGGCGGCCTACGTCGACCACTTCGTGCGCACCCTGCCCGACGGCTACAATACTAAGCTGGACGATGACGCGTCCAACATATCCCAGGGGCAGAAGCAGTTGCTGACCATCGCCCGGGCTTTCCTGGCCGATCCCGAGGTACTCATTCTAGACGAGGCCACAAGCTCGGTCGATACCCGCACCGAAGTGCTCATACAGGAGGCCATGTCGGAACTGATGAAAGACCGGACCAGCTTCGTGATCGCGCATAGGCTTTCAACGATCCGCAACGCCGACACCATCCTGGTTATGGACAACGGCAGCATCGTCGAACAAGGCAACCATAAGGCCCTCATGGCCAAGCGCGGGTTCTACTACGACCTGTACAATAGCCAGTTCGCCGGGGCTTACGACGAGGCGGTGTAAACGATATGAG
>DAOPWT010000135.1:0-4782 GCA_035351775.1 Bacillota bacterium | reverse complement strand
CACCCCCCGGCGTCCGCCAGGAAGAATCACTGGCGATTGTAATAGAATTATAGCAGAACAGCGAAGACTCTGCCGTCGGTCTTCTTTGGACAATTCACCGCGCCCAGCGGTTTATCCTTCACTCCTGTCTCTCGGCAATGGTGATTCTGCCGAGGTTCACACCGGTGGCACGTGCCACTATGTCGCCTATCGCGCGTGCACCCACCTCCTCAAGTCTTCCCGACTTCACCACTACGCTTACGCCCTCGCTCGTCACAGATACAATGGCATCAGCGTATCCCTTGGCCAGTATCATGCTCTCAGCGTCGAATTCGCGCCGCGCCCTGTTCACCGCAGCCAGCAAAGCAGCTTGAGCCTCACGCCGCACCTCTCGGTCAGTATCAGGGCTTTCTGCCACTGCCTGGATAGTTTCAATCTCGAGCGCCCGCTCCCTCTCGCGCTCAAGCCTGAACTCCTCGAAGAAATCCGTCCCAGCCTGCGGCAGAGCCTCCGCCATGGCCTCCACCGGCTCTTCCGGCTCGTCGCCCGGCTTCGCCGCCGTCTGCGCCGTGATCGGCGACGGCGCCTCGGCCATCCGGCTGCGACGCACGCTCACAGCCGACGAAATGGCGAGAGCCACCACCGCCAGGCCGACCATGACATATGATAGCTGCAAGAACCACCGATCACTCCGCTGCCTCACGTGAATCGCCCCCCGACCGCTTTCCTTGGCGTGTCATCACGGTTTGCGGGACGCCACCACCATCACCCGATGCGCCGGCACGCCGAGGAGCGTCTGCGCCGCCCGGGCCAGTTCGCGCTTGACTGCCGAATCGGCAGCGCCGGGCGCAGCCACAAGCACTCCGGCTATGCGTGGAGCTTGCTCGGCCACAAGCACCGGAACCTGCCCCCGCCCCGACTGAGAATCGGTCGAGAGCACAACCGTGCGCGTCGCGCGACGCTCGGAAGAGCGTTTGGTCTGGCCCGAAGCCTGCTCCTCGCTGACGCTCTCTTCCACTGTTGAGTTTGCGGCGTACTCCCTGGATCCCCCGCCTGCCAAAGTGATACGAACACTCACAGCTCCGGCGCCCTCAACCTTCGAGAGGATCGCCTCACATCTCGACTCCAGTTCAGATCGGTATCGCTCCAGTGTCGAGCCGCCTACAAGGCCGGCTGAAGCGCCCACACTCGCCACGGCAAGGTCGTTGGCCGCCGTGCCCGTGCCCGTGTCCGCGCTCGCCGCCCCGCTGCCCCGCACAGGCGATTCCTGCGACCGATTGGAAGTGCCCGTCCGCAGCACGCTGCCGAGAATGATGAGGATAATCCCCACCGCGGCCAGCAGAAGAAGGGGCTTGACTCCAGGAGTGTTCAGAAAATCGCGACCCATGCCGCCCGTCACCTCACCGTCACCACATCGAGCGGCGCGTCAAGCGCTGCCGCGACTGTTCGCGCCACACTGCCCGGATCCGGGACCAGGTTCGCGGCCACGCGGGGCAGGCTCCGCGAATCCGCCGATGATGCAGGCACATCCATCTCTACCTCGACCGACTCCAGTAGCCCCGCGTCAGTCACACGCACCTTCACCGCCCAGCCCTCCGCCTCGCTTCCGTAGGATGCGCCGATCGCCTGGCGCACACGCGTTTCCAGCGCCCGAGACGCAATCGACGACGCGATCTCGCGATAGCTTCCGCCCGGTTGGGTCTGAACCACTCCCCGAGGCTCCGACCATCCGCGTGCAGCCGTGGCCGCCAGCTCCAAGCCGGCCCCGATTCCCATGCCCAGCCCGAGCAGGGGAGTGAGGACGGCCCCGATGACAGCCAGGCCCACTACTACGTCTACGTACTTCTTCAGGTCCGATCGCGGCAGGACCATCTCGACAAACGTCATCGTAAGCACGACCACCGCTATCCCTCGTACCCATCCAAACACGGCGTCCACCACGCCCGGCGCCTCCTATCCACCTCGGCCCGCACTGGCCTCACCGCACAGCCACGACCACCCCGCCGAGGCCCACCACGATCGACACGCCGATGAAGAACATCAGCCCGACAGTAGCCACACACACACAGAGCGCTGAAAGCGCATCTCCCAGCTCATCCAGGCAGTCCGACACGCGGCTGTCGCCAAGTGGCTGTGTAACCGCCGCCGCGATCCTGAACATCAACATGATGGCGGTCATCTTCATGACCGGGAATAGACAGACGATGGCCAGCGTGGCCAGGCCAAATGCCCCAAGCGCCCCCCTCACCAAGAGCGAAGACGTCGCCACCAAGTCCAGAGCGTCGCCGAAAACCTTGCCCACCACCGGCACCATGTTGCCTGACAGAAACTTGACCGCCTTGGCTGCGGCGCCATCTGAGACGCTGGCCAATCCGCCCCGCATGCCGGTGAACGCCACGAACACTGTCGCCGACAGCCCCAAAGAGGTCATACCCGCCCACTTCAGGAGTCCAGCCAGACGCGACAGCTGCTTGCGCTGGCTGATCTGGCCTACAAGGTTGAGGGTGACAGCCATTAGTAGAAGAGGTATCACCGCAGTCTTCACAAGCGTTCCCACGGCCGCAGTGGCCCCAAGCATGAAAGGCGACACTACGGCAGCCGTCACAACTCCCCCGGACGCGGCCAGCATGCCCATTAGCGCAGGTATGACTGCATACATGAAGGACGTCATCTGGTCGACGGCACGCCTCGCGATCTCGGCAGACACGGAGAAAGATCTGACGCCCAGCACCACCACGACCATGTAGCAGACTGCCCACGCGACGGCGGCCGGGCCGTCCTCCCCCAGTCCCGTGCCCAGAAGGCACAACATGGTGCAGACTACAGCCACCACCACCAGCTCGCCAAGGAGTTTCAGGTTGAGCTGGAGTTCGTGAACGAGGTAACCGACGAGCTCTCTTCCGATCCAAGGCAGGTCCACAAGATCCGTCCCGTGAGTTGACATAATATGCTTTATGTCAAATTCGGGTAGCCGCTGAGCCACATCGTCGTCGACTTGCCTCAGAAACCGCTCTATGTCACCCGTGTCCAGCTGCGAAAGGTGTTCCCCGGCAGCATCCTCCACTGCCTCGGCAGCCGACGAGGTTGACCATTGCGCCGGCAGCGCCGCGGCGGTCGAGGTAGCAGCTGCAGCGAGGCCGGCCTTGGGAGATAGCGCAATGAGAGTGATCAACGCCGCCGCGACCACGCGGTTCATTGCGGCAACACCTGCAGCACCGTATCAAGCAGAGCGAACATCAATGGGGCAGCCATACCCAGAATCAACACCTTGCCTGCCAGTTCCACTTTGACGGCCAGCGCCCCCTCGCCCGCGTCCCGACACACCTGTGCGCCAAAAGCCGCGAGATACGCCACTCCAACCACTCGGAGGACGGTATCGAGGTACAGGCGATTCACTCCGGCGGTCGACGCCATGCCCAGAATGGCTGTGATGAAGTCCGCGAGGCGCGACATAACCAGCACGAGCAGCACCACTCCCAAAGACACCGACACCGCCACAGCCACATCCGACCTGGCACTCCTGAGCAACGACAGGAGCGCACACCCGAGAAGGGCCACCCCGATAACCTGCGCGATAAGCATTGTAGTTCCCCTCATCGTAATCACCACAGTTGGAACACAGAACGAACACTGGAGAGCAACTCGTCAATGTGCTGCACAAGCATGAGAAAGACCACAACGAGCCCGGCAGTGGCCACCAAAAGCGAGTATTCCTCCTTGCCCTGCTGCTTGAGGATAGTGCACAGGACCGACACGAGTATCCCTACTCCCGCGATCCTCAATACCAGATCCAGCCCCACTGACAAGCCCCCCTTACAGAAGCGCCAAGGTGAGCATCCCGCCCAGCAGGAAGCCTATTGACGACCAGACCCGGCAGTTGCGGGCCGCGGCGTCCTCAGCCTTCGCTCGAGAGCCTTCAAGCCTCCCGACAGCCAGGCCGATGTGCCTCGCCTGGTCGGCAGCATCCGAAGTGCCCAAACGACGTCCCAGAACTACCAGGGCATCGACCTCACCACGCCGGTCGCCTGGCCCGGCGCCGAGGGCCGCCGCCAGGCACTCGCCCACTTCGCCCGACTCGCCTCCCTCCAGAAGCTCTGCGGCGCGTGCAAGTACCTTCGCAGGCGCTCCCCCCGCCGCCCGCCCGGCGCGGCGCATCGCCTCTCCTAGGCGCGTATGGCCGAAAGATATCTCGGTCTGAAGAGCAGTAAGTGCAGTGATCCATGCGGCCAGCTCCCGCTCCCGCGCCCGATACGATTCGGCAACCATCAGGCCGAGAAGCCCGCCGGCGCCCACAGTCAGTACCCCTCCTGCCAGCTTGAAGGCCACAATCATCGTCGCACTCCCTCGATTCGCGCGCTGCACTCAAGCCTGAACGGACGGGCAGACAGATCCTGATCTGATCGCAGATTCACAATGCGTTCACACGTGCCCAGGCCGAGTGACCTTCCTAGCACCACTGCCCGGTCGAAAGCCCCGCGCGCCAGCACTTCGCGGAGAACCGGCCGCCGCGCTGCATCCTCCGGGTCCAGGGCGTGAGCTGTGGCTATCACCGCTACCCCGCACCGCGAGGCTTCTTCGAGCGCGTTCGCGTCCCGATCTCGGCCCACCTCGTCAGTGACCACAACATCGGGCGACATAGATCTGATCATCATCATGATCCCGGCAGCCTTCGGGCAGCCGTCGATCACGTCGGCACGCGGCCCAAGCTGGTTCTGGGGCACTCCCTGGCTGCACGCGGCTATCTCCGACCGTTCGTCGACAATCCCCACCCTGAACCCGGTCGGGGCGCCGGCGCCTCGGCAC
>DAOPWT010000134.1:0-4798 GCA_035351775.1 Bacillota bacterium | reverse complement strand
AGCGAAAGCGCGGCGAGCTTCTCTTCACCTGGCCGGAGGCAGGCGACAGGAGGCTCGGAATCGGCACACAGAAGTGATGATAGTAGCATGGGCGTCATCCCCTTGATATTGGTCGACTACCATATGGCCCGGGAGTCGTCAACCATGAGCTGGGACACTGGATAGCGATTTCGCGGTCAGATGTGCTCGGTCGGATACCAATCTCTTACTTGCTGATCGGCTGTGGTCACGTGCTGATAGGCAGGCCGCGATGTGCGCGAACGGTCGGCACAGCCTGGCCTTGAAGGTGCGGGCGAGTGGGATTGGCGCCTAGAACTTGTATGATGCCTTGAGCTCCACGGACGGAGCCCATGTGCCCTCGGTCCAGATGCCCATGCCTTGCTTTGATTCATCGGTGCGCACCGCAATCGCCTTGCCACTGAAGGTTATTCCGCTGTAGGGGCCGGCCGTCACTGATATGGTCAAGCGATGGGTAATCTTGCCGACGATGCCCCCTGTGCCCTGGGGGCTCGCGGTTGCATTCGTCAACCCGCTGCCCGAGCGGGCGCTCTGTGCCTCCGAGTCCTGCAACTGCTGGGCGAGGCGGTTGGCTTCGTCGTTGCCGTCACCGCCATTGTCTTGATCGTCGTTATCGTCCCAGTCGTCGTCGCTTCCAGTGCCCGACCAGGCGGTCTCGGCTGCAACCGATAGCTTGAGGGATTTCGACATTTCCCAAACCAGCCCGGAGCTGGCCCCCGCCCTCCACGCCACGGTCTGATCCGGCAGATTCGGTCGGAGGGTCGCTCCGGCTGTGGCGCGAGCGGTTAGCGTCAATGAACCCGCCAAGTGCGGCGCGATCGAGGCGGCAGGGGTTTTCATGGTCCACTTTGCTGACGCGTCGGCGGTCTTGCGGTCCTTGGAATGGTCGCCTGGGCGGACTGTGGATTGGGCAGAAGCCGTGAACTCGAGTGAGTGCTGCTTGGACGCGGTCCATGTTGCACCGGCTTTGCCTCCGTAAGTGGTGTATGATTTGTGAGAGGCTTCGGGGTATGCGCGCCCTTTGGCCGATAGGCTTGCCGCGGCTTGCACGCTGCGAACTGGGCGCCACTGGAGGCTCAACGTTGAGTTCCAGAAATCGGCCGTCCACTTGGGCTGGCCGGGCATCTCCTTGTGCCCCAGGCTCAGCTCGCCCTTGACCGACGGCTTGGCCTCTCCGGGCAGTGTCTTTCCCGCCTTCGCCGTCAGCATGACTTCGGCATAATCCCGCACGGGGTTGTTCGGGTAGCTTCGGACGGAGAGTTCCAGTTTCGATTCCGGCTGCCAGGAGATGGCTTTCCTGTCTGCCCGACCGCCGGCCGACATGGACATCTGGCTCCAGGATGCCTTGGGATCACCGGAATCGATGCTGCCAGCGAGCGTGAGCGATCCCAAGTGGCGGAACTGCCGCCAGTTCTCATCGAGGCCTGCGCTGACTTTGAGCTCCAGTGCGCGTCCCGACCGGTATTGGAGGGACGAGGACACTTGTCCGATTCGGTAGGACGCGCCCGCTTTCAGCTCCGGATCGGCCTCTAGCTGGGCTTTCAGCTCCAGGCTGAGCGTGCCCGAGCCCGCGAGTGCGGATGCGAGTGCGGGTGCAGGTGCAGGTGCGGATGCGGATGCGGATGCGGAAGCCTGGGGCGCAGGGCTGGACGCGCCCGCAGTGCCCGCAAATGCACATGACAGAGCCGCCGCCACGGCAAGTGCTAGCAGGTATGGGGATAGCGGTCGCCGGGCGGCGGCACAAATGCGGTTTCCGGTCGCCATGGTTCATCCTCCCCAGCGAGAGATCGGCCGTGGTCATTGCCATCGGCATATACAGATCATACCATGTAAGGTGATGGCTGTAAATGCGCACGATGGAAATCACCCCTTCGGGGGAGGAGACTACTATACAAACAGGCTGGACCGCCTCAGGACTTGCGGGCGAACTTCTTCAGCAGAATCTGCCCTAGATCCGCGCCGGCGGTCTGTTCCAGCTCATAACCCACGCGCACTGCCGGTTTGTCTATCTTCAGCACCCTTCGGAGGTCTATAGGCGTGCCGATGACAACGACTTCGGCGTCGGAGTTCTTTATGGTCTTCTCAAGCTCCTGAACTTGCTTCTTGCTGTATCCCATCGCCGGAAGCAGGGGCTCATGGTGATGGAAGCGGTTGAGGGTGTCCACAATGCTGCCGACGGCGAAAGGCCTCGGGTCAACGAGGGACGCTGCCCCAAACTTGTGGGCCGCAACTACTCCTGCGCCGTAGCCCATCCCGCCATGGGTGAGCGTCGGTCCGTCCTCCACTACTAGCACTCGTTTGCCGCGAATCATGCCAGGGTTATCCACACTGACAGGCGATGCTGCATCGACGATTATCGCCTTCGGATTCACGGCGGCAACGTTTCGGCGCACAGTCTCAACGTCTTCAGGTTTGGCGGTATCGACCTTGTTGATGATCACGATGTCTGCCATGCGCACGTTGGCCTCGCCGGGATGATATGACACCTCGTGGCCGGCTCTGTGTGGGTCGGCAAGGGTGATCATGAGGTCCGGCACGTAGAAGGGGAAGTCGTTGTTGCCGCCGTCCCACAAGATCACGTCGGCTTCCTTCTCGGCCGCTTCGAGGATCTTGCCGTAGTCGACGCCGGCGTACACGATCACGCCGCGGTCGATGTGGGGCTCGTACTCTTCGCGCTCCTCGATCGTGCACTCATGTACATCGAGGTCGTCGTATGTAGCGAAGCGTTGGACCGCCTGTTTGGCGAGGTCGCCGTACGGCATCGGATGCCTGATCGCCACGACCTTCAGACCTGCATCGATGAGAACCTGGCTCACATAGCGAGTGGTCTGGCTTTTGCCGACGCCTGTGCGGACTGCACAGATCGCGACTACCGGCACCTTCGACTTGATCATGGTCGTGGTCGGCCCCATCATCCTGAAGTCGGGGCCCGCCGCGTTGACCGTTGAGGCCTTGTGCATGATGTCAGTGTGCGCGATGTCGCTGTAGGCGAAGACTACTTGCTCCACTTGGTGCTCGCGCGTGAGCTTGACCAGGTCCTCTTCAGGGAAGATCGGTATCCCTTCGGGGTAAAGACCGCCGGCGAGCACTGCCGGGTACTTCCGTCCGGCAATATCGGGTATCTGGGTAGCTGTGAAAGCAACCACGTCGTACTTCTCGTTGTCTCGGAAGTAGACATTGAAGTTGTGGAAGTCGCGCCCTGCTGCGCCCATGATTATGACCTTGATCCTCTTCAAGAAGCAACCCGCCCTTTCTCCATTATCAAGCACGAATGCTGCGCCTCGGCAGTGTAGGTACGTTTATCGTACACACTTCGCGGCCTGACCATCCATCTGCGCTGCGTCGAGCCTCGAGTCCAATACACGCAGCTGCATTAATATGCGTGGCTGCATACTGCGCCTGTCACCTATTCTACTACCAGATGCCCAATTCCTCCACAGGTACCTTGCAGCCGAAGAGGCGCCCTTGCGGGCGCCTCGTAGATTGACTCTGCGGCTGAATCAGGCTCATCAGAGCGCTGCTGGGGGTTGGTGCGTTGACGGCGGGTTCGTGGGCGGCACCATGACGGCGGCGTGAACGTGGTCTTCGTCGCTCTCCAGGTCATCCTGCAGGCGATCGGTATCGCTGGCGCCATACCGGGCAAGGGCCACGGCCAGCACCTCGTCCATGTGCGATACTTCCACGAAAGTGATGTCGGCCCGAACGTTCTCTGGAATCTCCTCCAGGTCCTTGCGGTTGTCTTCGGGGATGATTATGGTTGTGATTCCCGCTCTGTGCGCTGCAAGCACCTTCTCCTTGAGCCCGCCCACAGGCAGAACGCGGCCTCGGAGCGTTATCTCCCCGGTCATGGCCACCTCATGCCTGACTGAGACTCCTGAAAGGGCCGACGCCAGAGCAGTCGCCATGGTTATCCCGGCCGACGGGCCGTCTTTGGGAATCGCGCCTTCCGGGACGTGGATGTGCACGTCCATCTTCTCGTAGAAGTCATCGGGTATGCCCAGATCGCGCGCCTTGGACCTTACGTAGGTGTACCCGGCCTGTGCAGATTCGCGCATAACCTCTCCGAGCTTGCCGGTGAGGATCAGCTTGCCGCCGCCCTTCATCGCCGACACCTCAATAGACATGGTATCGCCGCCGGTTTCGGTCCAGGCAACGCCCGTGGCCACACCCACTTTGTCATCCTGCTCAGCCAAGCCGTACCGGAACTGGGGAATCCCCAGGTGTTTCTGGATGTCGGCTCGGGTCACAGCGAACGGGCCGCTCGCCCCGGCTACGACCTCGCGGGCAAGCTTGCGGCAGACAGAGCCTATCTGCCGCTCCAGGCTCCGCACACCCGATTCCCTGGTGTATGAGCGGATGATCTCCCTCACTACGTCCTCGTCCATCCGAACGCCCCCTTCCGCGAGCCCGTTTTCACGAACCTGCTTGGGGATGAGGAACTTGGAGGCTATGTGAAGTTTGTCTTCCTCGGTGTAGCCCGGGATGCTGATTATCTCCATCCTATCCTGCAGCGGACGGGGTATGGAGTAGAGGTTGTTGGCTGTCGTTATGAATAGCACGTCCGACAGATCCACTGTGACTTCCATGTAATGGTCGCCGAACTCGCGGTTTTGCTCCGGGTCGAGCACTTCGAGTAGGGCCGAAGCCGGATCTCCCCGGAAATCCGACGACATCTTGTCCACCTCATCCAGCAGAATCACCGGGTTCATGCTGCCCGCCTGCTTCATCAGCTGAACTATCTTGCCGGGCATAGCGCCTACATAAGTACGCCTGTGTCCTC
>DAOPWT010000133.1:0-4807 GCA_035351775.1 Bacillota bacterium | reverse complement strand
AACTTGTTGACCTGCGCATCCATGTTGTCGGCATGGTGAAGAATGCACGCCTCAATGGTCGCGGGCTGCACGGGAGATCCCCATTCTAAGGTACCGTGGTGGCTGGCCACGAGGTGGGAGATTTCGAGCGTGAGCCCACTCGTCCAGCACGGCGAGGCGCAGGAACCTCTATCGGGGCAGCCCGACACGAGCTGGGCGATGCGCCTCGCGACCAACTCCATCCCGAGCACGATGTGGTCGATCGCCACGCCATTTGGAGACATCGCCGCTTGAGCCCGCGCCCGGTCATAATCATAGCTTTGGACCTTGCCGATATCGTGGAGAAGCGCTCCGGCGCAGAGAACATCCCAGTCCACCGCCTCATACTGCTCGGCAGCCTGGCGGCATATCCGCAGGACGTTGACGGTGTGCTCCAGAAGGCCGCCGCAGTATGCGTGGTGGTGCCTGATAGCAGCGGGCCACTCCCGGAACCTGGCCATGAAGTCGGGATCGCAGAAAAATGACTCAAGAAGGCAACGGATCGGCTTATTCGACACGCCCGACACAGCGGCCGTAACCTCGCGGGTCATCTCGTCAACATCTCGCGGAGTCGCAGGAACGAAGTCTGCCAGATCACACTGTGATACATCACACAGTGTAACAGAACGACCGAAACTGGATGTATCCTGCGACAGCTGCAGGCTCCCACCGTACTCCTCCACCTGCACATTGCCCACGCGCACAAAGGCGCCTGGCTCAAGCCCCAACGTCACCTCAGGCGAATATCTCCAAAGCTTCAGGCTTATCTCGCCGGTCCTGTCAACCAGCTTTACATCGGCGAAATACGAACCATTCCTGGTCATCCTGGATTTGATGTCCGCACACAGGAAGACCGTGTCCGCAATCATCCCAGGTTTCAGATCAGCTACGAACTGTGTTTTGACTATCCGCGGCTCCATTGAACAACCCCATTTCGCTGTCACTCCACTCCCGAGCCGAAGAACCGTTCCATCTCCTGCAAAGCAGCATCCCGGCTGTCGGCCGCGTGCGCCAGATTGTACCTAACAGAAGTCGCAAGGCTGCCGCGCACCGTCCCCGGCGCCGCCTTCATCGGGTCGGTGGCGCCCAGTATCTGTCGCGCGGCCTCCACTGCATTCGGCGCTTCCATGACCATGGCAAGCACAGGGCCGGACATCATGTAGGCTTTGATCTCGTCGAAGAACGGCTGGTCGGCCAGGTGAAGGTAGTGCTCGCGCACCAGTGTCTCCGACATCAGCAGAGTGCGCGCCCTTACCACTCTGAACCCGCGGGTTTCGAACATCGATATGATCGTCCCCGCAAGCCCACGCATCAGCCCGTCGGGCTTGATCATGACAAAAGTGCGCTCCATAGCGCACCTCCCGCCTCTATGGAATCAGACCTTGGTCGCCGTCAATGGCCCTTGCCAGATTGACTAGGTCCTTCAGAGCCGAACTGGCCGCCGCTTTGGGCCCGCCTGCGCCGCCCACAATAGTGAGTTCGCCGAACATGTCGGTCGTGAATCTCACTCCCTTGCCATCGCCGGTGACCTGGGCCAGGAAGTCTCTGTACGGGACAGGCGTAGGCTTCACCTCGATACTGACATCGTCGCCGGTGCGAACAGCCCTGCCTACTAGGCGCAACGTGCGGCCCTGAACGGCCCAGTATGCTATCTGCCTGGGAGTCACTTCGGTTATCCCCGTAACCTTCACGTCGCTGAGTCGCTTGCGGGCGCCCATAGCCGCGTTAGCCAGAACTAGTATTTTGCAGGCCGTGTCGATGCCGCTGACGTCGCGCTCGGGATCGGTCTCCGCAAGGCCCAAAGCCCTGCTTCTGCGCAAGGCCTCCTCGTAGGGGAGTGCGTTGTCGGACATGGCCGTGAGGATGTAGTTCGTAGTTGAGTTGAGCACGCCCTCTATGGAATGGACTTCAGCCCCTGCAAGACTCACCCTAACAGTATCGATCGTAGGAAGGCCGGCTGCCGTGGCGCCGCTGAACTTGAGCCGCACGCGCGCATCCCGAGCGGCCTGCACCATACCATCGAAGTCGGCCACAAGAGGCGCCTTGTTGAGAGTCACCAAATGAAAGCCGCGCCGCGCAGCTTCCTTCAGCCTGGAAAGACCGGGCTCCCCGGTAACCAAGTCAGACCAAGTTGCGTCGACCAACACCCGGACGTACCCCGATTCCTCCGGCAAAAGCCACGAATCGAGATCCTCCGGGTCGCCGCCCACGAAACCCTCCTGCTCAGATAGTGTGCCCGCATTAGCCAGATTAACCAGAACCGGCCAATCAATGCCGGATTCTGCCCTGATCCCGCCTCTGCGGGTGACTATAGAGAACACTCGGGGCTCGATGCCATGGCGCGATTTCAGGTACGGCATCTTCCTATCGACCAGCCTCACGAATTCCCGTCCGACATTGCCGAAACCATAGAGACTTATCGCAATCTGCAAGATGATAACCCCCTAGACCTGCGGTTCTCCCTTCTTCACTCCAGCCATGAACGCCAAAGCGATGAGTGCGCACAGTACCGCGAACGGGAACAGCGCTCTCATGCCGAAAACATCGCGTAGAAACCCAAAGACCGGCGGCCCGGTAATGGCCGCGAGCGATGAGAACAGGTAGTATAGCCCGGTATAGGCGCCCGTCTTGGACCTTGCCGCCATGTCCACCACCATCGGGTATGAGTTGATGTTTATCGCTGCCCAGAACATGCCCGCGAGAGCCAGAACGGCTGGGACTATCACCGACGCGCGAGCGAGCATCGCGCCCACGATGGCCAGTTGCCCGTCGACATCCACCGAGCCGGCCCAGAATAGCCTATTGAGAAGGACCAACACCGGTCGGCCCAGAGCATCGCTGCCCACAAGGCCTATGATAGATAGACATACGGCCAACCCCACGATGCCGATCTTGATGGTGCGAGCCCGCCCAATGGCTGTAGCCAGGAAACCTGCGGGTATGGCGAACGCCACCAGCGCAAGCGAGAAGAACCCCAAGTACAAAGCTCCGCTGGCCTCGGAGATCCCCCACACTGCCCTTCCGTACAGTGTGAAAAAGGCCTCTATTCCGTTCCAGGCGACGAACCAGAAGAATATGGCGAGAAGCATGCACCTGGCGCTGCGGTCGGGATCGCGCCTCACTTCGGCAAATGCCTCCAGGATTCCCACGGTTTCACTGCCCTCGCCGGCACCTTCGACAACCTGCGGTTCACGAATCCGCCACCTGAGCGCGAGGGTGATGATGATCATCAAAATGCCCGCGAACACGAAAGGAAGCGAGGGGTTCACACTGTACAGCCGCGAACCTACGAAGAAGGCCAGGAGCGCACCAAGCCCTCCCATCAAGTTGATCACGCCATTTGCCTTGCTTCGTAGCGCAGGCGGCGTGATATCCGGCATCAAAGCCACGGTTGGAGCACGGAAAATGGCCATGGCCAGGTTCATTGCTATCAGCGCCATCATCATGGTGACCAGAGAGGAGCGGAACAGCGGAATGAGAGCGAAGAAGAGCGCGCCTAGGGGCATACCCACGAGTATGTATGGCATACGCCGCCCATACCTGTTCCACGTCCTGTCGCTGGCCGCGCCGAAGTAGGGTTGCAGAGTGACTGCAGCTATGTTATCGAACGTCATGATGAAACCGATCAGCGTGCCTTTAAGCGCCGTGTCTGCTAATACGTTATCGAGGAAGACCGGCACAAAAGCGTTGTACAAAGCCCAGCTCAGGCTGATTGCGAAGAACCCGAGCCCTAGCGTGAACGTGCGGGGGTAGTCGAGCTTATGTGTCATGACTGCTCCGATTCCTCCTCTCGCATCCTCACGGCCAACGATACGTCGTTCGTTATGATCGCATCGACCCTGGATGCCAGCATGCGGTGGATGTCGGCGGGGGTATCGCAAGTCCACGCATTCACCTGCACTCCAGCTTGATGGGCACCTGCCACGAATTCCGGGAACACAGTGAAATGGATGGGATGGAGAGCCTCGGCGCCTAATTGCGCCGCATAGCGCCATGGTTCGACAAGCGCGCCCATGTACAGAAGCCCGATGGCCATCTCGGGCGCCAGCCGCTTTAGCTCAACCAAGCTGTAATGGTTGAAGGACGAAAAGATCACCTTATCAGCCGCACCGCGCCTTCGAACAAGCTCTACCAACTTCGCCTCGATTCCTGGGTACAGTACGACGCCGCTCTTGATCTCGATGTTGATCAGGCGACACGCGTCTCCCACGGCGTCGAACACCTGATCCAAAGTGGGTATCCTCTGCACCCCGGCGCCGCCTGCGAACTTGGCTGCCGCGTTCAGCTCGATGAGTTCGGCAAGGCTCTTCTCCCCAACCAGCCCGCTTCCATCGGTCGTGCGCTCTAGCCTCTCATCGTGGATGACCACGATCTGCCCGTCGCGCGATAGATGCACGTCCAACTCGATGCCATCCGACCCGATTTCAACTGCTTTTCGGAATCCAGCCAACGTGTTCTCCGGGGCAACAACCGGCACACCCCGGTGCCCCAGAATCAGTGGCATCCTGTTCAATACGGATCACACCTCCCCACACGGTTCAGGCGAATGCCGCGCTACTGACGCGGTATTTGACATCGGCCTCGGAAATCCTCTGTGAGAAGGTGAGCTTCTATTGGGACTTCCAGACGAATACTCCCAGCCCGGCGAGGAAGGCGATGCCCGCTACTTCGACAATCCGGCGCGCATCGATCTGCTCGGGCCCCGAGTCGCCTGACTCCCTGAGCCCGGAAAACTCAGCCCAAACCGACCGCAAGCGGCCCAGGGCGCCGGCAAACCGGGCCGTGCTGT
>DAOPWT010000132.1:2399-4808 GCA_035351775.1 Bacillota bacterium | reverse complement strand
TGGCTCTGGGTGCCTACGCCGCAGCCTGGGCCGGAGTGCGCATGGGGCTTCCGTTTCTGGTGGCATTGCTTGCCGGGGGCCTATTCGCCGGTCTGGTGAGCCTGCCTATTGGACGGCTGACTCTGAATCTCAAGGGCGACTACTTCTGCATTGCCACACTGGGATTCGGTGAAGCGATACGGCTGATTCTCGACAATGTGCAGACGTTCGGGGGCGCCCGGGGATGGCCCGGTATCCCCATACGGACTGATCTTTGGAACGTGGCGCTGATATGCGTGGCAGCGACATGGTTCATGGTGCGTCTTGTCAACTCGAGGCATGGTCGGAACATGATCGCAGTGCGCGAAGAGGAACTGGCGGCCAAGACCGTGGGCATCGACACCTTCAAGTACAAGATGCTATCGCTCTTTGTGAGCGCGGTCTACGCTGGAATCGCAGGGGGAATGATGGGCTACTACACCGGGTTCCTGCAGCCCAAGATGTTCGGTATGGCGAAATCCACTGAGCTGACCATCATTGTGATCTTCGGTGGCATAGGCAGCGTATCCGGAAGTGTTCTGGGGTCGATCCTGCTTACCGCGCTTCCTGAGATACTTCGGACATTCGCCATATGGCGACTGGTTGTGTACGGCGCTGCGGTCATCTTCATCATGATCAGCCGGCCCGAAGGACTGATGGGCGGCAAAGAGATAACGCTCGACGCGATCCGGCGCCTTGCGCGACCAAGAAAAGCCGAGGCCGGGGCGGGGACCCGGGCGGGGGCCGAAGGCCGGGAGGTGCAACCGTGAATATCCTTGAAACGCACGACTTGACCAAGATTTTCGGAGGACTGACCGCTGTCGAGGATGTCAGTTTCGGTGTGCGGAGCGGTTCGATATCCGGCCTGATCGGCCCCAACGGCGCCGGCAAGACCACGGTTTTCAACTTGATAACAGGCATCTACAAGGTCACAGCGGGGCAGGTGGTGTTCGACGGAAAGCCCATCCACAACCTCGAACCGCACAAGATAGCGCAGGCGGGCATCACCCGCACCTTCCAGAACATCCGCCTGTTCAAGCGGCTTTCAGTGTACAACAACATCCTCACAGCCTGCCATGACTTGGCCGGCTACAGCGTGGCAGATTCCGCTTTCAGGACACGGCGCTACCGCGAACAGGAGGAGCAGCTCAAGCACGAAGCATTTCGCCTTATGGACGTAATGGGGCTGGCCGAGTGGCGCGACAAGCAGGCAGTAAGCCTGCCCTACGGGGTGCAGAGGCGACTCGAGATTGCCAGGGCACTGGCAGTCAGGCCTCGCCTTCTGCTGCTTGATGAGCCCGCGGCGGGCATGAACCCGGACGAGACTCGCCAGCTGATGACGCTGATCTCCAGGATACGCGACGAGTTCAGCTGCACGATACTGGTGATTGAGCACCGGATGGACCTGATCATGGGGATCTGTGAGAACATCGTAGTGCTCAACTTCGGGCGCAAATTGACAGAAGGGCCGCCTCGCGCCATACAAAGCGACCCCGAGGTTATTCAGGCGTACCTGGGCGAGGGGGTGAAGACTGGTGCTTAAGATCGAGAATCTGCACGTTCATTACGGTGGCATACATGCCCTCCGCGGCGTCAGTGTGTCGGTGGGCCAAGGTGAGATCGTCACCATTATCGGCGCCAATGGGGCCGGTAAGTCCACCTTGCTGAATGCCATTTCGGGCATTGTGAGAGCCAGCGAAGGAACCATGACCTTCAAGGGATCACCGCTGCCCTCAGCGTCCTACACCATTGTCAAGCATGGCGTATGTCAGGTGCCTGAGGGGAGACTGATCTTCGCCAACTTGACCGTACTTGACAATTTGATGCTCGGAGCATACCTGCGCCACGATTATCAGGCGATCAGGCAGGACCTTGACCGCGTTTTCGAGTTGTTCCCCAGGCTCCGCGAGCGCGCGAGCCAGATGGCGGGCACGCTCTCAGGCGGTGAGCAGCAGATGCTTACCATTGGGCGAGGTCTCATGAGCGACCCAGACCTGATGCTCCTAGATGAGCCGTCGCTTGGGCTTGCGCCCATATTGGTGGAGACGATATTCCAGGTGATCGAGGACATCAGGAAGGCCGGGAAGACACTCCTGTTAGTCGAGCAGAACGCTCACAAAGCTCTTTCAACCGCTGACCGCGCTTACGTGTTGGAGCAGGGGCAGATTGTGAAATCGGGCAACGCTCGCGAACTTTTGAGCGACCCGTCGATACAGGAATCATATCTGGGGGTGAAGCAGTAGACCGCCCAGGAGGAATCTGTCCTGCGACCATGGAACTCCTAAGAGATGACTGCGCAGGCACGTCAGATTCGTGACTTGCGGGCGTGAGTTGATTAGGAGGGCTGGACAAGGGGATTGAGACGTGCAGATTCAGACGGGCGTAGGTCAA
>DAOPWT010000132.1:0-2299 GCA_035351775.1 Bacillota bacterium | reverse complement strand
CCGCAATACGAGGGGTTCTTTGCGGAATTCTACGACATACTGCATTCATCTTACGACGCTGACCTCAAGATGTACTTGGACTTGGCACGAGAGCATGGCGATCCAGTGCTGGAGCTGGGGTGCGGTACGGGAAGGCTCCTGATTCCGTTGGCCGCGGCGGGGTATATGGTGACCGGAATTGACCTGTCTCGCGACATGCTGACCAGGTGTCAGGGGAAGCTCGAAATTGAGGGAAGGTCGGTGGCGGGGCGAGCCTCGCTGATTCAGGGCGATATCCGCCGATTCGAGCTTGGCCGCAAGTTCAACCTGATAATGGCTGCCTGTAATACGATACTCCATTGTACTGCCTCGCAGGATCTGCTGGCTGTGTTTGCGAGAGTGCGCGAGCATCTGGCGCCGGGCGGCGTGTTCGCGGTTGACTTCAGCATACCGAACGTCAAGGACATGATCGAGTCCAGCGGGGAGGAAGAGGTATTCGAAGTCATCCATCCGACCCGCGGCGGCAGGATTGTCGACACTTACAAGGCCACGTTCGATTTCGCCAGGCAGATCGAGACCATCGACACTCGCCTGGAGGAATGGGACGGGCGCTTGCTGCTTCGGTCGGCCCGAGCACGGTCAGAGCGCGGCATATACTTCCCGCGCGAGGTGGCGCTCGCCCTGAGGTGCAGCGGGTTCAAGATCGCCAAGACGTGGAAGGGCTATCGTCGGGGCCCGTTAGTCGAAACAACCCACGACATCGTGTACATCTGCCGGGTCGACACTTCCACGCCGCTTTCGGAGTTGCCGTCGGAGCGCCCGTGATAGCCGTGTGATCCGCCCCTGTGTGCTCAGCACTCGCAGTCATGGACATTCCTGGGTGTGGTGTTCCCCTGCGCCTAGCGGGGTTCTGAGGCATCATGCTCGTTTTCTTATAGGTTTTTCGGTCAACCTATGCGGATTCTGCGTGGTTTGGTGGGTACAAGATGTCTGAATTCGCGCCGGAAACGGCGCATCCTTTCTCTGGAGCCAGGCCCTCGACAAATCCGCAGGTAGAGGCGAATTACATAATATGGTCATACGCGTATATCTCCCCAGTCTCCCCGAAAAGGCCCTCAGGCAGCCTCCAGCGCCCCATAAAGCACCATATTCTTACGATTTTAGCCATCGCCAGTCGAAACCTAGTACCCTACGACTAGGCTCCGCGGAAAACCGTACTCTTTTCTCATAGGTTCGCCGACTCCCTGCTAGATGCGGGTTTGCCCGAAGGCCCGCGTAACATCGCCTCCACCAACAACACTCCAACATTGCATGCCCTGCGTATCTGCGCAGCGCCCCCGGTCACGGTGGCTGCCTGGAGCTTCATCTGCACCGAGCCTGAGCGGCGCGACTACCGCACGCTTTCTACCGCATTTCTTGAAGGAATCCCCGTATGGTTGGAGAATCCGAAAATGTACATGGTAGGCACCATTTCCAGCAATCGACCACGTTTGTAAGCAGCGGCAGCGTCCAGGTCCAGCAGCACGGCGATGGACGAGGGCTGCATCGTCTCTTGCCACACCGAAAGAGAATGGAGGTTGGCCTCACGAACATGGATCACGGTAACGCGCTGTGCCTAGCGCCTGTCATGCTGGAGGGCGCGGATTACGACAACCAGTCATGGGCTGCGCGAATGCAGGGTTGGCTCGCATCCCTTCCCAGCGATGTTCAGCTGCTGGCTGGGGCATTCTGCGAACTGATGCGCGAGGCGTTCGATGCCGATCGCGCCGGGATGTACCTGAAGAGCCTCTCCATTCTCAGCCAGGCCGAGCGCTTGTTGGCCGATTGCGACTCACTCGACTCCTTCCTCCACGCAATGGGAGGAACGCCACGCAGGATTCCGACTGATCCCGGAGGAGGCCCCCGGAACACGCAGCCCGGTCCCACCGGAGGAGGTGGCACGAGCTCAGGAGGTTCGTGCGATTCCATGGATGACGACACGTGTTCGCAGTGCATCGGCGGCCTATGCCTTTACAGCATTCTGAATGCAATATGCGGAGGCGGGTGCTCATAGGCCGCATCGGACCTGCCGCCAGCTTGCCTCAGGAAGGAGGATCACTGTGGAGTTGCCCGATCCGGTCCCGATCACGCAGGATTTCGATGGACCCGGGGTTGAGCCTGAGCCTGAGCCTGAGCCTAGGCCTGAGCGCGCGCACGATCCCGGCCCAGGCGAGCCTGCCGGCCATGCAGTCATTGCAGCGGAGATCGCCGCGGCACAGAGCAAACTGGATCAGCTCATCGCCATGTTCGCCGACAAGATCCAGTACGACGACCAGAAGGA
>DAOPWT010000131.1:0-4818 GCA_035351775.1 Bacillota bacterium | reverse complement strand
TGCCCTGTACAGTTCGGATTCCATCAGGTGTTTCCTGCTGCCGTGAGGTACTGTCTTCAGTCATATAGGATAGCGCCGATAATCCTACTACTTCGTCTCCGCGTCTCAGGCTGGAAGGAGTGGAGCCCCCGCACGTAGAACTGGACTTTGTGCCCATGTACTGGGCCGAGAGGCCCTGAAAGGAAGAGTTGGATGAAGAGATATCTGCAGGTTCTTGGGCTCGCGCTACTGCTTGTATCTGCATGGGCAGGTTTGGCTGGCGCAGCGGAGTTAGGGCTCGGTGGCAAGATCGTCTATCAGACGGGTAACTACGCCTTCACAATTCTTGAGACTGGCGAGACTGACGGCACGACTCGATATGAGTCCTCTGTTTCTGCTCCGCCGCTCAGGTTCGAGCTGGGCGTAACATCCGGAGCGTGGAATCTGAATGGTTTTCTGACCACGAAGAGCTTCGGAGACGCCGAGCTGGATCCTGACCTGTTGGGCGATGCGGATAAAGACTGCGGAGGAGTGACAGCTTTCGGAGGAGACCTAGCCTATCGATTCGATGTAGGGTCGTTCAAGCTTGCCCCGTCTATCGGCTACCGGAGCATGCAGACTACTATAGGGCAAAAGGATTCTTCTGCAGGAGTAGTCCATGCCTGGGGCAGAGGGCTTCGAACCCGCGGAGTCAGGCTCGGAGCCGAAGCATCCGCCACCCTGAGCGACAGGTTCTCGTTCTCCGCTTCCCTTGGATGCTCCCCCCGTCTCGCAGTCGCGGAGATCTTCGAGATAGCGACCGATGCCGCAGATGAGGGGGTTCATTACCGTCATTATATCGCCTTCGACGTTTCGAAACCCGATAAGGCATACTCGTTCGACCTAGCGATCAGTGCGGCAGCTCGCGTCATCCCCGCAGTCGAGATCGTCGGCGGGTACCGGTACGAGGGCATTAGCGTCGAGCTAGATCCCTCGGCCAGCGAATTTGATGCCTCCAGCTACGCGGTGAACGCGAGCGTATTTCATATTGGAGCAGAATGCAGGTTCTAGTGGAGTCTTCGGCGCCCGGGGAGGGCTTGGCCCCTGGCCCCGGGCGCCTCGAGTGCGCGTGCCCATTACCAACAAGGCAAACGCGACTACGCAGGATAGCCAGGCCGCAGGCGCCGCCCGGCAGTCCTCCCCACCATCGACAGCAGGATCAGTCCCACACAAGCAGCCAGCAAGCAAGGGACCATCGCCCTTGAGTATACCGCTCCACCCTGAATGCCCGAAGCCGTTAGGCGCTTTATGAACCAGCCCACAACGGGAGGCATCGCAGCCCCGCCCAGAATGGACGTGATGTTCACAAGGCCTATCGCCAGCCCCGACACCTTGGCGGGGAACAGGTCTTTGGCGATTCCAAATACCAGGCCGGCGGAGCTGACGGATATGCCCATGACAAATAGCAGTACGTACATGGCGCTCAAGGGCAACAGCCCTGGGGCCAGGACGATTGGCATCCATGTTGCTACGTAGAGAAACGTGGTGGCTATGAGCAGACGCCGCTGAGCAGCGATGGGGTTCATTCCCCGCCTCGCCATGACGTCGGCCAGTTTGCCGACCAACGGAGCGGCCGTCACATAGCCGGCAGCCACCATGGTCACCGCGCCTGCAGCCGTCGTGGGGCTCACGTCATAGACGCTCGCGATGTAGGGTACTCCCCACAAGCCCTGGAACGCCACTTGGGAGCCGTACTTCGCAAATAGAAACAACGCAAGCAGCCACAGATCGCGACTGCGTATCACATCTCGGTTGGATACCGGCTCGTCGTCGGGATCGGCCTCCGCTGCCTTCTCCGTGCGGCGCTTCCCTGCGAACAGCCAGCACAACACGGCCAGGAGCACTGCCGCAAACGCCAGCCCTGCGAAGACTAACCTCCATCCGGCCATGACCGTCAGCCACGCCAGCGGCGCCGCCCCCATCAGAGTGCCCGCGTTCCCAATGGCGACGAACAGCCCGTTGTACGTGGAAAACGCCTCAGGCGGGAACATGGCGGCTATGACCTTCATGCCCGGGATGAACCCGGCTGCGAGGCCTGCGCCCATAAAGATTCGCCCCAGGAAGGCTGGGATGAACCCTCGTGCCCCTGCGAACAGAAACGATCCCACGGCTGCGATCACCAGCGCGCCAGCACTTACCCGTTCGGGCCCAGCCTTGTCGCAAAGAAGCCCCATGGCCGGCTGAACCAGCGCATACGCTATGAAGAACCCCGACGACATGAAGCCCAGCGCCACACTGTCCAGCCCGAGCTCCATCGCAAGGTCGTCGGCTACAACCGATACCGCCACACGCTGAAGAAAAGACAAGAAGTAGATCGCCGCAAACAGACCAAACCCGAACATCCTCAGCCGACGATTTGTCTGATCGATACCACGCAAGTCCTCCAAGAAACAACACATCCTACCGCAACTACTTCACAGTCACCTTGACCGGTTTGTTTCTGTCCACATATGATTTGTCGCCGAGCTGGCCCATGATGTTCCATCCCCATGCCCACAGGTCGCCGTTCTCGGCCAGCGCCAGAACGTGATGCGTGCCACACCTAATCGCGGTTATCTTCTTGAGCGAACCTACCTTCGCAGGCGCCGACAAGCCGGCCTTCCCGCCAGTCCCCAGCTGGCCAAGGCTGTTATCGCCCCACGCCCATACACTCCCGTCATCGGTAAGCACCATGTTGAAGTCGCTGCCGGCGTCTATGTCGATTGCCTTGCCTCCGATAGCCACCATAGCCGGAACGCCACTGTCGCCGGCCTTGCCCGTTCCGAGCCGTCCCTTCTCGTCCTTGCCCCATGTCCAGACGGTGCCGTCTTCCTTCAGGGCCATGCTGTGGCTCGCTCCGCCTGTTACGCGCACCACGCCCTCGATTTCGGAGTTCTGAACGGGCTTAAAGACATACTTATCCAAGCCCCTGCCCAGCTGGCCTGAGGCATTGAGTCCCCAGACCCACAGCGTGCCGTCGCGCTTTATTGCATAGCTCATGTATGAGGAGGCCTCGACAAACACCACATCATCGATACCCTCAGCCCTGACCGGGGCGGGACTGCTGGCGCGGGCGCCGTCGCCCAGTTGCCCGAATCGCCCGTCGCCCCAGCACCATACAGAGCCGTCCGATTTCAGCGCTATGCTGTGCCCCTGCCCGGCCGCAATGGCCGCAACGTCTTCCAGCCCCGGCACCTTAATCGGAACCGTGCTGCACTGAGAGCCCGCGACGCCCAGCTGCCCGTATTCGTTGGAGCCCCAGGCATATACCGAGCCGTCTTGCGCGAGCGCCAGAGTATGATTGTAGCCCACCGCAACCTCTGCGACTTTCCCGATTCCCCGCACGCCAAACGGCACGTTCCTGTTGTTCTCCTTCGTCCCGTCTCCCACCTGCCCGGTGTAGTTGTATCCCCAAACCCACAGATCACCGCCGGCCGTCACTACAGCCGAATTGGAACCGTTGGCCTCAACGCGCACAATCTGGGCCGGCGCCGCGCAAGACGCCGTAAGGGCATAGAGAAACGCGGCAGCCAATACCATGGCGGCCATAACAGAGCCTGAACTCACGAATCTTCGCCTCATGATTCTGCATTCCCCCATATGTAGAACATGCAGTGCCAGCTAAATCATAGCACTCAACTGCGCTGCGCGGGAACAGGAAATCGTGGGCCCGACTCGTCGAGCCAGATGTTGCGCCCCAGTATCGATGCGCAGGAAGGACATGGCCCGTCTTTGGACGAATGAGAGGACTGTTCGCGTGCGCTGAATGCATGCTAGCACAGATTGACGGACGGGAGGCTGGGTCACCATGAGACTGAAGATGACTGCCAGAGCGATTGCCATTCTGTGTACCATATGCTATCTTCTCGTAGCCTGTACGCAGGCAAGCGCCGCGCAAGACGCCGGGCAAGGATCGTCGGTAGAGAACTTCACTGCATTGGCTGAGAGAATCCTAGGCGAGTACTATGGCAGGCTTGACCCGGGCGAGAGCGGCTACGTCGATGATCAGATCTCAAGGCTCAATATGGACAGACCCGGCTCGCTGAGTACCGCGAGGGAAACCTCGTCGGCGGCAGTGATCATCTCGGCCACAGCCTCGTCTTACCACATGCCTGTCGTGCTGGCCGCTGCGGCAGCTCAGGCCGCCCCTGACGATCCCCTGATAGTCAACAACTTCGCAACCGCGCTGCGATCCATTGGGCGGATCGATGAATCGATCGAAGCCTTGCTGCATGCCGATGACCTTGCGCCCTACTCCCCGGTGATCCTAACCAATCTGGGCAACTCGTATCTCGACAAGGGCATGCTCGCGGAAGCAGAGTTCGCTTACCGCAAAGCCATTGCCTACGATGGCGACTTCGATGCTGCCCATTACGGAATGAGCATCATCTGGGTCAAACGGGGCAACGGCGACCTGGCCATGGCTGAGCTGGCCAAAGCCGTCCGCGGTGGTTTTGCCCCTTCGATGCGCCAGGTGTATCTAGGAGCGAGAGGGTGCGGCGGTTCAGTCGGCCAGCCTTTCTGGGACGTGATTTTGGACGATGGCATGACTGGTTCGCAAAGCGACGATGGTTCTCAAGGCCAGAGCGGGGATGACTCTATCCCCCAGGGCGATAGGCTCATACTCCCAACCCTCCCCGAGTGGGGAAGTCGCATGGAGTTCCTCGCCGCAGCGCCCAGTCTCCAGCCACTGTCACAGCAGATCATCGACAAGGGGCTCTTCGGCGCGCTCGAATTCGCAGCCGTGTATCACCCGGACGAGCTGGCCAAGGGTATGGGCGACTCGTTCGGCGATATGTTCGGCGATTCATCCTCCGGTGA
>DAOPWT010000130.1:0-4880 GCA_035351775.1 Bacillota bacterium | reverse complement strand
TACCTGCGGTGCGCGTTCCACTGGGATAAGGCTTCGAGGATGAGCGGTTCAGCGGCAGTAAGCGCCCGCGCCCTATGTGACATGCTGTTCTTTATGGCAGGAGGCAGCTCGCCGAAGGTCATGCCGAGCTCAGGAATGAGGAAGACAGGGTCGTACCCAAACCCGCCGGTTCCACGCGGGGCGCGGGTGATTGATCCCTCGACCGCGCCCTCAGCTGAACTGACTGACCCATCCGGCGAGGCCACAGCCACAACGCATACGAACCTTGCCGTCCTGTCGGCGTCGGGGACGCCCTCCATTGCGGCAAGGAGTTTCTCGTATTTCTCCTGGTCGGACGCTCCGCTGCCACCGTATCTGGCCGACATCACTCCAGGCGCTCCCGAAAGAGCTTCTACCACCAGGCCTGAGTCGTCTGCCACCGCTACTTCGCCTGTAAATGTCGCAGCTGCCACGGCCTTGATCACAGCGTTCTCTCGAAAGGTAGCGCCGGTCTCTTCAGGCTCAGGCGCGCCGGGGTAATCATCTAGAGCCTTCACGACCACGTCAAGTCGGGAAAGCAACTCACGGATCTCCGCCAATTTCCCACGGTTCCTGGTGGCAACGACCAGGCTGTGAACGACTGAGCGTGACATCATCTGCCCGCGCCGGCGCCGTCACTGCCGGAGCCGATCCTCTCAGCCAGCGGTCCCAACGCACTTCGCTGCAGATCACACAGGCTGCGTATGCCGGACTGGGCAAGGTCGAGCATGTCGTCAAGATCTCTCCTAGTGAAGGGTTCGCCCTCCGCCGTCCCCTGAACCTCCACTAGACGGCCGCCCGCCGTCATGACTACATTCATGTCTACGCCCGCATGCGAGTCTTCGGCATAGCACAGATCGAGCAGGAGTCGACCATCGACCATGCCCACACTGACTGCCGACAGGAAGTCCGACACTGGAAGAGGCTTTCCATGCCACTTGTCCATGGATGCCAGAAGATCGACTACAGCCAGAAAAGCGCCGGTTATTGAAGCAGTCCTCGTGCCTCCATCAGCCTGGATCACGTCGCAATCCACCCATATCGTGCACTCACCTAGATCGGCAAGGCGTATCACTGACCTGAGCGATCGCCCGATGAGCCTCTGGATCTCCTGGGTGCGCCCACTGATCCTGCCACTGTTGCGCTCTCGCGGAGTGCGCTCGTGAGTTGAACACGGCAACATGGCGTATTCGGCAGTAACCCAGCCCTGTCCGCTTCCCCTGCGATGCATAGGTGGGCGTTCATCATAGGTTGCGGCGCACAGCACTCGGGTGTCCCCCATCTCCACCATAACCGACCCGGGTGCATGCTTTATGTATTGCCTTGCGATCTGAACCGTTCTGAGCTCGTCTGGAGCTCTTCCATCTACCCGCATATCGTCCCTCCGCTCCTTGATATGTTGAACACTAGAGAGTGTATCGGCGCCCTCGCTGCGCGACCTCGGCGCTTGAGCCCATGGCCTCGCTCGCAACTGCCTCGATCTCCAGGGGCCGACTCTCCGGATGCAGATGAGTCAGAATGAGCCTGTCCACGCCGGCTGCCCGCGCAACTGCTCCGGCCTCGGCCGGCGACAGGTGCCCAGGCGCAGGGGGACACGGCGTCGCGCCCAAAGGTGCCGAAACGCGCGCCGCAGCCGCCTCCGCGAGAAGAACGCGTGCCCGAGCCGCCAGCCTCCGCAAGGCATCGCACTGGCCCGTGTCTGAAGTGTAGGCCACAGGGGCCCTGCCGGCCGCGGGAGCGGCCCCTTCCCACACAAGCATGGAGTACGAAGGAATTGAGTGCGCCATGAGCGTGAACTCGAATCGGAGATCCCCTAGGCTTACTGTGTGGCCATCGCGGATCAGGCCAACGTCGAAAAGCCCGGCATACTGCTGCCCCACCCAGTCCCGGACGAAGTCCTCCCAGCCGGGCTCGGGGATGAGGAGTGGAACGGGCCCAGGAAGCTGCCCGCACAAGCTGGCATAATGGAATGCGTAGCGCATGGTCAAAAAGTCCGAGCAGTGGTCCGGGTGGTAATGACTGATGATGATGCCGCAAAGGTCGCGAAAGTCGATCTGACGCTGCAGGCCGGACATGACTCCGGGGCCCGAGTCCACGAGCACGGCGGTGGATCCACAGGAGAACAGATAGCCGGAGCATGCTCCGCCCGGGCCGGCGTATGGGCCCTGATTGCCGATTACCGTGAGCTCAAGCATTGCGGCTGATCAGCCCCCTTGCATCCATGCTGATTCTCTCCACCTCGCCCGGGCGCCAGCCCAGAAGCAAATGCACCAGCCGGGCAAAGACCTCAGGATCCCCGCTGGTCATGAAGCGCGGAGGAATCGACCGGGCGTTCGGCTCCCCTGAAAGCGATGGGTCGCGGGCCAAAACGGCGGATTTCACAGCGTGAGCCACTCGAATGGCCGGATCCACCAAGGCCACCGATGGCCCCGTAACGGCGCGGACCTCAGCATCGAGAAACGGATAGTGAGTGCACCCGTACACAATGGAGTCGACCTGTGCAGCCAGCAGAGGCTGAATGTAGTCCCGCAGGGCGCGCCTGATTCCCTCGCCCGACACCTCTCCGCGCTCAATCATGGGGACTAGCAATGGACAAGCCTGCTGCACCACATGCGCCGCAGGGCGTAAAGACCTTATGGCCTTCCCGTACGCGCCGCTCCTTACAGTGTTGGCCGTGGCGATTACGCCAATTCGCCCTGTGCGGGAGGCTTCGACAGCCGCCACGGCCCCGCACTCGATCATGCCCACAATGGGCACGTCGAAGTCGCCCTGCATTGCAGGTAAAGCCAGAGCAGAACTGGTATTGCACGCCACCGCCACGGCGTCCGCGCCCTGGTGTAGCAGAAAGGTGATGATCTCGCGCACGAATCGTGCGATCTGATCCGGCGGCCTGTCGCCATACGGCATTCGGGCCGTGTCTCCGTAGTATATGAGATGGGCGCCGGGCATCGCATCGGCGATCGCCCGCGCCACAGTAAGCCCACCGACACCGGAATCTAGTATGCCTATCCTCGCGTACCGCATGTGACTATTATACTCTGCGCGGAGCCAAATAGGTCAAGAGCTTATCGCTCATCTGCCGACTCAGCTCACCGACTTCGGTCGCCCGACCTGCCGGTCACCTCCGCATGCCATTTTCGGAACATCTCGCTGCCTAGGTACATCGATAACCCCTTGAACATCCCCGATGCCGCCTTCTGACGGAACTCAGGGTCGGCCAGTCTCTGCAGGTCCACACCATTGCTCATGAAAGCCACCTCAACCAAAACGGCGGGAACCCGCGTCTCACGCACCATGTGGTAGTCGCCCCGTCGCACTTTTCTGTCCATGAGCTGCAATTCCCGCACCACGCATGTATGGACCAAGGAGGCAAGCTCCTGGCTGTATGGAACTGCATTGAAGTAATACGATTCAGTGCCGCTTGGGAATATGTCCCATGTAGTCGAATTGCAGTGGATCGAGATCGCGGCGTCGGGCATGGTTTCGTTAGCCAGCTTGGACCTGTCGGACAGCTGTACGCTGGAGTCGTCCTCGCGGGTCATGACCACCCTAGCTCCGGACGCTTCCAACAGCTGCCTGAGCCTCAATGCCATGTCCAGGTTCATATCCTTCTCGTACACTCCGTCTTTCACCGCTCCCGGATCGGTCCCGCCGTGACCTGCATCTATCAGTACTGTGCGGCCGAATACGGGAGATGAACCAACCGTCAGCCTGATCCCTCTGCCGTCAGGCGAGACGTCCCACGAATGCGCCCACGCCTCGCCAAGGTCAAGTACCGCCCTCGCAGTGCCTTCGGCGAATTGCGCCACCCTGACTTGCGTCACTGACCTCGAGTTCACGTCCACTGTGGGGCTGTTCGCCGCCCATACGCCTGGAAGATCCACGACCAGGCGGCCTGGTTCGTTCAGCCTGAAGGGCCCAAACGCTACAGGGCCGGATGTCGCGATGTCGACAATGGTGCACCCGGGACCCTCGTACGATCGCACTGAGCACACTGTGAGCGCAAAGTCGACTACTACCCTGTTGTCGTCGCACAGCCGGTCGCGCACTATTGCTGAATACCCCTCCTCAAGCTTGACACGTAGCCGAGCGCCTCCGCCCTCCAGCGCGGCAAGCTTGGCCCATTCCACGGGTCCGCTTTCCGGAACCAGCTCTGCCTGGTCGACACAGATCTGGGTGGATGGGAAATCCATGCACGTGACCCCTTCGGAATCCAACCATGGGGTGCTGAGGACAGAGCGGCCAGTAGTTGCCACTGAAAGCCGCGGCAAGGGCGCTGCGCCATCCAGCGAGAAGCCGGTTATCTGTGTGTGGAACTCGATCGCCAGCCGGGCAGGCGCGCCGGCTTTGTACTGGACCGCATATCCCAGTGAAGAAGCGAGGTCAACCACTACTCGTACCACTCCGGGCCGGTTCGTAGCCGCACGAACGCGCTTGACCGTATTATCAGCGACATCGATTGTGGATACACTTGGCTCAAGCACCGCATCGTATATGTCGACTACTACGCGGTCGGGTGAGCGCAACACGAAGTCAGAGTATCTAAACGGGGCGTCGCCCTCTATCAAGACGGCGATAACACCATGGTCGGCCGAGACTGAAGTGCTCCTTATACGGCTGCGGGGCCATGACACCTTGATGATCCGAGACTGCGCGTCGATTTCCACCTGGAGGCCCAGGGCGCGAATATCGGGAGCGGCGATGGCTATGCGACCCAAACCGGCGTCGGGCGGCGCCGACAACGTCACTGCGTCCCCGTTCACGTAGGCCCGCCTGTCGCCTGCGCGCAGCATGGCCACTGTCCGGTCGGATGTGAACACGGCTTCTTTGGTGACTTCAATCCAGCTCAGGTTGGCCCCGAT
>DAOPWT010000129.1:0-4950 GCA_035351775.1 Bacillota bacterium | reverse complement strand
GACGCTGGGTACATGGCCCGCAAACTCCTACAGGCAGCCGAGGGTCTTGCGGGTGACGCTCCTATCAGGGAAAACTACAACCCCGAAACAGGCGCCGGACTCAACGCGGCCAACTTCAGCTGGTCCGCCGCCTGCTTCTATCTCCTGGTCATCAAGTAGCGGCAGAGGAGGCCGGCACGCCTCGCGGCGAAACGGCCTCCTGCTCTTCCCGTTGCTAGGCGTCCTGAAGGCCCGAGGCCAGGGAGTCACCTGGCCACTCCCCGAGCTGCCACTTTGGGCATGACCTTCCGACACCACTTGAGGAAGGACTGGATGAGTGGACCGGCCCCCAATGCGTATGCAACCGTTCCAAGGCCGATAGGCCCCCGCATTGCCCACGCCATGATCAGCACCGTGAGGTCAATGCACACGCGGGCAAGGCGTATGCTGGTGTGCAGGGCATCGCGTAGGCCCAGCATCACGCCTTCACGAGGCCCAGATCCGAGGCCAGGCATAAGATACACCGCTATCCCGATGCTGTACACAATCAGCCCCGCCGCAAAATACGCAACCTGGGCCGGCAGACCCTGTGCGGCCGAGAGCACGGCCAGGAATCGATCGGAGAACTCCCCGATAAGCAACATGTTCATCACCGTGACAAGCGTAGGGGGTTGCCTGAGGGCCCACGCAAGCAGGATCAACGCCAACCCCACCAGCTGAGACGCTCTGCCAAAGGTGATCCCCGTTTTCGCAGCTAATCCCTGTTCGAATGCGCCCCACGGGCCCATACCCAGCCCGCTCCTGAGTATCAGGCTGATCCCAAGAGCTGCGAGAGCCAGGCCGATAAGGACTATACCGTATTGAGTTGCTCTTTTCATGTTACACAAGACCCATCCCGCCGTCGGACATGATTACCTGCCCTGTGATCCAGTTGGACTCGTCAGATGCGAGGAACGTAACTAACCCCGTGTGGTCCTCAGGATGGCCTATCCTGCCGGCAGGAGTACGTTCCTCGATACCGCGCAGGACCTCGGGGTGTTCAAGGTAGAATGGAGACGTGAAGGGCGTCGTTTCGGTGGGGCCCGGCGCCACCACGTTCACCTGGATATTGTATGGCGCAAGCTCCATCGCCGCCACGCGCGAGAATGCGATCAGACCCGCCTTGGCTGCGCAATAGCCTGCGTGAGTGGCCTCAGGGCGCACACCGCCCACCGACGCGAAGTTGATGATCTTCCCAGACCCTCTCTCCTTCATGATTCGCCCAAACACCTGGCACGCCATGAATGGCAACCTGACGTTGACATCCCACAACTGGCCCAGAGCGTCGACTGGATGATCCAGAAACGCCTCCCGGTAGATGCCCCCGGGGCAGTTCACCAGTATGTCCACGCGGCCCATCGCCTTCTGACAGTCCTCTGCCAGGCTCTCACAGTCATCCGGCGTCCCGAGATCTGCAGCTATTGCAGCGCACTTGCCCGGTCCAGCCTGCGCCAACGATTCTGCCGCCGCGCGCACCTGCTCAGCTCGACGGTCTACCAGCACCACATTGGCCCCAGCACGTACGAACTCGCGCCCAATGGCTTTCCCTATCCTGCCTGCTCCGCCTATTACTACAGCGTTCTTGCCGGCAAGTCGTCCGCTGTGCGCCACGGCGTCAGCCGTGCCGCGCGTCGCCCTGCGCTCCGAATCTTTCGTCATTTCCCTGCTTCGCCCCTCTCTGCGTCTCGCTAGACAAGACAGTTGCGACCGCCAGCGCGGCATCCATCGCCGCTGCTATGGCATTCGCGTCGCCTGGCGGGCGCTCAGGCCTCACGTTGCGCACTACATTGGACCCGGCGGTACATATTGCCGCTGTGCGCAGGCCAATCAACGAGCCTACGACCATCAGCGTCGCTGCCTCCATCTCCATCGCAAGCACGCCCAACTGCGACCACTTTGCGATGATGCCGCAAGTCTCGGTCTTGGGCGGATCCGGACCTATCAGCCACGGCTTGGTCGCATAGAAGGTGTCAACGGTGACCCCCAGGCCCACGTGGTGCCTGAGCCCTCGCGCTCTGCACGCAGCGACCAGAGCCGACACATACTCCCAGTCGGCCACTGCCGGGTAGTTGGGCGGAACATACGCGTCGGCCGCGCCGCTGTATCTCACGCACGCGCTGAGCACTATCAGATCGCCTGGCTCCACACGGGGAGCAATCCCTCCACATGTTCCGACCCTTATGATATTGCGCGCCCCATGCTGCATCAGTTCTACGATAGCCACCTCGCACGAAGGCCCGCCGATCCCGGTGGAGCACGCTCCTATCTCCATGCCTCGGTACGAACCGCGCAGGCACAGGTACCCTCGGTTCTCGCCGATGGTCTCGCATTGATCCCACATGGACCCCATCTCACGTACTCGCGCAGGGTCTCCGGCGATCAACATGGTCTGCGGCACCTTCGCCGTCATCAGTCCAAGGTGAGTCTTGCCCTGCCCACTCATCTCGCGTTCCATCCTGTGCTCTTCCGCCCTCCTCTCTCGCTACTTGAACCCGGTGCTGCTTATACCGCGCACGTACTGCTTCTGCACCGCCAAGAAGAGCAGCATCGGGGGCAGGCTCGCCGCTATGGCCGAGCTGAAGAGGTTAGCCCAATGCGCCTCCTCGGCTGTAACGTGACTGGCCACCGCCACCTGCACCACCTGATACCGGCTGGAATACGTGGCAACCAACGGCCAGAAGAGCGAATTCCACTGGAACAGGAACATCATCACCACTACCGTCACAACCGCCGGCAGGCTCAGCGGGATCACAATCCTGGTGAAGATCGAAAGCCATGACGCCCCATCCACTCGGGCCGCCTCAAGCAGCTCAGTCGGGAGTTCCTCGAAGAACTGTTTGAACAGGAAGATGCCGAGCCCGTTTCCCACAGCCGGCAGTATCAGGGCCCAATAGGTGTTGACTATCCCGATGCGCTTCACCACCAGGTGGAGCGGGATCACAATGGCCTCGAAAGGAACCATGAACGTGAGCAACACGATGAAGAAGAAGACCGACTTACCCGGGAAGACGAATTTGGCCAGTGCGAACCCGGCCATTGCGCTGACCACTACGCCCATGGCGATAGCGCCGAAAGCGACGATGAAGCTATTGGCGAGCGCCCGTCCGAAGCCCAGATTGGTGAAGATGTTGACGAAATTGTCCAGCGTTACTTCAGACGGAAAGAACGTCCGCCAAGTAAGCGGGTTAGCATACTCATACAGTGACCCTGCTGGCCTGAGCGCGGAGGCCAATGTCCACCACAGCGGAACTATGAGAACCAGCGCCAACGCCACGAGGAGTGCCCCCGTGAGGAGTCTGCCGCAGATCCTGCCGACATGATTCGCGCGGTGCGCACGGTGCGCATGATGCATGCCTTCATACACCTCCGCCTCAATACTCGAACGAGGCCCGTGTGAGCCTGAGTTCTATCACCGATGTGATAAGGATCATAACGAGCAACATCGACGAAATGGCCGTAGCTCTCCCCAGGTCGACATTGACGAACGCGCTTTTGTACGACTCGTACATGAGCATGTTGGTGGATCTCATCGGGCCGCCCCTAGTCAGGATGAACACCGGCGCGAATGTGAGGAAATTGAACGCAGTATTCGAAACCAGAACGAACGACATCGTGCGGGCGAGCAGCGGAAGGGTGATGCGGAACATCCTTGTCAGGCCGCCCGCCCCGTCGATCTCAGCCGCTTCGTACACCTCCTGCGGTATTCCCTGCAGCCCTGCCAAGAAGAACATCATCCAGTAGCCCGCGCTGCGCCAAAGCGACATGGCCATGAGGCACCACAGGGCCTGGCTCGAAGATGTGAGAAACGGCTGGGGCTGGAGCCCGAGCATGCGCAGAACGCTGTTTGCCAGGCCGAAGTGAGGGTCGAGCATCACTCCCCAGATCACAGCCACCACCGATAGGGAGATCGCCGACGGCAGGAAACAGAGTGTTCTGAAGAAGCCCACATACCATTTGCTGCGGTTGAGCAGAAGCGCCAGCGCCAGCGAGACTGCGACCGCCAGTGGATTGATGACCAGCGAGTATAGCAGCGTAACCCGAACAGAACCCCAGAACAGGGGGTCATCATGCAGCAGATAAGCGTAGTTCTCCAGTCCCACGAAGAACTTTCTCCCTGAGATACTGGTCTGCATGAAGCTCTCGCCCAGCGAAACCGCTATTGGCCATATCTTGAACAGGCACAAGAAGACCAGCGCCGGCAGTATGAACCAGAAGGCCGCCTTGGAATCCCTGAACATGCTCTCACTCCCGACTCCCGCGCGTCAATCGAGATCCTTATCGGTACTTCCGCAGTTCGCGATCTATTCGCTTTGCGGCGTTTTTCAGCTCCTCTTCGGGATTCGCGCCATAGTGTATCGAGTTGAACGTCTCTCTCAGCATGAGTTCGTACTCAAGGAAGCCCGGAGTGACCGGCCGCGCCACTGCCGTCTTCTTCATCTCCTCCAGCAGGATCTGCCACATCGGGTTGCTGAACACCTCAGGCATGGCGTCGTACACGTCAGGGCGTGCGGGCGCGTGTCCGAACAGCTTATGCCACTCGATGGCTGCCTCACGCCCAGTGATGTACTTCAGAAAAGCCAGGGCCACGTCTTTCTTTGTTGTCTTCGCATTGATGCCCGCATGCCAGCTGCCCGTGGGTGTAACTGCCTTGCCGCCCGCGAAGTAAGGATGGGGCGACAGACCGAATTGAACCTCCCACGACTGAAGTCGCGGGATTCCTGCTTCATCGACCGTTGCCATTGATGGTCTTACACGGTTTCCACAGGCGTAACTTCCGGCAGTTCCTGCCGTACAGACTAATGCTAAACCGCGTTTACAATACGCAGTCCTTCTGCCAGGATGTTCCTTGCAGCGTTTACATCCCTATCATGGTGCGCGCCGCAGTTCGGGCAATCCCACTCACGAACTGCTAGGTTCTTTGTTTCGCTATTC
>DAOPWT010000128.1:0-5018 GCA_035351775.1 Bacillota bacterium | reverse complement strand
GCATATAGAACCTCGACATCGACGTCCCGCCGATCTCGCCCATCTTGAGCATCGTGAGAGGTGTGGCGCTTGTCACTGCGTCAATGCCCCGCGCCCAGGCCGCTCCCTCCATCGAAGCCGGCCAGATGTATCCGGTAGTGGCGAGAGCCGACCACGCTGCTGTCGCGAACGCGCGCCCCGCCAAGGCCGGGTTGAACACGTTGTAGCCCAGCCCTCCGAAGAGAAGCTTCACGATACCTATGGCGAACACGCCGGCCAGCACGACGATCCAAGCAGGCACGTGCGGAGGCAGCACCATGGCGATGAGCAAGCCCGTCACCACCGCGCTCCAGTCGCCCACAGTGACCGGCCTTGCGGTCAGCTTCCGAAAGACAAACTCGGCGCCCACGCACCCGACCACGCCCGCGATAAGCGAGAGCAAAGCCGGAGTTCCAAAGAAGTAGACCCCGGCCACGCAAGCAGGCAGCAGCGCGATGACTACATCCCGCATGAGCGTCGGGGTATCAATGTTGCCCCTAAGGTGCGGCGCCGGCGTAACAATCAACTTCGTGTCGGCCATCACTTGTCCCCCCGTTCCCTGGCAGCCCGGCGCCTCGCCCCGATCTCCGCCTTAGCATACTTGATTGCTTGCACCAGGTTGCGTCGAGACGGGCATTCATAGCTGCAAACCCCGCACTCGATACAATCGAGGGCGTGATATGCTTCGGCCTCACTCCATAGCCCGGCTTCGCTCCACTGGTGCAGAAGCGCGGGCTCAAGGTGCATGGGGCAGCCTTCCACGCATCGCCCACACCTGATGCACGGCATGGGTTCCACCGACCGCGATTCCGCCCGATCAAGCACCAGGATACCTGATGTACCCTTGGTAGTCGGCACATCTGCCGTGGGAACGGCCGCGCCCATCATCGGGCCGCCGAATATGATCTTCCCGGGATCGCCGGCGAATCCGCCGCACTGCTCTATCAGTTCGATAGCGGGTGTGCCTATCTTCATCATGATGTTAGACGGTTTCGCAACTCCCGAACCAGTCACAGTCACGACTCTCTCGATCAGCGGAAGCCCGCGGTCGAACCTGTCGGCCACAGCGACAGCTGTTCCAACATTGTTGACCACGACACCCACACTGAAAGGAAGGCATCCAGGAGCGACATCTCTGCCCAGCGTCGACTTGATGAGGTGCTTCTCAGAGCCCTGCGGGTAGTGAGTCCTAACGGCGACTACCTCGACGACCCCGCCGGCGGACGCCTCCGAGGTCGCCCTGCGCAGCGCCTCAACTGCGTCGGGTTTGTTGTCTTCAACTCCGATTACGGCTCGATCCACACCGATGGCCTTCATGAGGATCTGAGTTCCCCTTACTACGTCGCCCGGGCGCTCAACCATCAGCCTGTGGTCGGCCGTGAGATATGGTTCGCACTCAGCTCCGTTGATCAGCAAGGTATCGACTTTCGCATTCGGAGGCAGAGTCAGCTTCACGTGAGTAGGAAACTGGGCGCCCCCCATCCCCACGATACCCGCTTCGCGGATTATGTCGATCATCTCCGCCTGCGACAGCTTGTCGACCCTCTCCACAGGCACGCACGATACGTCCAGCGTATCTTGGCCGTCAGGCTCAATCGTGATCGCCTGATCGAGCGCGCCCAGGCCTGTGCGAACCGTGCCTACAGCCGTCACCTTGCCTGATACCGGCGAATGCGACGGCACGCCGAACCTTCCGGCGGGATCGGCGATCTTCTGGCCCTTCAGCACAGAGTCGCCCCTTGCGACCATCGACGACAGAGCACAGCTGGCGCCCATGTTGAGCAGCACAACCACCTTGGACGGTTGCTGCGCCGCTACTATCGGCAACCCGCCGGTGCTTGATTTGTTCTCCGGAGGATGGATACCCCCTCGGAACGACCCTCTGGGCATGCACCTCACTCCTTTGTACACAACCCCTAAACTGCTAACCACTCCCACTTCCCAAGCCACTTGGCAGTACAGCATCGAACCCTCCAGCCAGCCGGCCTACCGCCCGACTGAGAGTTCGACGCGAGCCAATCAAAGCCGGTAATATTGTATAACACGCAGTACACTTGTGCAACAATTCTACAGCTTAACAGCTAATTGAACCTGCCTGGCAATTCGGCCCTAAAAATGGGCAGAAAGCCTGACCTCCCGGCATCGGGGAGAAAGGCTTTCTGCTTGCGGCCACGCCGTCCTACCGCCTTGGCGTGTAGTGGGTGTGGAGTAGTTCATGAGAACGCTTGGACAGGGGTCGATCCAGGAATTCCTCGTACAGTGTCGCCACGCCTGGGTTTCTGTGCGACGAGCGCAGTTCCATGCCACGATCCACTTCATACAGCGCTCCGGCGCGCTCGGCTCGGGTGCTCATTACGGTGCCGATAGGCTGCCCTCCGCCGCCCACGCACCCGCCTGGGCAGCACATTATCTCCACAAACTGCCACGGCGCCCGCCCGGCTTGCATGCGATCGAGCACCTTCCGGGCATTGGCCAGCCCATGAGCAACAGCGACATTCACGCAATTGCCGTTAAGGGCTACCGACGTCTCCTTGACCCCCTCAAGGCCCCTAACATCATGGAACTCGAGGCTCTCGAGGGGCAGTTCCCTGCCGGTGACGACCTCGTACACCGTGCGCAGAGCTGCCTCCATCACACCGCCAGTGGCGCCGAAGATCGCTCCAGCCCCGGTGGATATGCCTAGGGGCGCATCGAAATCCTCTTCCGGGAGGTTATCGAAGTCGATGCCGGCTTCACGCAGCATCCGCCCGAGTTCGCGCGTGGTGAGCGCCACGTCGACATCTGGGCATCCGCTGGCGGCCATCTCAGGACGCTGGGCCTCGAACTTCTTCGCCGTACACGGCATTATGGATACCACGAACATGTCCGCGGGATTTACCCCGGCCTTTTCCGCGTAGTACGTCTTGGCCAGAGCCCCAAACATCTGTTGGGGAGACTTGCACGTGGACACATGCGGCAGAAGCTCGGCGTAGAAATGCTCGATGAACTTAATCCACCCAGGGCTGCACGAAGTGAGCAGAGGAAGCGTCCCGCCGCTCGTCAGCCGCTGCAGCAGCTCGTGGCCTTCCTCCATGATGGTGAGATCGGCCGTAAAGTCTGTATCGAACACGCGGTCAAAACCTAGCCTCCTAAGCGCGGCAACCATCTTCCCGGTGACTACGGAACCCGCCGGCAAGTTCAGTTCCTCGCCCAACGAAGCGCGGATGGCCGGAGCGGTCTGGACCACTACGTGTTTGGATGAGTCCGACAATGCCGCCCATACACGCGCCGTGTCGTCTCGCTCCGTTATGGCGCCGGTGGGGCAGGCCAGAGTGCACTGCCCGCACATTACGCACACTACGTCCATCAGGCCAGATTCGTAGGCAGGCATCACTACTGAGTCAAAACCACGGTTCACCGTGGAGAGCGCCGCAACTCCCTGAACCTTCTCACAAGCCTCCACGCAGCGCCGGCAATTGATACACTTCTCGGGGTCGCGCACTATGGATGGAGATGACTCGTCTTTGGGGAGACCGCGCTCGATCCGCTCGAACCTGATCTCCCTGATCCCGAGGTCAGACGCGAGTTGCTGCAGTTCGCATCGGAGGTTTCTGGCACACGACAGGCAGTCGTCGGGATGGTGAGCCAGGAGCAGTTCTACCGCCATTCTCCGTGCCTCCCTGGCGGCGGGGGAGTTGGTGCGCACCGTTATGCCCTGTGAGACTGGGTAGGAGCAGGCTGGCTGCAGTATGCGCGAGCCGGCGATCTCCACTACGCATACGCGACACGCCGAGGGAGCGCCCAGGTCCTCGTGCCAGCATAGTGTGGGGATCTTTATGCCGACACTGCGGGCCGCCTCGAGAATGGTCGTTCCCGGCGCGGCATGCACCGTCCGCCCGTCTATCGTCAACGTGATGTCACTCATCCTCTGTCGGCCTCCTCTCAGCTAGCACTGGCGCTCGCGGCGCCGGATGGCGGGCACTTCCCTGCAGAGCAGCATCCGTGCAGATGCGCCTGGATCTCGCCCTGAAAATGCTCCATGATCGTGCCCAGCGGCACTATTACCGACTGGCCCAGAGCGCACAGCGACGAGCCCTGCATCACCCGAGCCAGTTCCATGGCCAGGTCCAACTCTGCCTGAGAGGCGCGGAACTCGCGCAGCTTACCGAAGATCTGTACGAGCCTGGCTGTGCCCTCCCTGCAGGGAGTGCACTGCCCACATGACTCATGCTCGAAGAAATGCAGCAGGGAGCAGGCCACATCCACTATGCAGTGGCTGTCGTCGATTATGAGGAGCGCCCCGGATCCCAGGGCCGAGCCAGCCGACTGCATGTTCTCGTAATCCATGGGTATATCCAGATGCGCCTCGGCCACACACCCGCCGGCTGTGCCGCCAGTCTGAGCCAGCTTGAAGGACCTGCCGCCCGGAATGCCTCCGCCGACTCCGTAGATCACCTCGCGCAGCGTGATGCCCATCGGCACCTCAATTAGCCCTTTGTTGTTGACGTTTCCGGTGAGGGTAAACACCTTGGTGCCCGGCGATGTGGACGTGCCGAAGCTCCGGTACCAGTCCGCGCCGTGCAGAATGATCGGTGGAATATTGGCAATGGTCTCTACATTGTTGACGACCGTAGGCTTGCCCCACAGCCCTGAGGTGCCCGGATACGGGGGTTTCTGACGCGGTTCCCCGCGTTTGCCCTCCATCGACTCGATTAGCGCCGTCTCTTCACCGCATACGTAGGCGCCGGCGCCTTTCTTGACTTCGATATCGAAGTCGAATCCGGAGCCAAACAGGTTAGTGCCCAAGAGGCCGAGCCAACGCGCTTGGTTTATGGCACGCTCAATGCGGTCGATCGATACGTAGTACTCGCCTCGTATGTAAATGTACCCGCGAGTGGCGCCGACAGCGTAGCCCATGATGACCATGCCTTCAATCACCTTGTGCGGGTCTCCCTCGAGTATGAGACGGTCTTTGAACGTCCCCGGCTCGCCTTCGTCGGCATTGCAGATTATGTACTTCT
>DAOPWT010000127.1:0-5025 GCA_035351775.1 Bacillota bacterium | reverse complement strand
CGGTGGTAGTGGGTCGGTTGACATCGCCTCTCTTGGATGATAGCATCCAATGTACCGATAGTTGAATACGTGCGTGAACGATGTGCGCCTCCCGGCGCGCATCCGCTGAATCTTCCCTAGTGGAGGAGCGGGGGAACCAAATCCCAGTGGATGGGGCGAATCCTGCAAATAGGCAGGTAGGGCTATCACCTTCGGCCCGAGCCCGTCAGCTAACCTCGCAAGCGAAATGAAGGGGCGCCCATTTGTGCCCGGGTGTACCCTGGGCACTTTTCTTTCGGGCACGATGTGCCCCCTGTCTCTTCATATTGTGCTTGCCCAGAGGTGCTCAGCTCATCCCAAGTCCCCCTCAGCAGATCGCGCGTCTATCCGAAAATACAGCGTGGACGGAGGGTGATCATGTCGATGAAGCACCGTTGGGCGACGGCGATTTCAGTATGCCTTCTGTTAGTGTGCGCGCTAGGTTCACTGACCGTTGCGGGAAGCAACCCCGCAAAGGCTCTCTCGGTGATTGTGGATACCACTGCCGACCGCTCAGATGAAGCACAGGCGATCGTTGAGTACCTTCGCGCCGTCGGCGTATTGGCCGAGGTGCGGGTGTGGGAGTGGAGCGCTCTAAAAGAGAGAATCCTAGCAGGCGATAGGCAGATGTATCTCACCGACTGGGGCAGCGCTTACTTCGACCCGTTCGATCTGGCAGTGCCCAAGCTGAAGACGGGCGATCGCGGCAACTACTCCTTCTACAGCAACCCGCGTTTCGACGCAGCGCTCGATGCCGCGCTTGCTGCTCGCGACCATGACGCGCGTCGCCGTGCATACTTCGAGGCGCAGAAGATCCTGTGGGCAGACGTGCCGTGGGTGTTCGGCTACTCTCTGCGCGAGACTGAAGCCGCCCGGGCTGATGTGCTCGATTGGCAGCCATCGATGGACTCCAGGATGAACTTGCACGATGTGGGGCTCAGGCGTGGCGACACCATTGTGGTAGGGATGGCCTCAGACGGGATACTGACACTAGATCCCGCGGCCTACCGTGATCGAGATACCGAGACTGTAATCAGGAACATCTTCGATGGACTCGTCACCCGCACCGCGGATGGGCGAGTCGTTCCGGAGATAGCCGAGTCGTGGAGCGCGGTATCAGATACTGAATATGTCTTCAAGATTCGCCGCGGCATCAAGTTCCATAACGGGGACACGCTCACCGCAGATGACGTAGTCTTCAGCTTTGACCGAGTGATCCGAGATGGCGCCATGGGCGGCAGGACGTCGCCTCGGAAAGGGCTGCTGGGCCCGCTGGCCGCTGTGGAGAAAGTCGACAATCACACAGTCAGGTTCCGACTATCATCGCCCTTCCCGGTTCTGCTCCAGGCACTGGTGCACGTGCAGATAGTGCCCAGGGAGTACTTGATGAGCGTGGGCGATGATGGATTCGCCCGTAAGCCTGTAGGCTGTGGGCCATTCAGGTTCGTCGAAGGACGTCTGGATGATAAGGTGGTAATGGAGCGGTTCGACGGCTACTACGGAGGATCGCCCGATCTTCCGCCAGCTGGGCCGGCACGTGTGAAAAGGGCGATATTCCGCATGATGCCCGATCCGACCGTGCGAGTCGCAGCGCTCAAAACAGGCGAGGTGCAGATCATCCAGAAGGTTCCGGCGCACCTGGCGGCAAGCCTCGCGCGCGACCGAAACCTGCAGGTGAAGTCGGCCGAAGGGACCCGAGTGTACTGTATCGAGATGAACTGCGCGCGACCGCCCTTTGACGACGTGCGGGTCCGTACGGCCATGAACCACGCAATAGACTGGGACACTATCCTCAAGACGATCTACGTCGGTGGCGCTGCCAGGCTTGCTACAGCCTTTCTGCCCAGCGGATTTGGGTATGATGCCGAACTGACGCCGCATAGCTACGACCCAAGCAGAGCCCGCGCGCTTCTGGCTGAGGCAGGATATGGGGGCAGATGATACGCCTCAGTCGGTTGCAGATCAAGGTGATCGAGCGTATAGCGGCCACGATTCCGTTGGCGCTAGCGGTGGCGCTGGCCGCTTTCGTGCTGATGCGGGCGATCCCGGGCGATCCTGTTGACATCATGATGGGGGAGGGGGCCAGCTCTTCGGGCGAAGAGGTGGCCGCCCTCCGGACCCAACTTGGGCTGGATCAGCCGATCCACCGCCAGCTGTCAAGCTATCTGCGAGGGCTTTTCCGCGGCGATCTGGGCTATTCGATCACACGGTCGCGTCCGGTGGCGGAAATGATACGGGAGGCGCTCCCTGCCACTATCGAGCTCGCTGTGTTCGCCATGCTAACCGCTCTGGCTCTGGGGATTCCCCTGGGAGTGGTGTCGGCGCTCAAGCACAACACGGCATTCGACAGGGTGAGTACGGCCGTGTCATTCATCGGCGTGTCACTGCCTCCGTTCTGGCTGGGCATAGTGGGCATTCTCGTGTTCTCGATGACCCTGGGCTGGATGCCCACATCTGGGCGCATCCCCTATGGGCTGGAACCTCGCCATGTCACCGGTTTCCTGACACTTGACGCACTGCTCACAGGCAACATGCCAGCCCTGGGCAGCGCCCTGCGACATCTGTGTCTTCCAGCGACTACGCTGGGGTTGGGCGTTGCGGCAGTCGTTGCCAGAGTCACCCGCTCCAGCATGCTCGATGTGTTGGGATCTGACTATGTGCTGTTTGCGAGGGCTAAGGGGGTGCCTGAATCGGCGGTTACCATTCGCCACGCTCTGCGCAATGCCATGATCCCCACGGTGACCCTGGTGGGCTTGCAGTTCGGTTCGCTTTTGGGCGGGAACATGATAGTCGAGACCATATTCGGCTGGCCCGGTCTCGGTCGTGTGGTGGTGGATGCGATCTTCGCTCGAGACTACCCGGTGGTGCAGGCGTCGGTGATGGTGTACGCGCTTACGTTTGTGGTGGTGAACCTCATCACTGATCTGATATACACGGTGTTGGACCCCAAAGTGGCGCTGCACTGACTCAAGCAGCATGCGCTCATATGGAGGTGGGATTGCATGGGGCAGGCTTCGTTGCGACGAGATGAACTGTACCAGGGCGCGCTGACGCGCTCTGCCGATATACCCGCTCTGAGCCCGGCGGACAGGGCGGGCAGGGCAAGGACAGGGCTTTGGTCCAGGCTGATGTCTCACAGAGGAGGCAGGCTGGGCCTGATCATAGTCCTGGCCTACGTGGCGGTTGCGGTAGCTGCCCCGGTACTGGCGCCGCATCCTCCGGGCGCGGTCGACCTTATGGGAAGGCTGGCCCCGCCCGCAGTGGGCACGGGTAACCTCCTCGGCACTGATCAGTTGGGGCGCGACATCCTCTCTCGGATAATGCACGGCGCCAGGGTATCGATGCTGGTAGGCCTGGCTACCGTCTCCATCTCAGCTGCCCTTGGCGTGGGGCTTGGCATGGTAGCCGGCTACTGCGGCGGCGTACTCGACCGCACGCTCGCCCGGCTTGCCGAGTTGCTACTGGCATTTCCTTACCTGATCTTCGTGATAGGCGCGATGTCGATTATGGGTCCTGGGTTTGCGAATCTGGTGTGGGCCCTGAGCCTTAAGGGGTGGGTAGAGTTCTACAGACTGTCGCGAGCCCTGGTCATGTCTGAGAAGAACCGCGAATACGTAGAAGCCGCCCGTGTGCTGGGCAGATCCGACAGCGCGATTTGCGTACGCGAGATACTCCCTAACATTGCCAACTCCATTCTGGTGCTGGGCACACTGCGTATGGGCAACATGATTGTCATGGAATCGTCTCTCAGTTTCTTGGGCCTTGGTATTCCGCCGCGGATGCCCGCATGGGGTTCCATGATAAACGATGGACGGCGCTACATGCTCACATCGCCCTGGGTCGCGACGTTCCCAGGCCTCGCGCTGGCGCTGCTGGTGCTGGGGATGAACCTGCTTGGAGAGGGGTTGCGCGACGTGTTGGACCCCAAGATGATGGAGGGATAGCATGCTGCTTGACGTGTGCAACCTGCACACAGTGTATCCCACTGCCCAGGGAGACGTGCGCGCTGTGAGAGACGTGAGTCTGACCGTTGCGCCCCGAGAGGTCCTGGGCGTAGTGGGCGAATCGGGATGCGGAAAGAGCGCGCTCATGCTTTCGATCATGCGATTGCTGCCCCGACCGGGGCGAATTGCCAGCGGCTCGGTTCAGTTGGACGGTATCGACCTGCTCGGTCTATCGCCGAGCGAGATGCGGGAGGTGCGCGGCAAGGAGATCGCCATGGTGTTCCAGGATCCCATGACTACGCTGAATCCTGCATACCGGGTCGGCGATCAGATCATCGAATCGTTGCGAGTACACAAGATGATGCCTTCCGGCGCCGACACGGGTCAGCCCCAGAGGGCTTGCCTGCGGTCGCGCCTATGGCAGGCGACGCGGGCGCGCGAAGAAGAGCGCGACTACGTAATTGAGCTCGTGAGGCGCGTAGGCATTCCATCGCCCAATCACCGATACCTTGAGTATCCTCACCAGTTCAGTGGGGGCATGCAGCAGAGGATCATGATAGCCATAGCCCTCGCGTGCAAGCCGCGTTTGCTGTTGGCCGATGAGCCTACCACCGCGCTGGACGTCACCATACAGGCGCAAGTACTCGACTTGATGGAAGACATCAACCGCGAGATGGGCACAGCCATAGTCATAGTCACCCACGATTTGGCGCTGGCCGGCGACTTCTGCGACAACATTGCAGTGATGTACGCCGGGCAGATCGTGGAGTCGGGGCCGGCGGAGGCCATTATGGAGGATCCTCTTCACCCGTACACCTGCGGGCTTCTGATGTCCATGCCGCGCCTTTGGAGCAGGCAACCGCTGCGCGCGATACCGGGGGAGGTGCCCGACCTCACGTATCACGGCTCCGGCTGCGCATTCGCTCCCAGGTGCGGGCAGCGAATGAACCAATGCGAAGCTGAAGAACCGCCGGTGCAAGTCGAGTCTGGACGGATGGTCAGGTGCCACACGGCGCGACTCAGTGGGCAGACAGGAGGGCATAACGGCGGGCAAATCGGGGGT
>DAOPWT010000126.1:0-5072 GCA_035351775.1 Bacillota bacterium | reverse complement strand
ATCAGCTGAACTATCTTGCCGGGCATAGCGCCTACATAAGTACGCCTGTGTCCTCGGATTTCAGCCTCGTCTCGCACGCCGCCCAGTGAGAACCGGACGAACTTGCGGTCCAAGGCGCGGGCAACCGACTTGCCGAGAGAGGTCTTCCCCACTCCAGGCGGCCCCACTAGGCAAAGGATGGGCCCGCGCAGTTCATCCGACAGCTGCCTTACGGCCAGAAACTCCAAGATGCGCTCCTTGACTTTCTCCAGGCCCCAGTGGTCCTCATCCAGGATCTGTTCCGCCCGGTTTATGTCGAGGTAGTCGTCAGTGTAGACGCCCCAAGGTATGCCGAGAAGCCAGTCGAGGTAGTTTCGGACGACAACCGTTTCCGCCGACATCGGCGGCATGCTTTCCAGTTTGTCCAGTTCGCGCTGGGCCTTCTCGCGGACGTCCGGCGGCAATGAAGACTTTTCGACCTTTTCCCTAAGTTCACCTATCTCAGACGATCTTTCGTCGCGGTCGCCCAACTCCTTCTGGATGGCGCGCATCTGCTCCCTCAGATAGTATTCCTTCTGCGTCTTCTCCATCTGCCTGCGCACTCGCGCGTTGATCTTGCGCTCCAGCTCCAGAATCTCCAGCTCGCTCCGGAGGGCCACTGATAAGCGCTCTAGGCGCTCCCTGGCATCAAGCGACTCCAAGAGCGCCTGCTTCTCCTCCACACGTAGCATGAGATGGGCTGCGATTTCGTCGGCGAGATCGCCAGGCCGATCTATGTCGCTCATTCCGACTATGATCTCGGGCGGCAGTCGCTTGGACAGCTTCACGTATTCTTCGAACTCGTGAAGCGCGTTGCGCGCGAGAGCCGCAATCTCCGGGCCGTCCTGCTCATCGGCCGACTCTATCTGGACCTTCACCATGTAACACGGATCGTCATCAACATAATCGAGAATCCGTGCGCGCTCCCTGCCCTCCACTACCACTCTGACAGTTCCGTCGGGCAGCCGAACTAGCTGTTTGATCTCGGAGATAGTGCCCATCTCGAAAATATCGGAAGGAGACGGTTCATTGACCCTCGCCGCCTTCTGAGCAGCAAGGAGTACCAATCTATCTCCGGACATTGCTTCATCTAGAGCGGCAATCGACCTATCCCGCCCCACTTCAAGCGGGATGGTCATGTTGGGAAACACTAGAACTCCGCGAAGCGGCAGCAACGAAAGGACTCGCTTCGGGTTGGTTCTTCCTCTAGATAATCCGTTTTCCGCTCTGGCCACGGGTTTCTGCACCTCCTGCCTGCAGCTTACCTATTCTCCTTGGCCTTGCGCATTCCTTCAAGAAAAGAGCCTCGGAGCAAGCAAACCATGGCAGAGCTGGGCGCAGAAAAATGACGCCCCGATTCGAGGCGTCGTTTCGGATCTTGCCGGAAAGCGCCGGTCTACGGCGAAGCCGATCTGGCCGCGACTACCTCCTGCGGCAGGGCTGCGATGCTGGGCTGTTCGGCGGAAGCGTCGGGCTCTGCCCTGACCAGCTCGAGAGCGTCATCGATGTCGTCCACAGGGATCACGCGACACCCCTCCAGCTGCTCAAACCGGCCCTGCCAGTTCTCTTTGGGGATCAGCACCCTGACCGCACCGGCGCTCGCTGCAGCAGCGACTTTAGCGACCACGCCTCCCACCGGCTTCACCCGACCATGAACTGAGATCTCGCCAGTCATCGCCAGTCTGTTGTCGATGGGGATGTCCCGGACAGCAGACAGGACTGCGACAGCCATGGCCAGCCCGGCGGAGGGGCCGTCCACAGGCGCGCCTCCGGGGAAGTTGACGTGGACGTAGAAGTCGGATGCCTCTATCTGGTATCTGACCCTAAGGACCGTGCATACATTATCTACCGAACTCCGCGCCATGCTGCGTCGGCGTAGAATGCGCCCTCCGTCTCCTTGCTCTTCCTCTTCTACGACTCCCGTAACCATGAAAGATCCCCGCCCCGACTGCGCACGGATGGCTGTCGCTTCCACTTCGATGACCGAACCCATGCCCGGACCCCACACGGCCAGGCCGTTCACCACTCCAACTTGCGGCACATCGCCGACGCGCTTCTCAGGACGCGGCGAGTATTGCCCGCTCTCCACAACCCATTCCATATCGCTGCGGAGCACCATATCGCGCCCCTCGGTTACGGCCACGCCCATGGCCAGCTGAACCATGTTGACTGCGTCTCGCCCGTTCTGGGCGTATTTCCTTACGATATCGACCATGCCGTCTTCAGAGGCCATGTTCACCCGGGCCAGGGCGCGCGAAGCAATTACTCCCACTTCATCGGGGGTGAGCGCGCGGAAGTAGACCTCCAGGCACCTCGACCGGATGGCCGGAGGAATGTCACGGCTCGGGCGCGTAGTGGCGCCCACCAGGCGGAAATCGGCCGGCAGGCCGTTTCGGAATATGTCGTGTATGTGCTGGGGTATGTTGCCATCATCCGGGCTGTAGTATGCGGACTCGAGGAACACCTTCCGGTCTTCCAGGACCTTCAGGAGCTTGTTCATCTGTATGGAATGCAGCTCGCCGATCTCATCGATGAACAACACACCACCGTGGGCGCGCGTCACGGCGCCCGGCTTGGGCTGCGGAATCCCGGCGATGCCGAGAGGCCCGGCGCCCTGGTATATGGGGTCATGAACTGACCCGATGAGCGGGTCGGCTATTCCCCTGTCGTCGAAGCGTGCGGTGTTGGCATCTATCTCCACAAATACGGCGTCCGGTCTGAACGGCGAGAGGTTGCTTTTCTTGGCCTCTTCCAGCACTACTCGGGCGGCGGCGGTCTTGCCGACGCCGGGCGGGCCGTACAAGATCACGTGCTGCGGGTTAGGTCCGCACAAAGCAGCACGCAGTGCAAGCAGCGCATCTTGCTGCCCGATGACGTCTTCGAAGCATTTGGGCCTGGTCAGTTCGGTGAGAGGTTTCGTCAGGCAGATAGCGCGCATCTCGCGCAGCTTATCCATCTCACGGCGGGACTCCCGTCCCACGGCGCTCTTCGAGCCCTGCTGGGCCTTGAGGAGGTTCCAGAAGTAGAGGCCGATTACGACCGCAAAGAACAGGTTGATCAACCCCAGCACGCCAATGCTGCTCACCGCCGCTCCCTCCTGTCCGCGCTGCCCAGGGTGTATCATGCCCTGCGAAGAAGCAACTATCCCGGCGAGACACGGGCTCTCGCCGGGATATGACAGCGGCAATCAGCTCAGCAAAGGGCTTGGATCAGGCGGTTTCCTCTTTTTTCCGGGCAGGCTTCTTCTCCGACAGCATCAGAGTGGGCGTGCCCTGCCCGTCCACGGCTTCGCGGGTGACTACGACCTTCTGGATCTCGCTGCGACTGGGAATCTCGTACATCAGGTCCAGCATGAGCTTCTCCATGATCGACCTGAGCCCGCGGGCGCCGCCGCCGCGCGCGATAGCCTTCTTGGCCACAGCCACCAGAGCGTCGCGGGTGAATTCAAGGCTCACACCGTCAAGCTCAAATAGCCTTTCGTACTGCTTGACCAGCGCGCTCTTGGGTTCAGTGAGGATGCGAACCAAGGCCTCTTCGTCCAGAGCGTCGAGCGGAACCACAACTGGGAGCCTGCCCACGAACTCCGGGATCAAGCCATACTTCAGCAGATCCTCCGGCATTATCTGCCGCAGGATATCGCCGATCTTGCGGTCGACCTTCGGCCTCACTTCAGCTCCGAACCCCAGCGTCTTGCGGCCAATGCGGTTCTCGATGATCTTGTCGATCCCCTCGAACGCACCGCCGCAGATGAATAGGATGTTCGTAGTATCGAGCTGTATGAACTCCTGATGCGGGTGCTTGCGCCCGCCCTGGGGCGGAACGCTGGCAACAGTGCCTTCCAAGATCTTAAGCAGCGCCTGCTGCACGCCCTCGCCCGAGACGTCACGGGTAATTGACGGGTTCTCGGACTTTCGGGCGATCTTGTCGACCTCGTCAATGTACACGATGCCGCGTTCGGCGCGCTCGATGTCGTAGTCGGCGTTCTGAATCAGCTTGAGCAGTATATTCTCCACGTCCTCGCCGACGTATCCAGCTTCTGTTAGCGATGTGGCGTCAGCTATGGCGAAAGGCACATTTAGGATCTTGGCGAGCGTCTGGGCTAGGAGAGTCTTGCCGCACCCAGTTGGGCCCAGCAGCATGACATTGCTCTTCTGCAGCTCAACGTCGTCCATGCGCGAACTCGCATTGATCCGCTTATAATGGTTGTATACCGCAACAGACAGGGTCTTTTTCGCGTCGTCCTGCCCGACTACATACTCGTCAAGAACGGCCCTAATCTCATGGGGCTTAGGTATCTCCGTGATATTGACCCCAGACGGGCTTCCAGTCTCCTCGTCGATTATCTCATTGCATAGCTCAATGCACTCGTCGCAGATATATACTCCGGGCCCAGCGATGAGCTTCTTCACCTGCTCCTGGGCCTTGCCGCAGAACGAGCACTTGAGCTGGCTTTTGTCGTCGGTGTACTTGAACATGTGACCACCTCTCGGCTAGGGCTTGCCGGCCTTGCCCTCGAAGATGTTGTCGATGATGCCGTAGTCCTTGGCCTCCTGGGCGGACATGTAGTAGTCGCGCTCGGTATCCTGCTCAATGCGATCAACAGGCTGCCCTGTATGGCGCGCAAGAATCTCATGGGTGATTTTCTTGATCCGCAGGATCTCCCTCGCCTGGATTTCGATATCCGTGGCCTGACCAGATGTTCCGCCGGCCGGCTGGTGTATCATGACGCGCGAATACGGAAGGGCATAACGCTTGCCCCTCGCGCCGGCCGCCAGCAACACAGCTGCCATGCTGGCTGCAAGACCAACACACACCGTGGAGACCTGAGGTTTCACGTACTGCATCGTATCGTATATCGCAAGCCCTGAGGTTACAGACCCGCCCGGGCTATTGACGTAAAGGTTGATGTCCTTGTCAGGGTCCTCGCCCTGGAGAAACAGCATCTGCGCAATGACCAGGTTCGCCATGCTATCGTCGATCGGCCCTCCGATGAAGACGATCCTGTCTTTAAGAAGCCTGGAATATATGTCGTAGGCCCGCTCACCGCGGCTGGT
>DAOPWT010000125.1:0-5083 GCA_035351775.1 Bacillota bacterium | reverse complement strand
GTCCATTTTATCGACACATCGCCGAAAATGCGTTCATAAAATCGACACCTAGATTGTCCCATCCGCCCTTCGGTCCATCGCTGCCCCTTTTCTGCTGCCGGGCTCCGCTTCGTCTATCACCGAACCCACGCTTTCGCCTACCCGAAGAGGACTTTGCCGGTCACATCAGCAAGCGATGCGCATCCGGTGAGCATCATCGCCACGTGCAGTTGCTTTGCGTACTCCTCCAACTGCATACGCACACCTTCCGCCTCGCCGCCCACTGCCGCAACAGCCAACGGGCGACCCACCAGCACAGCATCTGCGCCCAAGGCCAGCATCTTGAGCACATCCACCCCGCTACGCACACCGCCGTCCACAAGCACGGCTACACGGCCCGCCGCCTGACCCCTCAGGGCGCGGACTATGTCAGGCAACACGTCTGCCGTGCCAGGCGTGTGATCCAGAGCCCTCCCGCCATGGTTGGACACGACTATACCCGCAGCTCCCGCCTCCGCCGCGATCACCGCGTCTTCCGGCGTCATGATACCTTTGAGGATCACCGGCCTGTCGACCGCGCGCACGATCTCACGGATCTGCTCGATCGTCTTGGGTTCGACTTTCTGCCCAAGCAGAGCCATGTTCACAAGCGCCGCCGCGTCCACGTCAACAGCTACCGCAACTGCCCCCGCCGCGTCCCTGGCGCGCTGAACCCGTTCTATCAGGGCGTCCTGCTCGCGGGGCTTGATCACCGGAATTGCGACCCCCTCAGCTTCAGCCGTAGCCGCGACCGTGGCCTCGAACACCTCCGGGTCGCCGCCGTCGCCTCCCATCCCGATCGTGCCGGCCAGCCGCGATCCACCTATAATGGCCTTTGCCAGTTCGAGCTCGGTAATGCCGTCCATCCTGTTCACCCGCACGCCAGCCACGGCCGCCCCCAGAATGGGCATGCTCAGATCGACCCCGAAAAGGCTCACGCGCGTATCTGGGCGCGTCGCATCATGCAGCACCCTCAGGTTTAGCTTCCTCTTCGCAAGCGCCTCCACGTTGGCGATGAAGCTACTGCCCGTGCCCACGCCTCCGAACCCCGGGATCTGGCCCGCGCACGCAACCCCGTTGCACTGCCGGCAAACATGGCAAGCCCTCGTCAACCTGTCTGCGGCGTTTTTCCTCACTGTGAGCAGATCCATCAGCACATCTCCGTTCCGCATGCCCGCCCAGTTGTACTCCGCCTTCCTGCTTCCGCATGAGCCCCGCCGACACGGGTCGGCCCCCCACGCCTACACCGGCCCCAGGCCTATCGCAACCGCTGCCACAAGGAACAGGGCCGTGACCGCCAGCACCGCTAGCTGAAGCCCAAGCGTCTGCCTGAACCAGTGTGGATAGCTCACCCCCGCCAGGGCCAGTGAGATCAGGGTTATCGGGTTGGTGGGGTATATCACGTTGCTGAAGCCGTCTCCGAACTGGAATGCAAGCACAGCTATCTGCCGGTTGAGCCCCACGACGTCTGCCAGAGGAGCGAGTATCGGCATCATGATCAGCGACTTGGCCGAAGCAGATGGGATGAAGAAGTTCATGATCAGAACGAGGAGGTATATCATACCAGCCGCGAACACTCGGGGCATTCCCGCCACTATCCGAGCGCCGGTGAATATGATCGTGTCGAGTATTCCTGCCGACGCGATCACATGCTTCACTCCGGCAGCCAGGAGCATCAGCACGATGCCCGGAGCCATGCCCACGATGCCGCTTCCGAAGGTCTTGGCAACCTCGCCCGCGCCCATCCCCGAGAGCAACGCGGACCCGACGCCTCCTATCAGGAACAGCGCTGTTGTCACAGGGAAGGCCAGATCGCTCAGGCCCTGCACAGCCGAGCTACTAAGGCTGAAGACAAGCATAACAGCCATGGCGCCGACAAACCAGCGCAATGCCCGGCGCATTCTCGGGTCTTGGCTTTCCGGCGCTCCCTGCCGCCTATTCGCCGCTGGCTCCGGAGTCTGGCCTCGAGATAGTGCCGACCCGTCGCTCCTCCGAGCATGTCTTATAAGGAAGGAAGACAGAACCGCATATACCCCCGCGAAGACCAGCGCTCTGTACCATAGGCCCGAAAAGAGCGGGACTTGAGCGACTCGCTGCGCCACGCCTATGGTGAACGGGTTTGTGAGACCCGCAGCGAATCCGAACCCAAGGGCAAGGAAGGACATTCCCAGCCCGACCAGGGGGTCCATGCCCAGGCTAGCCGCAAGAGGCATCATGAGCGGGACTATGAACACCGCCTCTTCCATTATCCCTGTCAGGGCGCTCATCAGCATCAACACGAGCACAACTGACGCGATGAGCTGGTATCTCTTGGCTCCATATCGAGCGGCGACTCTTCCGATTATGAAGGAGAATACACCACACTGATTCAACAAGTTGATAGCCCCGCCGATACACAGAAAGAACAGGATTATCGCGATTACGACCGAGCCTTCCGGGCTTGCCAGCACCTCGACAGGCGCGGTGAACCACTTCCACACGGGAAGTGCTGGGCGGTCGATGTACTCAAACGAGCCAATGTCGATAGTCGTTAGGCCTCCGTCTTCCTGGCGCGCATAGCTCCCAGCAGGCACAACCCGGGTGAGCAGGCCCGCCGCCGCCAACAGAGCAAGAAGAATCGCGAGCGACGAGATGAACGCCTTCTTGCCTATTTTGATAGATATCGATGAACCTGCCTTCTCGCTCAAACCGGATCCGCCCCCTTCGTCCGTGTGTCCAGCACACTCCCGTCTGCGCGAACGCGCCACGGCGGCGCATCGCAGCGAATCATGCCTTGGCTATGATGGTCCTGAAGAAGCTGACCGCTTTCCCAATATTCTCAACAGACACCCGCTCGTTCACGCCATGCATGCGGGAGACATCGCTCTTAGTCAGCCTGCACGGCGTAAACCTGTATACCCCCGATGCGCGCGGTTCCAGCGCCTTTGAGTCAGTGCTGCCCGTGAGAAGGTATGGCACGACCACAGCGTCTGGATAGTGCTGGCGGATACAGTCCCCGATGAGCCGAAATCCCGGACCGTCAGTAGGCGATACGGTCGATGCCGGGCTCTCGCTGAGCACTCTGATCTTGACCCGGCTGTCGCCCACCACATTCGTAACATGGCTGACGACGTCCATGGCGGTGTCGCCAGGAAGCAGTCGGAAGTTGACGACCGCCGATGCTCGAGCAGCCAATACGTTGGGCTTCACGCCTCCGGAGATCATGGTGGGGGCCGTAGTAGTCCTGATCATGGCTGCTGTTTCCGCAGAGCCCAGCAATACGCGCTTTATCAGCGGCGCAAACAAGGACGTGTTGGCAAAGACCAGTCGCTTCGCCGGCCCCAGGTGTGGGCCGACTTGCTGAAAGAACTCGCGCACCGGGCTCACGATCCGTGAAGGCATCTGCCTCGCCTCCACCCGCGCAACGGCTTGTGATAGAAGGCCCACCGATGTCGCCTGCCCTGGCATGGACGAATGCCCTGCTTCCATCTCCACCGAAAGCTCAAGGTCGAGATAGCCCTTCTCGGCCACACCCACCACTGCCAGCGGCTTATCCAGGCCCGCCATCATCCCTTCGCCTACGACCCCGCCCTCATCCAACACCCACTCGAGACGGACCCTCGCCCTGCCCAGGCGCTCCGCAATCTCGCCGATACCACCCTGATCCCCTGCCTCTTCATCGCATGTGGAGATCACGTAGATGTCGCGGGACGGAACAAAGCCCTCCTCCAGCATCTCCTCGATGGCCTCGAGGATAGTGATGAGACCAAACTTCATGTCGATTGAGCCGCGACCCCACACGTATCCGTCGGCGACCGCGCCCGAGAAAGGCGGATAATCCCAACCCTCTTCGTCTGCCGGAACCACATCCATGTGCGACATCAGCGCCACAGGCTTCTTGCCCCGGCTACCCTCGGCAGTCTCTGCACCCTTCCACAGATAGAGAAGGCTATAGCCCAGTGCGGTCTTTTGAAGTCTCGCGTGGACGAGGGGGTACAGCCTCTCCAAGAGGGCATGAAACCGTTCGAACTCCCCGTGATCCATAGATGCCGGGTCCGAAAACGATATTGTTCTGACCTGCACCGCCTCCGAAAGCGACTTCACAGCCCTGGCAGTGTTGACATCATGCTCAACTTCAGTCGCAACGTACGCTATCGGCGCAACCATGGCATGGCCCCCCAACAGTGGACTCTACGCCCGTCCTAGATCGCCCGCGACCTGCATCGCCCGTGCCGACCGGCGGCCTTCATGGTCGGCTTACCGGCCCCCACATGCCCTACACGCAGGATCGGCCTTCACTTCTATCTGGTCAAATTTCATCCTCATCCCATCCCACAGCAGCAGCCTACCTACGAGAGGCTCGCCTGCGCCTGTGATCAGCTTGAGAACCTCAGTGGCCTCAATGGCCCCTATCACACCCGGCACCGACGAAAGCACGCCCAAAGCCTCAGGGCCATCCTCCTCCAGCCCTGCACAGGCTCCGTCCGCAGACGGGCAGTCGTCATCCCTCACGACCACATCCGCCGCGGCCACATCCGTCGCGGCCACATCCGTCGCGCCTCCAAAAACGCACCGATAACAGGGCCCACGACCCGGCACGTAAGTCATGGCCTCACCCATCCACCCCGACACGGCGCCATGCACCATCGGCCTTCCCATCGCCACACACGCATCGCTCAGAATGAACCTGTCGCGCAGGCTATCGAGGGCATCAACGACAACATCGTAGCCCGCAACTAGCTGGGCGGCATTATCCCGCCCCAGCTTCATCGCCATAGCCTCAACACGCACCCCCGGATTCAGGTCGCCGATCCGATGGGCGGCCGACTCAACCTTCGGCGCGCCCAGGCTGTCGGTGCAATGCGCTATCTGGCGCTGCAAGTTCGACAGTTCCACCACATCCGGGTCCGCCATCCCCAGGACGCCAACGCCCGCCGCAGCCAGGTAAAGCGCAATAGGAGAACCCAGTCCTCCCACCCCCACAACGAGGGCCCTTGCCGACCGGATTCTCCTCTGGCCTTCCTCGCCAACACCTGCGAGGCACAGATGCCTGCCATATCGCTGGATCTCCTCAGCCGTCAGCCCA
>DAOPWT010000124.1:3395-5143 GCA_035351775.1 Bacillota bacterium | reverse complement strand
TACGGTATTCCGCTGGGACTGCCCCAGTACCTGATGATCATCCTCACGGCCACTATGGCATCAGTCGGGACAGCCGGAGTGCCGGGCGCTGGGATGATCATGCTGGGCATGGTCCTCCAAACCGTAGGGTTGCCGCTCGACGGCATCATGCTGGTCGCCGGAATCGACCGCATCCTCGACATGATCCGGACCTGCATGAACGTAACGGGCGACGCAGCGGGCGCCATTGTGATCGCAGCTACCGAGGGGGAACTAGCGACAGTCAAGCCCGCGCCAGGGCGCAAAGCAACTGTCGCAAGGTAATGTAGAGCTACGGCCATTGGAGCAACACACAAGAGGCGAGCCCGCATCTGCCGCGCTGCGGCAGCGGGCCCGCCTCTTTCACACGGGAGCGCCGCGGCGATATTCAGCCCCAGTCTACATCCCGCGGGCGAACCTCACCACCGCGACCGCCAGGGCCCAGGTGGCGTCCACCACCGGCACTGATATGTCGCCGTCTGTAAGGATCAGCGGGATCTCGGTGCAGCCGGCGATCACCGCTTCCGCCCCTTGGGCCGCCAGGTACTCGCCGGCATCGGCCGCGAGCCTGTGGATGTCGGGTCCGGTCTGGCCCCCCTTGACCGCGTAAATCGCCTGCGTAGTCATCTCCTGATGCTTCTCGTCGGGGGCTATTACCTCTATGCCCTTCTCGGCAAAGGTGCGGTGGTAGATGCCGATTTTCACCGTGGCCGGAGCAGCCAGAAGCCCGATTTTCTTCATGTTTGGCCAGCGTTCGGCTGCGTAGTCAGCGGCTGCCCGCATGATGTGGAGCACCGGGACCCCAACACTGGCCTGGATCTCATCGTGCCATGTATGCGCCGCATTGCAGGGCATGGCCATCACGTCCACGCCTGCCTGCTCTAGTAGCCGAGCTGAACTCACCAGGTACGGCCCCGGGTTTTCCTCACCCCTTAAGACGTGGGCCGTCCGGTCGGGGATCTTGGAGTTACAGTCGATGATTATCCTGAGGTGATCCTGGTCTCTCTTCGCCGGCGTAGCCCGGAGTATCTTCTGGAATAGGTCTACTGTGGCGTCCGGCCCCATGCCTCCGATTATGCCTACGATCTTCTCCTTCATGTTCGGATACCGCCTCCTGCGACAGCGCCAATGATCTTGTCCATGGACTTTAGGCCGTTGCCTGTCAACACGACTACAGTGGTTCCGCCGGGCGCGCATGCCCCCGACCTGAACAGACGCGCCGCCCCCGCCAGCGCAGCCGCAGACGTGGGCTCAATACAGAACCCCAGCCGCGCGGCCTCGGTCACCGCGTCCACTATCTCCTCCTCGTCAGCTATCTCTATGTTACCTCCTGTGGACTTGATAGCATGCACCACCTCAGGGCCCCTTATCGGATCGGCGCACGCGATCCCCTCAGCTATAGTGGGCCAAGTTCTCACCTTCGGATGGCCGTAGGTGAGAAGAGTGTAAAGAGGCGCGCAGCTTGCGGCCTGCACTCCGAACAGACGCGGCATCCGATCGATCTCGCCCGCTTCAGCTAGCTCCCGAAAGCCTTTGTACAGCCCCAGTAGTGCACTGCCCATCCCTAAGGGGACAATAACGCTGTCAGGCGCCTGCCATCCCAGCTGCTCCCAGAGCTCGTAGGCGAGCGTCTTCGTACCTTCCAAAAAGAGCGGATGCCAGTTATGGCTCGCGTAGAATGCGCTCTTCGCCGCCTCCAGGGCGGCGTGGGCCACATCCAGACGGGAGCC
>DAOPWT010000124.1:0-3295 GCA_035351775.1 Bacillota bacterium | reverse complement strand
ATCCGTAGTCGCCTCGGCAAGCGACAGCGGAAGTGCCTTCTCGTAGCGCCACAATGAGAACCTGTCGGCGATTACGTCTTCCCTGTGAAGATGCTCAGCGCCTTCGCTGTTCAAATGCCCACCGCACTCACAGCGCCACACCGCCTCGCTCACAGGGTATATTCGTCCGCACGTCCAGCAGCGGTACTGCACCGGGCCCTACCCCCCTATTTGCCTTTATCTGTGCCAGCTTCGCTTCGAGGAACTCGCGGATCCACTTGTCGGCGAGCTCGGCAGGGCCTCCGAGTATGCGAGCGCTAGTGGACGAGATATGGGTCTTAAAGTAGTCCACTGCAATCTGCATGGCGTTCGCAGCGTCTTCCTTCGACAGCTTCCCATCTGCAGAAGTACGCCTCAGGGCATCAGCAAACACCTGGTTGGTACTGTAGACTGCATCCGCGCCCACGAGCTCGGCTTCTGTGATCGCGGACATGAGGAGCTCTCGGGCCAGGGAGTTCTCAACCCTCCTAGCCTGTTCGCGCAGGTACTTCGATGCTTCATTCAGCAAAACCAGCACCAAAAGCGCGCCGATGCACGCTAGGATCTCCAGCGCCTTGACAGCTAGTTCGTCCCACACACTCAGCACCCCCGGCACTACTGTGGCAGATACCTGGCGCGTCAATGTATACATCCCGCCCCACGCTGCCCACTTCTGCTTTCGACAGGGTACTGTAGAATCCTTCCTTATATAGCGCGCACACCCAGTCGCATCAGTGCGTCAGAGCACTTCTGCCGCCGCCTGCATAAGGGCGCCGATTGCCTTGGCGATCCTCGCTCCGACCCTCGCATTGTTCTCAAGGAGCGCCAGATTGGCCTCCACCGAACGGCCCGCTGTGATCCGCGCCAGGCTCGCCAGAAGGAACGGGGTCACGTCCTTACCGTGCACGCCGCATTCAGCGGCCTGTTTGACGGCGAGGTCTATGGAAGCGCTGATCTGGTCAGCCGGGATTTCGTACTCAACTGGAATCGGCGCCGCGACCACAAGCCCTCCCGATAGTCCCAGCCGCTCGCGTGCCACGAAAGCCCGGGCGATGACGTCTGCCGACTCTGCGGAATACTCGAGCGGCAGCCCGGAATCGCGCGAGTAAAACGCAGGAAATGAAGTGGTTTGGTACCCAATTACGCATACCCCCGCGGTCTCCAGGTACTCGAGGGTCTTGGGCAGATCCAGTATGGCCTTGGCCCCGGCGCACACCGTGACGACACGCGAACGTGCCAGGCTCTGCAGATCGTGGGAGATGTCGAAGCTATCCACGGCTCCGCGATGAACGCCGCCGATGCCTCCGGTGGCAAAAACACGTATCCCCGCTCGCTCTGCAATGGCCAACGTCCCTGACACGGTGGTCCCAGCGGACGCGCCCTGGGCAATCACGAACGCCAGATCGAACGAGGAGGACTTGCGGGCATGCCCGTCGGCGGCCAGGCGATCTATGTCGTCAGGGGTCATCCCCACGTGCACTACCCCGTCGATGACGCCAATGGTCGCAGGAACACACCCCTCCTCGCGCGCGATCTCCTCCACACGCAGAGCCAGTTGTGTGCTGTCGGGGTATGGAAGCCCATGAGTCAGCACCGTAGACTCGAATGCGATTACCGGCTGGCCACCTTCAAGCGCCCTGTGCACATCGGGTTTGACTACCCAACGATTATTCATGATAACATCGCCCCCGCCTGCCTGTGGTCTTCTGTGCCACTCCACTTCTATGCGCAATCGAGAAATCCTCCGGCGAATACCCGGTCTGCTACGTCAGCCACTATCTTCGAATATCGAACAAAGCATGGAGGAACGCTGCGTTGGGTGACGAATATGTCTCCAAAGCCTGCTGTAGTCCATTTCGCATGATAAGGGTGATAAGCGCAAGAATGGAGCACTCTATTCCGTCATCGCTCATGGCTGAAGGGAAAGCCAACGATACTAGGATTCTCAAGAGCATAAATGTACTCGCCGCTCTGAACGTGATACGCGGCACCTCCGGGCTGTCCCGAGCCGATATCGCGCGCGCTACCGGCCTCACGCCGGCTACGGTGTCGAGCGTTGTGTCGATTCTGGTGTCTGCAGGGATTGTGCGCGAAACAGGATACGGCGAATCCAGCGGCGGTCGACCACCTCTGCTTTTGGAGTTCAACCCAGACGCGTTCTACATTGCAGGTGTCGACCTCGGCGTAAGCAAGGTCATCACGGTGGTTACCAATCTCGAGGGTGAAGTAGTGTCACGTGCCCGATTGGAGATAGACGCGCAGGCGGGGCCTGAGGCAATCATCTCGCGTCTGCTCGATGCAACGCACGCAGCGTTTGCGGATGCAGGCGAAGCCGTCGCCAAGATCGCGGGCATCGGCCTTTCCGTCCCCGGCCTAATTGACCCAGAGCGCGGGCTGTCGGTATTCGCGCCTAACATACCCAGGTGGTCGAATATAGCGATCGCCCAGAGATTTCGCGCCGAGTTCGGCCTCCCGTGCTGGGTGGAGAATGATGCGCGCGCCATGGCCATTGGGGAGGCGATGTTCGGCGCAGGACGCGGATACCAGAACATACTCTGCGTTAACGCGGGCCGGGGAATCGGCGCAGGCATTATAGTCAACGGCGAGATCTACCGCGGCAAGCAGAGCGGCGCAGGCGAGCTCGGCCACATGACTGTGGACCCCAACGGCCCCATGTGCCCATGCGGCAATCATGGATGCCTCGAGGTGATGGCGGCAGGGCCGTCTATCGCTGCAGCAGCTATTCGAGCGGTGTCGTCAGGAGCCGGCACCGTCATACGAGATCTCACCGGCGGGCGAATTGAGGAAATCACCGCGGAGGTAGTATCAGAAGCCGCCAACCGGGGAGACGCTCTAGCACAGGGGTTCATACGCGAATCCGGCAGATACCTCGGCATAGGAATCGCGAACGCCGTGAACTTGCTGAGCCCGGAGATAGTAGTAATTGGCGGAGGCGTAGCCCGGGCAGGCGGCATTCTGTTCGACGAGGTTCGAAAGACGGTGCAGAGGCGCGCCTTCACCACAATGGTGAACCTGCCGCCGATTGTCCCGTCTGCCAGGGGTGAAGATGCAAGTTCGATAGGCGCTGCCGCCCTCGTGTTCGAAGAGATGCTGGCCGTGGGCAGGATTGCTGATCTAGTGCGGGCTACGGGGATGGGCGCCGGCATGAACGGAGAGTGACGTTCCTTTTCGATGCACATGAAACTCATGATTGCCGATGGGTTTTGCGTGCATGCGTGCTCTGGGCAAATAGCGGTTACGAGTGATTTTGTCGCCT
>DAOPWT010000123.1:3345-5199 GCA_035351775.1 Bacillota bacterium | reverse complement strand
CACCCGCCCGATCGCCTCACGCCCTGCTAATCGGCGGCGGCCTGGGCATCGCACCGCTGGTGTTCCTGGCTCGAACCCTGGCCCGCGCCGGCTGCCGCGCAACAGTGCTTTACGGCGCGAATACAGCCAGCCAAATGCAGCCGGCTCTGCTCCGGCTGCAGGCATCACGTGCAGAAAGCGTGCGGGTATTCACCACAACGCTTGACGGAAGCGCAGGGCTTGCGGGGATCGTCACCGACCTACTGACAGCGGAACCATTGGCCGCGGAGCTCGGCGACATCGACTCCATCTATACCTGCGGCCCGGAGCCGATGATGGCCGCTGTAGAGCAGTTTGCCTTGGCGCGCCGGATTCGCGGAGAGATGTCGCTCGAAACCAGCCTGGCCTGCGGTGTGGGAGCGTGTCTGGGATGCGCGCGGCGGCTTAAGGCCGGCCCCGGAGCAAGTCCCGTCTATGCCAGGGTCTGCAAAGACGGTCCAGTCTTCTCATTCGGGCAGGTAGAGCTGAATCCGATCGCCTATGGAGAGGAGTAGTTCGGATGCATGTAGGTCGTGTTGATGCCAGAGCCGCCGCAAATGACCATGCTGAAGCCCAAGTCGATCTCCGAGTTAATCTGGGCGGGATGGAGCTTGCCAACCCAGTTGTGATGGCGTCGGGCACGTTCGGGTATGGGTTCGACTACGAAGGCCTAATCGGGCCGGAGACTGTAGGGGCTGTATGCGTCAAGGGGACCACACTGCTACCCCGTGCCGGCAACAAGCCGCCTCGCATCATCGAGACCCCCTCCGGCATGCTCAACTCTATCGGGCTCGAAAACCCCGGCATCGAAACGTTCATCCGGGAGCACCTCCCTCGGCTGCGTGAGCGCGGCGCTACGGTCATAGCCAACATCGCGGGCGACACTGCTCTGGAGTATGCCAAGATCGCGGAGAGGCTGGAAGCGGCGCCGGGGGTCGCAGGCATCGAGCTCAACGTGTCCTGCCCCAACATCGCCCGCGGAGGTGCGCACTTCGGCGTCGACCAGGCATCGATCCATAAGGTCATACGCGCCATCAAGCAGGCGACATCACTGCCTGTCATGCCCAAGCTGTCTCCAAATGTGACCGACATCGTTGCCATGGCCGCGGCAGCGCAGGAGGCGGGCGCCGACGCCATTTCTCTGATCAACACCCTGCTCGCAATGGCCATCGACATTGAGGCCAGGCGCCCTGTACTGGGCAATGTGTTCGGTGGGCTGTCGGGGCCGGCGATAAAGCCCGTCGCTTTGCGCATGGTCTACCAAGTCGCAAAGGAAGTCGACCTGCCGATCCTTGGCGGCGGCGGCATCATGTGCGCGCGCGATGCCATTGAGTTCATGATGGCTGGAGCCACAGCTGTATCCATCGGCACAGGCACATTCGTCAATCCAACATTGGCCATTGACGTAATCGACGGCATGCGGAGCTATCTTGCAGGTCACAACTTGACCAGTGTGCGCAGTCTAGTAGGCGCAGCAATCATGTAGCTCCACACGGCCTTCCGGGCCGGTCGGAGCTCGCGCAACACCCGAGCGATGAAAGGAGCGCAAACCATGCAGGCAAAGGACCGAATCATAGTCGCCCTCGATGTGGACGAAGCCCGAGAGGCCATGTCTCTCGTAGGACAGCTTGCCGCGCACGTAGGCGCATTCAAAGTGGGCATGCAGCTTTATAACAGCGTCGGCCCGGATATCGTCAGGCGCATACACGACCTGGGCGGTCGCGTTTTCGCAGATCTCAAGCTACATGACATCCCCAACACTGTGGCCGGCGCGTCCCGCGTCATTGCCGAGCTAGGTTGTTTCATGTACACAGTCCACGCAGCCGGCGGCAGCGC
>DAOPWT010000123.1:0-3245 GCA_035351775.1 Bacillota bacterium | reverse complement strand
TCATTGCCGAGCTAGGTTGTTTCATGTACACAGTCCACGCAGCCGGCGGCAGCGCCATGATCCGGGCTGCGGCGGACGCCGTACGCGATCGGCAACACGAATCGAGCCAATCAGGTGCGCTCGGAGGTCACGTGCAGGCTCCAATAATGCTGGCCGTCACGGTGCTGACCAGCATCGACCAGCATCAGCTGGAGCAGGAATTGCTGATCGCAGGCAAGTCCATCCAGGAGGTCGTTGTGCATCTGGCGAAGATGGCGCAAACCTCCGGCGCGGGCGGCGTCATCTGCTCTCCGCATGAGATTACGGCGGTGCGCGCCGCGTGTGGGCCGGACTTCAATGTAGTGACCCCCGGCATCCGCCCCATATGGCATGGCTCTGACGACCAGAAGCGGATCACGACTCCGGCGGATGCGGTGAAGCTGGGTGCCGACTACATCGTCATCGGGCGGCCAATCGTCCGCGCTCCCCATCCTGCCTCAGCAGCCATTCGTATCGCGGACGAAATCCAAGATAGCGCGGATTAGTTCACAAGAGGAGGTCTCTCACATGACCATTACCGAGCCTGATGTCTTGCTGACAACCGACGAGGCGTTGGATATCTTCACGTCCTCCGGCGCCTTGCTGCGCGGACATTTCATCTTCACATCGGGGCGACACAGCGACGTCTACATGCAGTGCGCTCAGGTGCTGAGATATCCTGAACACACAGAGAAACTGGCCAAACATCTGGCCTCCCACTTCCGCAGCGACGCGATCGACATAGTCATCGGGCCCGCGCTGGGCGGCATTGTGGTGGCCTATGAAGTTGCGCGGCAGTTGGGCGCGGTCGCGCTGTTCACCGAGCGTGAAGACGACAGGATGGTACTGCGCCGGAGTTTCTCGATCACGCCAGGTCAGCGTGTGCTGGTGGTCGAGGACGTGATCACCACAGGCGGGTCGGTTCGTGAAGTGATGGAGGTCGTCCGGGAACACCAGGGTCATGTAGCAGGAGTAGGTGTTCTGATAGACAGGAGCAACGGCGCCATAGACTTCGGGGTCAAGCAGACCGCAGTTCTCAGCATGGAGATCCCTTCATGGGAGGCGGACGCATGCCCCCTGTGCCGCGAAGGCAGGCTCCCTGCCGTCAAGCCCGGAAGCCGGCCCGGAAGGTGATCGACTGTATTGAAGGCCGGGCATTTCTGCCCGGCCTCCTTTTGGCCTCGCGCTTTCAGCTCAGCCTCATATCTTCAGCTTGATCCAGTCGGATATTACCTCCACTGACCCTTCCTCGAACTTGGGCTTCGCGAATCTCATGAAGTACATGGACGCCTTGCCCGACCGGAATTCCGGAGTATAGCTAATGCCCTTGGCCATGATGCCGTCCCAATCGCGCAGGCTCTCCATGGCAGCTATCAGGCCCTCGCGCGTGGGGTTCTTGCCGCAGCGCCTCAGGCCCTCGCAGAACACCTCACCGGCGATGAACCCGGCGGCCGCAAATGCGCTGGGCATCTCCTTGGGGTAGGTGGCCTGATAGATCTCGAGGTACCGCACCGAATCCACGTCATTGCCAAGCACAGGCACCCATCCCGGAGCGATCAGGCCAACGCACGCATCGCCGGCCAGCGCGGGCATCTGGATGGGGTCGGCGTTGACGTATGTCGTCAGGAACTGAGCATCGAGCCCCATCACCTTAGCCTGCTTCAGGAATCCGGCTGCAGGCTTGAGAGTGGAGTAGATGATTACCGCGTCCGGCTTGGCCCGCATGAGCTTGAGTATCTGCGAACTGAAGTCGACGTCGGCTGCTCCGAAGTTGACGACCTCCACAGGCTCCATCTTGTACATCGCCAGCTGCTCCCGCACGCCGCGAAGCCCCTCAGTGCCGATGTCCGTCTGCTCACATGCAACCGCGACCCTCTTCATCTTGAGGTTCTCCACCACGTACGTCGCCACAATGCGACCCTCGCTGATGAAGTTGGGCTGAACCGGGAAGATGTACTTCTTGGGCGGGAATGCCAGAGCGCTGATACCGCTGCCCTGGTATATCGAGGGAATCTGCTTTTCCATTATGTAATCGATCGTGGCCGCCACGCCGGGAGTGCCCAGCGTGCCGACGAGCGCGAACACTTTGTCCTGCTCAACGAGTTTCTTGGTGGCGGCGATGGCGCGGGCCGCCTGGAAACCATCGTCCTCCACTATGAACTTGATCTTGCGTCCATTCACGCCGCCCTGCGCGTTAACCCAGTTGAAGTAGGCCTCCATGCCCTTGCGCATGTTGATGCCCACCACCGCCGCTGCGCCGGACTGGTCCTGAAAAGCCCCAACCACGACCTGATTGTCGGTTATGCCGGGAACCGCAGCCGCAGTCACTCCGACTGCCATCATGACTGCCAGTATGCCCACACAAAGGAGCGCCAGAATTCTCTTCATGCTTCACCCTCCTGCGCTATTATGAGTCGCGAAACCAGCAAACCCAAGTTGCCCGCATATTCTGCCGATTATCGCCGATACGCCTCGTCTGCCTATCCGGCTCTATCCGGCTGCATGGCCGGCTCCCAGATACGAGCGCTTCACCTCCTCGCTCGCGAGTAAGTCCAGGCTCCTGCCTGACAGCGCCACACGACCTGTTTCAAGTATGTACGCGTACTTCGATACCGCCAGGGCCAGGCGGGCGTTCTGCTCCACCAGTAGAATCGTCGTGCCTTCTCTGTTGAGAGCCCTGATGATCTCAAAGATCTGCTTCGTCACAAGCGGCGCCAGGCCCAGCGATGGCTCGTCGAGCAGCAATAGCTTAGGACTGGCCATTAGCGCGCGCCCGATGGCCAGCATCTGCTGTTCCCCTCCACTGAGTGTGCCCGCTGCCTGCGCCTGTCTTTCTTTCAGAATCGGAAAATGCGTATACACCCGATTGAAGTCTTCCGGCACTCGCCTTCTATCGCGCCGCGAGTATGTGCCGATGAGCAGGTTCTCCTTCACCGACAGCTCCGGAAAGACCTGGCGCCCCTCAGGCGCCTGCACTACGCCCATGGAGACGATGCGTTCCGGTGACAGCGCGTCGATACGCTGACCCGAGAAGACTATCGCCCCTCCTGTCGGGCGCACGATCCCGGAGATCGCGCGCAGTGTGGTTGACTTGCCCGCTCCGTTCGAGCCCAAGAGTGCCACGATGTCGCCCTCCGGAACCTCCATAGAGACTCCGCTCAGCGCACGTACTGGGCCGTAGGAGACGTCAATGCTATCTAGCTGCAGCATCTTGCTCCTCCTCTCCC
>DAOPWT010000122.1:0-5224 GCA_035351775.1 Bacillota bacterium | reverse complement strand
CGCGGAGGCGATGCCCCTGCCCGATAACGGAGGCTTCCGGCTCGACCTACTGGGCAGCAGTGCACGACACCAATCCTGCACCCGCCGGCCGTTTGGCCTGCGACTCTGGGGCCCACTCGACGCACTCTTCCCGTGGGGCTTGCACTCTCCCCCACTCGCTATGGGAAGCTCTAACTGCGGCGATCTTCCCCTTCAACGTCTTTGTGTTTGCACGCGATTCAGCTGTAAGATGGTCGCGATACCTTGCTAAATGAATAACACGAACCGGGCCGGTTGTCAATGGTCATTTTTGCCCGCGCCTAGGCTCGGCAGACTCGCCCTGCGTCAGGCAGAGCCTCATTGGCTCAACGCCGCCCCCTCCCGCTCTCCCGATTGGCGGTCATGCGGCTGTGCGCACTCGGAGGTATTCTGCTGCCCATGTCGTAGATAGGCAATAGCGTCAACGCGCGACCGTAACGAGGCTGCAGCCATGCTACATCAGCCGTATCAAGGAGCGCTTCATAAATGGCATACGATCCTCAGATAATCCGCACTAAATTCATACCGCCTCTGCCCCGGAAACGGCTGCTGATCCGCACTCGTCTGGCCGAGCTGCTTGGGGGCGTGGTGTCGCACCAGGTTACGATCCTCCAGGCAGGCCCGGGCTATGGCAAGAGCACGGTGTTGGCTGTCCACCTGTCTCGCGCCAACGTTCCTTCCTTTTGGTACTGTGTCAACAGTGCCGACACCGATCCGCGGGTGTTTGTTACGCACCTGATATGGTGCTTGCGCTCAGCATACCCGACCATGGGATCGAACTCGCTGGCGCTGCTTGAGGAGAACTACAGCCCGTACGCGCGCCGGCAGGCAGTTGATCTTCTCAGCAACGATTTGCTCGACCAAGTTGTCGGCGACATCGCTATCGTGATCGACGACTACCATGCGGTGATCAAGAGCCCTGAAGTCAACGAGATAGTGGAGAGCCTGATAAACACCATGCCTCCGCAGGTGCATATAGTCCTGTCTACCCGGGAACGGCCGTCTTTTGGGTCGCTGGCCAGGTGGAGGGTGAAGGGGGAGGCGCTCGAGATAACCGAGAAGGATCTGGCCTTCACTGCCTCCGAGATATCCGGCCTGTTTTCCGGGCCCTACCAGCACGAGCTCACCGCGGCGCAGGTGAAGGCGGTTCTGGAGCGAACTGAAGGCTGGATTATCGCACTCGAGATGATATGGCACGCATTGCGTGAAGGATTGTCGCTCCCGGAGCTGTTCACCCGCACTCCGTCTTCGCTTGAGAGTGTTTTCGACTACCTGGCTCATGAGGTGCTGGGCAAGCAGGAGCAGTACGTGACTGACTTTCTGCTGGATGTGTCGGCCCTCTCCGAACTGGACCCGGACGTATGCGGCTATGTGTCGGGCAGGGATGATAGTGAATCGATTCTATCGCGGCTTTCGACAGCAGGCCTGTTCGTGTACGCTACCGATGCTGGGCAAGGGACTTTCAGATTCCACAATCTCCTGCGCACGTTCCTGAGGCGGCAGGCTAGGCGCGACCGAATGCGCTGGGCGGAGTGCAACCGTAAGGCTGCGGCTTACTATGGCGATCGAGGCCAGGACACGCGGGTGGTTGATCATCTACTTGCTGCGGGCGAGTACGATGGAGCCGCCCGTGAGCTCATCAAGCGCGCTCCTGAGCTGGTGCAGAGCGGCAGATTCGATGCGCTGGCTTACTGGGTGGGCGAAATGCCGGGCGAGGTGTTGGAGGCTTACCCTGACTTGTTGCTGCGCAGGGCCGATGTGTACAGGCTGTCGAGCAATTATCGTGACGCTCTGGCGTGGTACAGTATGGCCGAGGACATCTTCGCCGGCCGTTCAGATGCTGCTGGACGGAGCCGGGCGCTGAAAGGCAAGGCTATGGTCTATCTGGATACTGTGGAGCCCGCCCTGAGCGATTCACTGCTTTCCCAGGCGCTGCTGCTGCTTCCGGAGGAGGAGCGCCTGGAGCGGGCCACTTTGCTGAGGATGATGGCTGAGAGCAAGACCAACCAGGGGCAGATGCAGGAGGCGCTGAAGCTGGTTCGTCAGGCAGAGCAACTGATCAGCGCCGCTATGGAGGACGAGCTGGATATCCGGGTGCACTTGCGCACCGGAAGGCTGGGCACTGCCCTTGCATCGCTGCAGCGCCGGGCGGGTGAAGAGCAGGGGAATGTAGATGGGCGGCTGCGCGCGGAGGAACGGGGGCGACCGGCCCGTTCGCACCGCGAGACTCAGCTTCTTCTGTCGCTGGTGTACTCGCTGATCGGCGAGGGTGAGCAAGCCCGCACGTGTGCCGAGACGGCGATACAACTCGGCCGCGATCTGAAGTCCCCATTTGTGGAGGCTGTAGGCTACATGCGTCTTGGGCATGCATGCCATATCTCTCCGTCTGCAAAGGGCCCGAGTGCTGAGGCCTGCTATAGACGGGCGCTCGAGATGTGCGATGAGATCAAGGTGACCCGCGGGCGGGCTGAACCCCTCATGGGTCTTGCCCTCGTGCACGCAATGTCCGACGATCTCGCTCACGCTGAGAAGGAAGCGGCAGAGGCCTTGGAGATATGCCGATCGGCCGGCGATGAGTGGCTCGCCGGGTTTGTCCAGATCGCCATGGGCGCCGGCATGGCAGTCACCGCTCATGACGCGGGAGCAGCTTCATGGCTGGCTGAAGCCAAGGAGACGTTCGCGCGGGTGGGCGACGAGTACTGCGCCGTGGTGTGCGACCTGTGGTTGGCCGTGCTTGCCCTGCGTAGCCGCGATGCGAAGATGCTCCGAGGTATTCTCGATGGGCTGTTCAAGTCGATTCGGACGCATAGTTATGAGTTTCTGTTCACCAAGCGCACGCTTTTCGGCCCCGCCGACCTCGGAATTTTGGCCCCACTGCTCGTGGAGGCCGTTCGCCTTGGGATCGACCGCGAGCATGTGGCCTGGCTTCACTCGGCCACCGGGCTTCCGTCTGTTGAATATCACCCAGGCTACACTCTGCACGTGCGCACTTTGGGGCGTTTCGTGCTCTTTCGGGGGACTGAGGAGGTGTCGAGTCGCGAATGGCAGCGGGAAAAAGCGCGCAGCCTGTTTCAGCTGCTCATCGTGAACCGCAAGCGATATCTGCACAGAGATCAGATCCTCGACGCGCTCTGGCCTGGGCTGGATTCGGATGCAGCATCCAGTCATTTCAAGGTGGTCTTCAACGCCATGCTCAACGTGATTGAGCCGGGCAGGCCACCGCGACTCAACTCCTTCTTGATCAACCGCGAGGGGCCTCTGTACGGGCTGAACCCCCTGTCGGGCGCGTGGGTGGATGCGGACGAATTCGAGAGCCTCGTGGCCAAAGCCGGTCGGCTGGCCCCATTCGATCCGCAGGGCGCGTGCGATCTGTACAGAAGCGCGATCAGCCTCTACCGCGGCGACTTCTTGCAGGAGTGCCTCTATGAAGACTGGGCCATAGCAGAGCGTGAGCGCCTGCTCGCCGTGTATCTGCGCGCAGCGCAGAGCTTCGCCGAATTGCTCTACGGCGGGCACGAAATCGAGGAATGTATTGAAGTGTGTGAGTTTGTTCTCACACGCGACCTATGCTGGGAGGAGGCCTATCGCCTGTTGATGCTGTGCTACCTTGAGCGCGGTAATAGGTCCATGGCGCTGCGCGCCTACGAACGGTGCGAGGCCGCGCTTGGGTCGGAAATGGGAGTGAACCCCAGTCGCGATACTGCGGCGGTACTTGAGCGAGTGAGATTGTCAACTAACTGACCGCGATCTGTAACTCATCTGTAACCCGCTAGTTACCTACGTGTAACGTCCTCACATTACTATCAGAGTAGCCCGCATAGTCCCCGATAGCATCATGAGCCATAAGCCGATGTGGCGAGCGCGCGCGTCTTGGGTCAGCGCGTCTCGGAACAACACGGCCTGTGGCTTCCGGATACTTCGTCAGGATACCCGAATCTGACGACGGTTGATAGTATTGTTGACCGCCACAGACAACAACCGACACTAAGGAGGTACCAATTCTGATGCGACTGAAAGACAAGGTGGCTATCATAACCGGTTCTGGTCGCGGGTTGGGCAGAGAAGCGGCAATGCTGTTTGCGCAGGAAGGCGCCAGGGTAGTTGTGTGCGACATCAACGAGCAGGCTGCGACCGATACCGCGAAGGCTATTTCGGATGCCGGTGGAGCAGTCACATGGGTAAGGGTGGATGTCACTGACCCCAGTAGTGTTCAGGCAATGGTGGACCGCGCCTTGGAGAAGTTCGGTCGGATAGACATACTGGTCAATAACGCTGGGATTACGGCGGACGCCATGCTTGTGAAGATGACTGACGATCAGTGGGACCGTGTCATCAACGTCAACCTCAAGGGCGTGTTCAACTGCACGCGCGCGGTGGCGCCAGCCATGGTTCAGCAGGGATCGGGCAAGATCATCAGCACTGCTTCAGTCGTCGGAATACACGGAAACTTCGGACAATCGAACTACATAGCTACCAAGGCAGGCATTATCGGGATGACAAAAGGCTGGGCCAAGGAACTCGGGCGTAAAGGCATCAACGTGAATGCGGTCGCTCCGGGATTCACCATGACTGAGATGATGTCGACTGTGCCCGAAAAGGTACTGACCACGATAAGGGAGAAGACGCCACTGGGCAGGCTGGGCGAACCCAGAGACATAGCTTACGCCTATCTGTATCTGGCGTCAGAGGAGTCCAACTTCGTGAACGGCGCGGTGCTGCAGGTCGATGGAGGGCTGGTCCTATAGGGCATAGGAGGGATAGCATTGGACCTGAAGGAAATGTATCGCCGCAAGCTGATATCGATCGAGGAAGCCGTCGGGAAGATCGAATCCGGCCAGTCCATCGTGGTCGCGATGTGCGCGGCCGAACCTCCGGGGCTCCTCGGGGCAATCTCGTCTCGAAAAGACGAATTGAGCGACGTGACTATCATGTCCTGCCTGCTCATGAGGGACTACGATTTCCTGAAGCCCGAGATGAGGGGGCATTTCCTCAACGAGGCATGGTACTATGGCCCGCATTCGTATAGGGCTCACTCAGGCGGCACTGTCACGTTCTTACCTAATCACCTGCATGAATGTGGCCTCAAGAAGAAGGAACTCGACCCACCTGACGTGTTCTGGGGCACTGCGACACCGCCCGACAAGAATGGCTACATGTCCCTCTCACTCAGCCTCACCTACGAAAAGCCGATGATCCAGGCGGCCAA
>DAOPWT010000121.1:0-5251 GCA_035351775.1 Bacillota bacterium | reverse complement strand
AGGAAGTGACCAAGAACCCCGTCATGTCCGGCCCGTTCAAGCTGAAGGAGTCCAAACCGGGCGAATACGTGATTCTTGAGGCTTTCGATGACTACTACATGGGCAGGCCGAATATCGACCAGATAATGATCAAGATCATCCCGGATACCAGTGTGGTCAATGCCTCGGTAATAAGGGGCGACATCGACTTCGGCCGCTATACCCTCACGCTGCGCGATGCAATCAAGCTCTCCACAGAGCATGGCGACAAGTTCGACGTTACCCTCACACCCACCGTGGCGCCTGACTATCTGCTTCTGAACTTCTGGGATCCCAGCGATTTGTCGAAGCCGCATCCTGCACTCTCTGATATCAGAGTGCGTCAGGCCATCATGTACGCCATAGATCGAAAGGCGATCAGCAACGTGGTGTACGCAGGCAAGGCCGATGTGACCGATGCCTGGATCACTCCGCTGCACATGATGCGCGACGCTCTGGCTGATCCGAGGGTGACCAAGTACTCATACAGCCCTGCGAAGGCCAAGGCCCTTCTGGCGGAGGCCGGATGGAAGCCGGGCAAGGACGGTATTCTTGAGAAGGACGGGCTCAAATTCAAGTACACCCTGCTTGGCCCCGCCGGCTCCAAGGAGACTGAAATGACCGAGCAGCTGATCCAGAAGATGCTCAAGGACGTGGGAATTGCGATCGAGATCGACAACAAGCCGGCCCACGTGGTGATCGGAGAGCTCGAGCCGCACAGGCAGTTCGATATGGCCATGACTGGATGGGGCTATGGTGTATCGGATGAAGCGGCCAACTACTGGGATTCGGAGCTGATACCGTGCGATCAGAACTCATGGGGCGGAGTCAACCAAGTCGGATGGATGAACGCCGAAAACGATAGGTTGGTTCGAAAGGCCGCCGAGACTCTGGATCCTGCCGCCAAGACAGAGCTGTACGTGAAGCACCTGGCGCTGTGGACGAAGGAGCTGCCTGCGATACCTTTGGTGGCTGCCCCTGCCAACCACTTTGCCAAGAAGACGATCAAGAGCTTCGCGTCCGGATATGACAACGGTCTGGGATGGGCTATCCAGAACTGGTACATCCAGAACTGAGCCTATCGCAACTGAGCTCATCGCAACTGAACCTATCGCAACTGAGCTGACACTAGAGGTGAACAGATTGGCTTTCAACGACGTGTTAGAAGACCTGCTAAAAGGGGTACCAGACTATACGCGCTTCTACACCGTAGATGAGCTTGATCAAAGGTCTGAGGCGCTTGCGGCCAAGTACCCGGATGCAGTGGAACTCGTAGAGCTTGGGGCGTCCCGCAAAGGGACGCCCATCCGGAGCCTGAAAATAGGATCCGGTGAGAAAGCGGCCCTCATGTTCGGTTGCCCTCATCCGAACGAACCGATCGGCGCCATGATGCTCGACTACATCTCGGGAAGGCTTGCATCCGACGCCGATCTCAGGCGGGAACTCGACTACACTTGGTACATTATAAAGTGCATCGATCCCGACGGGACCCGGCTGAATGAGGGATGGTTCGCCGGTCCATTCAACATCGAGACGTACGTGAGGAACTTCTACCGGCCTCCTGGGTACCAACAGGTCGAGTGGACCTTTCCGATTCACTACAAAACGCTCAATTTCGACCGCCCACTGCCGGAGACGCAGTGTCTCATTAAGATAATCGACAACGAGAGACCGCGGTTCATGTACTCTCTCCACAATGCCGGATTCGGCGGGGCGTACTGGTACATTACCGGCGCAGTTCCAAAGCTGCACGCTCGCTTCCACGAGCTGGCGAAAACGCGAAATATCCCGCTGGCGCTGGGAGAGCCGGAGGTTCCATACTGCGAGAAGTTCGATGACGCCGTGTTTGGCCTGTTTGGCGTGAAGGACACCTACGACTATTACAAGGAGCACTCCGGCGTGGAGGACCCTTCGACAATGATATCGGGCGGTTCGGGCAGCGACGAGTACGCGCTGACCGCGGCGGGCACCTTCTCGCTCGTGTGCGAGCTGCCGTACTACTACGACCCACGCATCGAGGACATGAAGCCCATCGACAGGAGCCGAAGGGATTCGTTCCTTGCGCGCCTCGGCGAGTCGGAGAAGCACTGGAACTATGTGGGCGAGATGCTGGCCAGGATAGAGCCGGAGTTATCGATATCGGCGAAGGATTCGCCGTTCTATGACGCGATATCCGATAACCTCAAGCACATCCCTGCATCTATTCAGGCCGAGAGGAACTGGGCCCTTTCGGCTCGGGAGATGGAGAGACCAGCTACAGGCGCAGAGGACTTCGACAACATGGTAATAGCCCGGTTCTACAACATGCTTTCCATCGGAATGCTGCTGCGTCTGGTCAGTGGCGAATTGGAGGCTGCGGGCGCGGGCGCTGCGGGTGGCGCGAACAGCGCGAACGGTGCGAACGACGCGAACGACGCTAACGGTGCAGCCAGATACGCAGTGCTTGAGAAGGCCCGGGCCGAGCTGGACGAGGCAGTCGCCCGCGGATGCTCGGAACTCGAAAAGGCCCTGAACTACAAGGTTGTCCCCATTGCGGACCTTGTACGCATACAGCTGGGCAGTGGCATGCTTCTGGCGAAGCACCTGCTCGGCAGCTGACCTCACTCAGATTGAGGTTCGGGAGAGGAGGAGCTCTTCGAGGCGCGGGCGGATGTGGGCCCGCGCCTCGGGGGCGCAGTAGTAGTGGGATCGTATATCTTGAAAAGAACACTCGGGGCAGTGCCTCTGCTCTTGATTATCTCGATCATCGCGTTTGGCTTACTCGCGCTGGCGCCGGGCGACCCGCTTCTTGCGATTCGCCTCGAGAACCCTCGCGCGGTATCCGCTGAGTCCATAGCAAGGCTCAGGGAGTACTATCACCTTGACGACCCGGTATACGTGAGGTACTTCCATTGGCTGAGAAGCGTCCTCATGGGCGATTGGGGTTACTCCAGCGTGTACAAGACGCCCGTGATGGAACTGGTGCACTCGAGAGTGCCGAATACTCTGATCCTTACAATGAGCGCGTGGCTCCTGGGGCTCTTGATAGCGTTGCCCATCGGGATGATCTCCGCTTCCCGGCAGTACAGCGCGTTCGACTACATTATCACGTTTTTCGCATTTCTAGGCCTGTCGATGCCGCCCGTCTGGTTCGGATTCATGGCCATAATGCTGTTCTCCGTAAAACTCAGGTGGCTGCCCATTGGGGGAGTCTCGAGCATGGTCACCGGGTCGTCCTGGGCTGTATTCACTGACAGGCTGGCGCATCTGATCCTTCCCATGATCGTTCTCGGCCTTGTACAGGTTGCCTACTGGGTCAGGTATGTCAGGACGTCCCTCCTCGAAGTGTTGGGAATGGACTACATCCGCACTGCAAGAGCCAAAGGGCTTGACGGGCGGACAGTGCTCACCAAACACGCCATGCGGAATGCGATGATACCGGTGTTGACCATCGCGGCTCTTGACATTCCGTACTTCTTTGGAGGCGCAGTCGTCGTCGAGACCATATTCGCGTGGCCCGGGATGGGGCGCCTCATGTACCAGGCCGTCATAGGCGGCGACTACAACTTGGCCCTGTGCTGCTTGATGCTCTTGGCGGTGCTCACAGTCGTATCTAATCTTGTAGCCGATGTGCTATATGCCGTGGTAGACCCGCGGGTGGTGTACTCATGACCGGTTGGAAGAACGTGTGGAAGAGGCTCAGGCGACACAAGTTGGCGGCAGTCGGGATGGGCGTATTCCTAGCCCTGCTAGTTGCTTCGGTAGTCGTGCCGTGGATCAGCCCGTACGCGATCGATGACATGGATCTTTGGAACCTATTTGCTCCCCCGTCGAAGGCTCATCCGTTCGGTACAGACGAGCTCGGCCATGATGTGCTTGTGAGGATCATGTATGGAGGCCGGATATCCCTCTTCGTCGGGATCGCGGCGGCCGCGTCGTCGGCCTTCCTGGGAACCTTAGTGGGCGTGGTGTCGGGATTCAGCGGAGGAATCGTGGACGGCATCCTGATGCGCTTCACCGACCTCATGCTCTCAGTACCTACTGTACCGGTTCTGCTGATCGGCGCCATGTTCCTTGGGGGCGGCCTGACGAACATAATCGTCATACTTGCCATCTTCGGCTGGATGTCCACCGCGCGCCTCGTGCGAGGCATGACCCTTTCGCTGAGGGAGCAGCCGTTCGTTGAGGCGGCTCGGGCGTCCGGAACGAAGACGTGGAAGATACTGTGGAAGCACATGCTTCCCAACCTGTTTCCAATCGTCATCGTCGCGGCCACGCTGGGAGTGAGCTCGGCCATCTTGTCGGAGTCTGCGCTCAGCTACCTGGGGCTGGGCATCCAGCCGCCAACCCCGTCATGGGGAAACATGCTGCAGCGCGCCATGGATTACATCCTCGGCGCAGGTGGGGACTATGGACGGCCGTGGTGGCTTACAGTATTCCCTGGGCTTTTTGTGCTCCTTGCGGTGTTGAGTGTGAACTTCATGGGAGACGGGCTGCGTGACGCGCTCGATCCCAAGATGGTGTTTCAGACGACTACCGGGGCTGCAGAACCCGATGATGACTCAGTCGGTGAGAAGCTGAGCGGCTCGGAGGTTGAGGCGGGTTGACGGCGCCTCGCGGCTATGAGGTCGGACTGGGCTGCAAGAGCTTGTTGTCCTTGCGACCTTGGAGCGTCGCCTTCGTGGCTGCGCGTTAAGCCGAGGTCGAAGCAGGCGTGCGCGTTTCGGCCCGGCGTCGCAGCCGATCGAGTTAGCCATCGGAGACGCGGTTGCGGTTGCGGTTGCGCCGGTATACCCCCGGGGGTATCTGGGAGGCGATGCCCTCAGATCTTGACGGTAGTTTGGGTCGATGTACTCAACTTTTGAGTACATCTGTTTGGCCGGTGAACCGCCTGGGATGCCCGGGGCCGCTTTCGGGGGCACAACAGCCCGGTATATGGCACATAGTTAACTTGTGTCGCCAGATTTTGCACACTACTGACAGAACCACCCGCATCATGGGCGGAAACCCCAGCCGTTCTGCAGGTTTCGATGCCCGCGCGCGTCGTATACCCCGGAATTTCGCAGTCTACGGGTCATCCAGCGGCCATCCGAAATCGATGTACTCAAATTTTGCGGCTATCTCCGAAAGTAACGTCAGAATCCGAGTACATGCCAGCTCCAGGCGTTTGGAGATCCCATGCCCATCATTGGGCCAGCTGGGCGCCTGCCAAGTGATCGTCTCCTTGAAGGGAAGTGCGACCTCGACAGCGAAT
>DAOPWT010000120.1:0-5337 GCA_035351775.1 Bacillota bacterium | reverse complement strand
TTGAACATGCCGTTTAGCAGGTAACCGCGGAATATGTCGCCTGTCATGTACTTGGTGGGCGGCATGTACTTAAGAGGCGCATTGGGGAAGATGTCTCGAGCCATCTGCGCCTGTGCTACCTCATACAAGAAGCCATCTTTCATCTCTGGGTTCGTCTCGAACGCATGACCGAGGCCTATCTGCGAGTCCGGCAATCCCGACCTGTGTGCCAAGGCCTCATTGATGAACTGCGACGCCAGAACTGTATGGGCTTCATCATAGGCGTCGGCGGTGGTCAGGTAGTTGTCTTCACCGGTGTTTATGATAATGCCGGCGTAGGCGTTGATCATGCGCGAGAAGTACTGGTCCGCGAAGGTGCGCTTCATGTTGATATCGCGGAAGAGAATGCCGTACATGGAGTCGTTGAGCATCATGTCCAGCCGCTCCAGGGCGCCCATTGCCGCAATCTCCGGCATACATAGCCCAGAGCAGTAGTTGACAAGCCGGACATACCGGCCGGTCTCCACGCTCACGCTGTCCAGCCCACGCCGCATAATGCGGAAGTTCTCTTGTGTGGCGTACGTACCGCCGTAACCCTCGGTCGTCGCGCCGTAGGGCACATAGTCAAGAAGGCTCTGGGCAGTGCTCCTGATCACTGCAATGATGTCTGCGCCTGCCTTCGCCGCCGACTGAGCTTGCTCCACGTCCTCATAGATATTGCCTGTGGCGACGATGACGTAGATCAGCGGCTCTGTGCCGGGGTCGAGTTGCGACAGGTAGTCGCGTCGCTTGGCCACGTTCTCGCGTATGCGGCTTAAGGATGCGGTCACCGCGTCCGACACGGCCGACCGATCGCAGTCGCCGGCCGCAGGCCCAAAACCTGCGAGGTCCATCTGCCTGCAGGCGACCTTCTCCGCCACTTGCTGCGGCCTAAGCCCCGTAGACGCCACTGCCTGGGCGATGCGAGTTGCGATCCCGTCCGCGAGGAGCCCTGCCTTGTGTGCCGTGTCCACGACTACATTGGGCAGAGGCACTCCAGCATGGTCCACCCCGTCCACTCCCAGCAGACGGAGCACCGCCCGCTCACAAGTGGTCGTCGTCACGCCACGTACATGCTCCATGATCTGGTCCGCGATGCTGCCTGCACATTCCCTGCACCTATCTATCGTGCTGATGTCGAGATCAAGCTTCAAGCATGACACCTCCAGATGCCGAAAGCTCAGCCACCATGTCGAAGACCGGCAGTTCTTCGACGTGTTTCGATACTTCGATGAGGAGACCCGCGGGATCCAGCGTCGCCCCCGACGGCGACGATGGGTTGACGCTGATAGCGGCTACGCGTGCCTTCCTGAGCACGGCTAGCTCCCCGCCGGCTGCCTCGAATGCCCTGACGCCGCGGTCGCCGACGGCGATTCTCGAAGGGTCGGCCGCCACCACTGTAAATGCCTCGCGCCTGGGTTGTGCAGAGTATTCGCGTAGGCGCGATGCGAGCGCCTCAAGCAGCCCGTCGCCGACTGCGCGCGCGCACACGAGCCCGGCGTCGCCCTGGCTCAGCATGGCAGCCACAAGGGATTCGCGCCCCAAAAGAGTGGTCCATGGCAGTGCCTCCGCTCGGCCGTCGAGGCGCATCACCGCGGATACGCCTGACTGTATCGCCTGCTCTGCGCGGCGCGCCACGCGCGGCGGCGGCATCGGCAGTGTGAACAGATGGACTGCCATACGGGTTGCCTCGGCGATTCCCTGGATATCGCCATCGAGCGCTGCCCCAGTGGCCAACACGAACGTCTGCACTACGTCGGGCGATGCGAGAAAAGTGCGACCTGCCGCGCCGTCCACGAGCACAAGCTCTGCCCCACATTCGCGCAGTTGGCCGATGGCCCGGACTAGATCGCTTGTGCGATTACATCCGATCACTTCCACCTGCCCCGACTCAAGTGCGCGGGCAATGACGATCTCGCCGGCCGCCGTATGGATGCCCAACCTCCGTACGACCTCAAGGCGGCATGATGTGCGTCCGATAGTGAAATCAGCCAGTGCGATCAGGGCCCCTTGGGGGACCTTGATGGGTGGCTTGGCAAGCCCAGTGATGGCGTCATATAGCTCGCCGTCTCTGCCGCCCGATGTCATGCCCACTGCCATATTGCGCGCTGCGGCAGCCCTGATCAGGGCGTTGAGCGTGGTGGTCTTCCCGCAGTTTTTGGCAAGGCCCACTACACCCACGCAATCGCCGCCGGCCAGTACGAGGTCAAGAAGAGTGCCTGCGAGCTCTCTCCCTCCTCGCAAGTCCCTTCGGTTCAAGATTCGACACCGTCCCGTCCATCACGGCCGCCACGCCGTCTGTAGCGAGATGGGGTTTCTCGGTGCAGATGCCGCACTCATGGCACTTGCTGATCTTGTCGTGCGGCTCGGCATAGGCGGTGATTACTCCTTCGTAGTTGCGCAGAATGACCTGGGTATCGGTCTGCGATATCAGGTACTGCGGCGCCACAGGTATCTTGCCGCCGCCTCCGGGCGCGTCGATTACGTAAGTGGGTACGGCAAACCCCGAGGTGTAGCCTCTGAGATTCTCGATGATCTCGATGCCTTTGCCCACGGACGTCCTGAAATGCTCGATCCCCATGGACAGGTCGCATTGATAGATGTAGTACGGACGCACTCTCATCTTGACCAGCTCGTGCACTAGCTTTTTCATAATGTGCGGGCAGTCGTTGACACCCTTCAGCAGGACGCTCTGGTTCCCTACGGGTATGCCCGCGTCAACCAGCGTCTCGCATGCGCGGCGCGACTCGAGGGTGATCTCTTTGGGATGATTGAAGTGCGTATTGAGCCAGATCGGGTGATACTTCTTGAGCATGGCGCAGAGCTCGCCGGTGATTCGCTGCGGCATCACCACCGGCGTCCTTGTTCCGATCCTGATGATCTCCACATGGGGTATGGCGCGAAGCTCGCGGATTATGAACTCCAATGCGTCGTCTGTCAAAGTCAATGGGTCTCCGCCTGAAATAAGAACATCCCGTACCTCGGGCGTATTCCGTATGTAGCGGATGCCCTCCATAATCTCGTCTCGCGATATCGCTCTGTCGGTATGGCCTGCGAACCTTCGCCTAGTGCAATGGCGGCAGTACATCGAACAGACAGAAGTCACCAGAAACAGAACGCGGTCAGGATATCTGTGTGTCACGTGAGGCACCGGAGAATCGACATCCTCATGAAGCGGGTCGTCCATGTCGGCCTCGCCCAGGTGGAGTTCTTGAACCACCGGAATGGCCTGTTTTCTCACGGGGCAGTCGGGATCGTCAGGATCGATGAGACTTGCGTAGTACGGCGTTATCGCCATGCGCAGCCTAGTCAGGCATTTCGCGACTCCCTCTTCCTCTTCGGAAGTGAGCGCGAGTACGCGTCTCAGCTGGTCAAGGTCTGTGATCCTGTTCTTAAGCTGCCATCGCCAGTCCTGCCACTCCTCGCTTGTGACATCCTCCCACATGCTCAAGACCTCCGCATCTATCTGGCATACAGCTCTTCGAAGAGCCGGCGCAGCTTGGGGCTTTCCCGCAGGGTCTCCAGGGCTATCTGCGCGTGCCCGCGCGTATATCCGTTTCCAACTAGCATCGTCACGTCATGGCCCACGCCCTCGGCGCCCAGTGCGGCCGCTGTGAAACTCGTTGCCATGCTGAAGAAGTAGACCAGCCCGCCCTCTTTGGTGCACAGGATAGAGGACATCTCAGTTCCCGGAATGTTCACGCAGTTGATCGTAACGTCCGCCAGTTTCCCATCGGTGGCGTCCTCGATCATGTGCAAGATATCCAGTGGACGGGTGGCGTCTCCCGCGAGCACCAGATCTGCGTATCCCAGCGACTCGGCCCTGGCACGGCTGGCGGCTGAGTGAGCCATGGCTATCACCTTCCCGGTGACTCCGGCGCGCTTACGCGCCTCATACATGCATAGCAACCCCGACTTGCCGCCGGCGCCGATAATGAGCACTGTGTCGCCTGGCTTGACTAGCTTGGCCGTTTGAGCCGGCGCGCCGGCCACGTCCAGAACGGCCAGCGAGAGGCTATCGGGCATGTCGTCAGGCAACTTGGCATATATTCCGCTCTCAAACAAGATGGCGTGCCCTTCGATATCTACCTGGTCAGTGTCTTGATGAACCTTGAGAATCCTGTTGATCACAAGGGGCGTGAGCGACAGCGACACCAACGTTGCGATGCGATCGCCCGCCACCAGATCCGTCTTGGCGGCCAGCGCAGGGCCGACTTGCTCCACGGTGCCGATGAGCATGCCGCCCGACCCGGTTACCGGGTTGTGATGCTTGCCCCGGTTGGCTACGATGCCCATCATGATCTCGCCGATCCGGGCATCGTCGTACTCCGCCTCCTTCTTGATCTGGGTGAAACTTGCGGCGTCGATATTGAGGGTTTGCACACGAATCAGGATCTCATTGTCGCGGATCTCCATAGTGTTGTCGATTTTCCACGCTGCCTGCGGCATTACGCCGGCGGGTTCGATCACTCGATGTGTTCCATACTTGCACCCTGTGGGCATTTCACGAACCTCCCATCATGGCTTTCGCATAATGAGCTATGCAAGATGCGCGCCAGCGCGAAGCCCTGCTCTGCGTGGGTTGCGGAACATCGGGGCGTGCCGTGAATTGGGCACATGCCCAGCTATGGGCATGTCGGAGACGTCATACGGTGGAGGAAGTGATGTTGTAGCGTTTCAGCTTGTGCTGAAGTGTTTGGCGTGGGATGCCCAGCTGGCGCGCTGCGGCTGAGACGTTGCCTCCGCACGAGTTCATCGCGAAACGGAGCATGTTCTCTTCCATCTGCTGCAATGTGGGAATGAGCCCGGCGCTGCCGGCCTCTGCTTCCGAATCCTTGTCAACGCCAACTCCAATGCCGCCCGGCGCGGCTGGATGGCTCCAGGCATGTTCACCGAAATGCCCGATATGGGGCGGCAAATGCTCGACGCCGATGAGCGGTCCCTGCGACATCTGAACGGCTGCTTCCACAGCATGCTGCAGTTCGCGGACATTGCCGGGCCAGGCATGCTCCATGAAGACTTCCATTACCTGTCGAGAAACGCCTCGAACGCCCACACCGAACTGCGTGCTGTACTTCCTCACGAAATGGTGAGTGAGCGCTGGGATGTCCTCTCTGCGCTCCCTGAGCGGCGGTATCTCTATTATGATCACTCCAAGCCTATGGAAGAGATCGCGACGGAGCAGACCTCGTTCTACGGCCCGAGATGGGCTGCAGGATATGGCTGAGATCACCCTGACGTCGATATGCCGCTCACTGGACTCCCCTATCCGCCTGAGCGTGCCTTCCTGCAGCACCCGGAGCAGCTTGGCCTGGAGCG
>DAOPWT010000119.1:0-5407 GCA_035351775.1 Bacillota bacterium | reverse complement strand
GACTGCTGCCACACGGCTGCAATGACTACTCCCCAGATCGCCACATTGAACCCGTGGATCTCGGGAAAGTCAAGGATCGCCAGTCGCCGGGCGATACCGGACATGGCCAACACCGCAAGGGCCGCGGCCCCGACCGCCTGCATGCGAGCCGTCCTCGGCCTCACGCGACGCAAGCTAGTCCAGGCAAGCACGGCAAGCGTGATCGCCAGCGTCCAGCAGGCATAATGCGGGAGGGCGGCCCAATCGAACGCGAGACGCTGCTCTCGGCTGGAAAGCCAGAGGAACTGGCCGGCCGGCAACCCGATAACTGCGGGCAGCTGGTTGATCCCACCGCGGGGCTGAAGAAGCCATCTCCATATCGTCCCGGTGACCACAAATGAAAGAGACATGGGAAAAAGGAAGATGGTTCGAAAGACCGCCTCACCCCACACAAGATGGTCGATGAGCGTCGCAAGGCCGAGCCCGACCGCCAGTGCAACCACCACAAACAGCGCGGTGAAGAAGATCATGCTAGTCAGGTCTTGGCGAAACCGCATTCCCAGAAATCCCGTGAACAGGTCTTTGTAGTTCTGAATCCCCACGCGGTGTATCTCGGGGTTGAGAGATAACGCTGCCTGCTGCCCCCAGTCGGTGACTGAGGCCTTGATGCTTTGGCCTATGAACGCGTAGACGAATATCGCCAGCAGCACGATGGATGGCAGGATGACCAGTATGGCCAGGAGTTCATCTCGCCTGGAGTGCACGCGTTACCACCTCCGAGAGGGGCGACCGGCGCCCCGGTCGCCCCCGAACCCGTGTACATATCCGTGGGCCCTATCCGGCCTATTCAGCCCCTGCCCGGCCCATTACCGCGACGCGATGCCAGACTGAATCGCTACAGCCTGAGCCGCGTTGGCTGCGGCCTGCGCGTTGCGGCTCTGAAGGAAGATCTCCATAACCGTGGCGAAGTCGTTCATGAACCTCTCATTTGCGACCACGCCGTGAGCCAGCGAACCGGCAATCACGTTGGTCTTCCAGTCTTTCGCGGCCGACTGCAGATACGTGTTGTACTTGCTCATGTCAGAGTCAGTGCGCGCGCTGATCGAGCCCTTTAGCGGATTGAAGGTATCCTGTCCTTCCTTGCTGCCCAGCATCTTGAGCCACGCCAGTGCGTTGTCCTTGGCTGCGCAGCCTACCGGCAGCCCGAAGGAGTCTGACAGCATCATGAACATCCCGCCGGTGCCTGGCGACGCCATCCATCCGAAGTCGGTGCCCGGCTTGAGCTTGAGGGTGGTCGCCATGTAGCCCGCAGCCCAGTCGCCCATGATGTTAAATGCCGCCTGCCCCCTGACTACCATGTCGGTTGCCTGCTGCCACGACAACGACGGCGCGTCGGCGTTCGTGTACTTGAGGATCTCGCCGAACGTCTTCCACACCTCGACGGCTTCAGGGCTCTTAAACGATAGCCTGCCGCTCCACAGGGCGTCCCACTTCTCAGGGCCCAGAACCGCCAGGGCAACACTCTCCCACAGGTGGTTAGCGGTCCAGTTCTCGCCGAGCGACAACGGCACGATTCCCTTAGCCGACAGCGCAGGGGCTATCGCCAGGAACTCCGCCCACGTGGTCGGCGCCCGCATCCCCCACTTGGCGAGGTTGCCGGGCACATACCACATGACGTTGGACCGATGGATGTTCACAGGAACCGACCAGATACCCCGGTCAGTGCTGAGTAGCTTGAGGAGGCCCTCAGGGAAGACTCGCTTCCAGCCCTCTTTCTCATACAGCGATGTCAGGTCCTCCATCCTCTCGGCCACAACCCACGTTCCGATCAACTCCTGGCCAGCATGGACCTGGAATGTGTCGGGAGGATCGCCGCCCAGCATCCTGGTCTTCAGAACCGCCTTTGCGTTGACTCCGGATCCGCCGGTCACGGTAGAGTTTATGACTTTCGTTCCTGGATTGCTCTTCTCGTACAGCTTAATCAGCGCCTCCAGCGCTGGCCCTTCGTCGCCGGCCCACCAGGAGAATATCTCCAGCCTGCCGCCGACGGCCGCGGATACAGTCATGGCCCCGACAAGCAACATGATCATGGTGCCGAGGGCCATAAGCCTTAGCCACCTGTAACTTGTCATCTGGATCCCTCCTGAAAAAATCGCTTGATGGGTTCGTCGCGAGTCTTGGCGAGGTCGGGTCCATCACCTCCATACGCAATCCATGTCAGCCGCCGATCAGGATCTACACCCGGCCAAGTATTCGATCTGAGTGTCTGTGTGATGAGGAGGGAGAATTGGTAGATGATCACTAGATGAGGTGGCAAGATGAGTGCTATTGGGGTGCTCCTTTTTCGCTGTTGTCGGAACATGGTGAGTGGCTACAACTGCTATTCGGCAGACAAGAACGTACTCCTGCAGAGGTGTCGGGCAGCAAAAAGCGAGAGACTTTTGGCCGCAACACCATGGCGGACAGGTCAGGACCCAGTTGGCCCTGCCTGTCCGCCGATCATGAATCGATATGGTTGCGTGATGGCTATGCTTGCGACGGTGATGCCTGAGCCTCTGCGGTCTGTTCCGCCTTGTTGCGCTTCCCCGGCAGTTTGAACCAGAGTATCGCGGCCATGCTGAGGCTGGCCACAAGAGGCAGCACGAACGGAGCCTTGGGCCCAAACCTGGCCCACATCAAGCCGCCGATATACGGAGCAGGAAGCGATGCTATGCCGAGAGTGGTCGACACCAATCCGAAGGCAGTCCCCCTTATGCTTATGGGCACCTCCTTGGATACCAGTGAGTTGTATGCTGGCGATAGGAACGCCACTCCCAGCCCGTACAACGCCGATACCAGCACAAAGTGGGGATACGCAGTCCCCAGCAGGAATATGGCCCCACCCAGCCCGCACAGGAAATGGCCTAGGCATATGCCGACCCTCTCGCCCGCCTTGTCGGCGAAGACACCGCCGAAAGGCAGCGCAATCATCCTCACAATAGAGAATGCCGAGATCACCCACGTGATCTGTATATTGCTCATTCCAATGATGTTCGACTGGTAGATCGGGTCGAAATGATTTGCCACGCTGAAGGCGATGTCATTGACGCTATCCGACAGAAACAGCCAGGTCATGACCCCGCCTGCCAGGACCAACGCGACCATGGAGCCCATGTTGGACCTCAAGGCAGATAGCGTCATCTTCTGCGGAGCATGGTATGTGCTGGACGACTGATTGCGCGACCTGAGCGCCATAGCCATCCGAATGACCGTGGCCACGAGGTACAGCGCCCCTGCCGCGATGAACATCGGGCGGAACCCGTACCGCTGCGACAGGAATCCGCCTATGGGCGGACCCACAATTCCTACCACGGCGAATGCCGACTCACTGACCGCAAACACCCGCGCCCGCGTTTCTTCGGTGGACTGCTCCGCGATGAACGCCTGGAAGCTTGGGGCCACGAAACAGCCCGCCAATGATGCTACAGCATGCCCCACCAGTAGCCAACTCCACGATGGCGCAACAGCGTAGAACAGATATCCGATACTGCCTGCAATGCTTCCGATAGCTACAGCCTTCAGGCGACCAATGGAGTCGGATACGAAACCTCCCACTATCTGCAGAACAAGCGGCGCAATGGCGGAGACGGTGAAGAACAGGCCGATCTGCTTGGTGTCGGCGCCCAACGACTGAACATACAGCGGCATCAGCGACCCGTTCATCGAGCCCGCTATGTTCGCCAGGATCATCCCCGCCATGAACACCAGCAGAGCCGGGGTAAGCAGGCTCAGCGCGCCCCGCAGCTTCTCCATGACGCCCTGCCTTCGGTCAGTGTGTGTCTCCATTCGCGCTCCTCTTCCCCTTCATCTTCGCGCAGGTACTTTTCGCGCGACTCTTCCTGAACATGATAAGCTACGGTGCGCCCGATTTCCACGGCCAAGAGGGCAGTACCGGGTCTAGCCGAGTGGCCAGGCAGGCCAAACCTACTTCCCTATCTCCCAGTAACACGCTTTCGGAGATGCTATCTTCCCTTCCTTCTTGAGCTTGGCCATGGCCTTGTCCACTTCCTTCTTGTCGAGGCCCGTTGCCGCGGCAACTTCGCCCGCCTTCACCGGCTTATCGGACTTCGTGAAGAAGTCGAGAACTACCTGGTAGCTATCCATTGATATGTCCCCCTTTCGCGGCCTCAAAGCCCTCTCGCCACGAGAGAGTAAGGGCCAAGAGGCTCTCGCGTTTCGGATTTCGACTGTGCCTCGACAACTCCTCCTCGGCGGCAGAGCATGAGGGGCTGCCTGACAAGGAATCCGTCCCCTCGTGTCTAATAGAGAGGTACCTAGACAGACTATAGCCGTACAGGTGGATGGGAGGTGGCGTAATGCCTGAGGATTTCCTGCCTGGATGTCAAAGGCCTTCAGTGGCCAAACCTGCCTTACAGGCCGAAACCGAATCCACTGAGAGCACCAAGGAGGCGAAGCGACCGATGCTGAAGGTAGGCAAACCTGCGCCTGAGTTCGTTGCCCAAGCTTTCTACAAGGGCAAGTTCGTGAGCACAAACCTTGCGGAGTACAAGGGCAAGTGGGTGCTTTTGTGCTTCTACCCCGGAGATTTCACCTTTGTCTGAGCGACCGAAGTCTCAGCAGTTGCTGAGAAGTACGAAGAGCTTCACAGCCTGGGTGTTGAAGTTCTTTCCGTGAGTGTAGACAGTGTATTCGTGCACAAGATGTGGAACGATCACGAGCTTTCGAAGATGATCGGCAAGGACATCCCCTTTGCGATGCTTTCGGATCCGGGAGGCAGCATCGGCAGAATGTACGGAGTATATGATGAAGACAGCGGCGTCGAGACCAGAGGACGCTTCATCATCGATCCAGACGGCGATGTTCAGGGATTCGAGGTTCTCACGCCTCCTGTGGGCAGAAACGTCGGCGAAACCATCAGGCAGATCATGGCCTTCCAGCACGTACGCGCCTCAAAAGGCACTGAAGCCATGCCTTCGGGCTGGAAACCTGGTAAGAAGACTCTCAAGCCCAACCCTGACCTAGTGGGAAACGTATGGAAGGTATGGAATGTCAGCGAGGCATTCGACGAGTAGTCTACCTCGGGGTTGATGTTCAGATTGAACAGGGAGCTCCGCAAGCGGGGCCCCCTGTTCAATTGCCGCACCTTCCTGCACTACATCTGTCGTTCTCTCGGCTACGCGCCGAAAGGCCGCGAGCGTCTATAGGCTGTCGCCGAAATCGGCACGGAACGCGCGTGCCAGCTCGATCTGCCAACCGGACGTAGGCTTCAGCCTTCCGAAGAAGAATCGCAGGACCGCGGGTTCTTCGGTGAATGTCAGCCCGCCGATGAGGTCACGGTGCCCGTGCAGCCAGGCAATGCGGTCGATGGCGTACTTGACCTGCGAGAGGGTGAACACGCGTCTGGGCATTGCGAGGCGCAGGAGTTCCA
>DAOPWT010000118.1:0-5424 GCA_035351775.1 Bacillota bacterium | reverse complement strand
GAACTTGGGCTGACCGATAAGTCGGATTCCGTGAGCTACTTGGTTGAACAGGTGGCAAAACCAAGCGCCATCGACACCTCGGAGATCCTGATACTGGGCGATGAGTTCGGTCCTGTCGGAGGGGTGGAAGGAAGCGACCACAAGCTGCTCATCCCCGAGGTGCGCGATTCGCTCTGCATCAGCGTAGGGAGCGAACCCTGCGGGGTCCCGGCCGGCGTTGTCCACCTAGGAGGGGGCGCCGACACCTTCGCCGCCATTCTCGAAGCACAGATGCGCGCATGGAGGTGTGAGCCGTCCAAGTTCTCCGTGCCGTCGTTCTGCCCTCCCAACAATCCGTGGCAGCTACACGAAAGCGGCGACTGCGAGACCATGTTCACCCTGGGAAACGGCTACATGGCCACGCGTGGAGCGCACGAAGACGGTCTGCTGACAGGCCATGGTGCCACGTTCGTCGCAGGAGTCTTCGATTGTGACCCAGCCCCCGATGAAGTCACCGAACTGGTATCCATGCCGGACTGGCTGCCGGTTGAGGTCTTGCTGGACGGGCAGACCATGCTTTCCCCGTTTTCGCCGTTCCATGCCCGAAACGCCATCCGGAACTGCCACTACGACCGGTATCTCGACCTTGCGCAGGCGTGCATCCGTCGCACAGTTCGCCTCGTCGACCGCACCGGGCGAGTCCTCCTCATCGAAAGCCAGCGGTTTGTGTCGCTTGCCGATCGCCATCTGGCCTGCATGAGATATGAGGTGACCATGGAGGCCGGTGCCGGCGAAGTGCAGCTCAACTCGCTGATCGATGGGGATGTGACGGGCCGCGGGTCGGGGGCGCGGCATCTGGAGATCCTGGGCGTACATGCGCCAAAGCCACACAGCGCGTCGCTCGGCGTTGCAGGACTCAATGCCCGTACCATCAACTCTCATATCCCGATCGCGGTCGCGCTCGCCGCGACGGCGTTCGTCGAATCCGCCAATTCCGACCCCGCCCCCGGCCCCGGCCCCGGCTCTGCTGACCCAAAGCAGTGCGCTGCGTCCCGACAGCCCCTGGAACCCAGCCCGCTTGAGAGGCCGCTCGCTCCAGGTCATCAGTTCAAGGCCTGCCTAAGGGCGGGAGATCGACTAGTCCTGGAGAAGTACGCTATCTACAGAACCGGTCGCGATGTCACAACCACATGCACAGAAGCGGAGTCTTGTGGGGCGTCGCCTGCAACACCTGCAATACCAGGTCAATCTGCCCTGCTGGATGCGGCGTGTAGGTCAGCTGAGGCCGCCGCCCGAGTCGGATACGACCTGCTCTTCGCACCGCACTGTCGCGAGTGGGCGGCGCGCTGGAGTAGGTGCGATGTGCGAATATGGGGGCCTGATTATGACCAATTTGGCATCAGGTTCGCAATGTTCCACATGCTTGTGTGCGCCCCCGACACCGACGACAGGGTGAGTATCGGCGCCAAGGGGTTGCACGGTGAGGGTTACCGCGGTCACGTCTTCTGGGACACTGAAGTGTTCGTGCACCCATTCTTCTGCGCGGTCTTTCCGGATACGGCCCGGAACCTGCTGATGTATCGCTACCATACTCTCCCCGGCGCTCGGCGGAAAGCCGGCGCACGTGGGTATCGGGGAGCGATGTTCGCGTGGGAAAGCGCCGATTCGGGAGACGAAACCACGCCCGCGTGGAGCACGCCGGACCCAACTACCGGGCAGCGAGTACGGATCTGGTGCGGCGACACTGAAGACCACATCACCGCCGATATCGCCCATGCCGTGTCAAGTTACTGGCGGTGGACCGGCGACGACGACTTCTTCCGAGACTACGGCGCCGAGATCATCATTGAGGCCGGGCGTTTCTGGGCCAGTCGCGCGGCGTGGAACGAAGAGATGCGCCGGTACGAGTATCTGCGCGTCATCGGCCCGGACGAGTATCACGAGAACATCGACAACAACGCGTTCACCAACTACATGGCCAAGTGGACCATTGACGCCGCGCTAGCGGCGTCGGAGTGGCTGGCGGCCGACTGTCCGTCCGCATGGAACGAGCTTTCGACCCGTCTGGGCCTAACCCTCGGTGAGCAGGACGAAATGCGCCGTGTCGCGCAGGCTGTCTACCTACCACAGCCCGACCCCGACACGAAGGTCATCGAGCAGTTCGACGGATTCCTTGATCTTGAGGACATCAACGGGAGCATGCAGGACCTGATAGGCGCCGGGCGCTCGGTCGACATGGCGCTCATGCAGGACATGGCCCGCGAGCGCAGGATACTCAAACAGGCAGATGTGGTGATGCTGGCCAAGCTCATGCCCAACCTGTTCGACGCCGATACATGGGCGGCCAACTACGACTACTACTCAGCTCGCACTGCCCATGGCTCATCGCTCAGCCTGTCTGCCCACGCATTGGTCGCGGCACAGCTGGGCCGCGTCGTCCAGGCCTACCAGCACTTCCACCATGGCCTCGCCCTCGACCTGTGCGATTCCATGGGCAATCTCGGCGACGGCATTCACATGGCCAACCTAGGCGGGATATGGCAGGCTGCAGTGTTCGGATTTGCAGGTGTCCGTCTTGACCCGCTGGCCGAACACGGCATCCGCATCGCGCCCGCGTTGCCTGACGCATGGGATAGGCTGGAGACCAGAGTAGTAGTGCGGGGAAGACGGGCGAGGCTGGCCGTAACCAAGTGCCGAACCGAGCTGACGTGGGAATAGGCGACGCCATCGCACGGGCGGCGCTAACCCTTTATCCCTGAGAAGCTGATGCCTTCGACAAAGTACCTCTGGAAGACGATGAACATGACTACTATCGGCAGGGCCGACATGACCGTGCCGGCGAGCATCGGCCCCCAGTCGAACGCCACTGCGTAAGTAGTCCTGAAGCTCAGCAGGCCCAGCGTCAGGGTGTACTTGTCAGGCGGCGAGGTGAGTATCACAAGTGGCCAGAAGAACTCGTTCCATGTTCCCTGAAAGGTCAGGATCGCCAGCGCCCCTAAGGCCGGGCCGGCCAGGGGCAGCATGATGCGGGAATAGGTCTTAAGGACAGACGCCCCGTCGATGCGGGCGGATTCCTCCAGTTCCGTGGGCAGTCCTTCGAAGAACTGCTTCATTATGAACACCGCGCTGCCGCCCACCATGGTAGATACCACATAGCCGGTCCAGGTGTTGATCAGCGAACCGCCTCCGAAGAGCCGAGTCAGTCCGAATATGCCATCCCGGAGGACCAAGTAGTTGGAGATGAACGTCACCTGCCCCGGAATCATCATCGAAAAGAGAACCAGATTGAACAGGGCGTTCTTGCCGGCAAACTTCAGTCGTGCCAGGGCATACCCGGCCATCGAAGCTACGACCAGTGTCGTAACGACCTTGATCCCCGCAAGCATGAACGAGTTGCGGATCCATGCGGAGAAGAGGTTCCTGCCTGTGGCGCGACTGTAGTTCTCGCGGAACACCCGGTGGTAGTTATAGAACACATACGGTATCACGCCGGAGGTAACGTTGTTCCAGCTCTGAACTCTCCCCAGCCGCTCGATCCTGTTCGGCTCGAGAGTGGCCCGGACGAACCTCTGGTACATCGGCACTTCGATGTCAAGGGGAAGCTTGCCGTAGACAATGTCGCTCCCCGAATGCTTGATGTCAAACTCGTACGTGACCCGCACCACGCCGTCAGTCGTCACCCGCCGAGCCTCGCGGACTTCACTGACGACAGCATCATCCGCGGCGAACGGCTCCGCCACAATGGCGGCAGGCCCGGCGCCGGGAACTCGCCGCGGCACCCGCACGATGGGTGTCTCCGCTTCCCTGCCTTCGTCGACCTCGTACTCTATGGAGAACAAAACGACGGCGCCCCGAGCGAACTGCCCGAACAGCCAACTCCCTCCCCCCGCCGCGCCAAGCCTCGCAGCCGCCGCCCAGTTAGCCGGAGATAGCTGCGGCGATCCCAGCCGCGGAGGCCACTCTACGGGGTTGTCTTTCAAGCTCGACAACATCGCAAACGCCATTGGGCCCACAAAAAGCAGCGAGAACCCGAGAAGCAGTACGTATACGGCCGCCGCCTTCGTCCATCGGCGCCGGGCCGCAAGCTTCCTTCGGTTCTCGGCCTGGGCGTGCCGATCCTGTTCAGCTATGCCCTCATCCAGTCTCATCGCTCGCACCTCGCCCATGGCTCATGATCTCGTGATCAACTTCTGCAAAGACACCAGCACCATCGTAAAGACCGCCAGCACAATGGCTGCTGCAGATGCGGCGCCTATCCTCGGCACTGCCGATCCCGGAAATGCGTTGCTGTAGACGAAATAGGCCAATGTGATGACGGCTTCCCTCGGCGCCTGCTCTCCAATGATGGCCACCTGATCGAACATCTGCAATGTGCTGATTAGGCCCATGCTCAACACGAGGAACGTGACGTTGCGCAGGCCGGGCAGGGTTATGTGACGAAACGACGCCGCCGGGGCAGCGCCGTCCACCGCAGCGGCCTCATATAGCTCCCTGGGGATATCTTGCAGGCCCGCGAGGAACAACAGCATCATGGTGGGGGCCGTAGTCCAGGTATTGAGCATCATGATCGCGGCCAGCGGTCGCGGGATCGCCAATGCTCCTGCCCACGCGGGCACAGTCTGCCTCGTGTTCAGCCACACCGTCCGAACGGCCTCCACGTTCGGATTGGGGCCGATTACCCCCGCAGCCTGAAGCGCCAACACCAGTACAACAGAGAAGGCGGCCGACATCAGGAGAAATGCCGGTTCGAACCATGACGCGGGCCACCCCCCAGCACGATCGCGCAGGACCAGGAGAACCTGAATGACGGCAAGACACGCAAAGAAGACTCCAATCACCGCACGGTACTGGATGAACTTGGTGGTCAGGTAGTTGATGACCCCGCCCCTCTGGAACAACCACATGAAGATGAGGGTTATGACCACGCTCGACGTGACGCTGGGCATGTAGTAGGCCGCCCTGAAGAACTTGATCCCGCGCACCCGGGAGTTCATCACCACAGCCAGGATCAGCGCCAGGAATGTCTGGGCCAGCGTCACGATCACGGCGAACTGGAGTGAGTTCCTGAGCGCCCGACCGAACTGGATATTCCTGAACAAGTCCACATAGTTTGCCAGGCCAACCCATCTGGGGCTTGCGAACAAGTTGTACTCGGTGAAGCTGAAGTAGAAGGTCCGCGCAAACGCGTACCCGAAGAATGCGGCTATGTGGAAGATGAAAGGCGCCAGCAGGATGTATGGCGCAGCCTTCTCCCACGTGCGGGAGATCCCACGTGGCCTCACTCGCCTGCGCCTCCTTTCGCCCAAGCTCAAGTTTCGAGCAGGCGGGCGGGGATGGGTCCCGGTGCATCGCCGGGACCCGTCCCCTGAGCTATTGCCACAGCTCACCGCCTTACTTCATGAGCTCATCCAGACGCTTCTGCGCTTCCTTCAGTGCAACATCGAC
>DAOPWT010000117.1:0-5511 GCA_035351775.1 Bacillota bacterium | reverse complement strand
CTCTGCCTGCGGATTTGCCAAGCGCTTGGCTCCATAAAAAGGATGCGCCGTTGCCCGCGCGAATTCAGACAACTCGTACCTACCAAACCACGTAGAATCCGAACAGGACATGCGAAAAACCTAGTCGAAAACGAATATGATAACCCAAAGCCCCGTTCGGCCAAATAAGCAGAAGCCGGAAATCGGGCGCTCGCGTCATTTTCTGGGGAAGGTGTCGTGGCGTCTCCTTCGGCGCGGGCTTAGGCGCTGCCTCCGCCGGGTTTCGTGTTTTGCCCTCTGTTGCGCTTGCACCAATACATGTACTCCTGCCCGATTCGGTCGAGGCGGCGCACGTACTCGCTAGCCCGGTCGACGCGCAAGAGGGGCAGTCTATCAGGGATCTTCGTGACTATCCTATCGATCCTTAAGTCGGCTTCGGTGATCTCCACGACTTCGATATCATGCCTCACACACAGACCTATCTTCACCAGATCTCGAGTCTGTGCGTCTTCGAATTCTTCATCGCTCTTGTGAAGAGACGTACGCGTGCGATGCTGAACGCCCTGGAACTCGAAAGCCACGCCCTGGCTATAGTAGAAACGATCGAATTCGAGGCGGTATCCCGATGTCGGATTAGCGATATGAGTCGGTCGGCAGTTATCGAGGCATCCGGACACGGCCACCGTGTTGTCGAGCATCGATCTCATGATGTTCTCTCCCGCGGGAAACCAGGTGGCCCTGACACCGTCAAGCCACTTGACCAGTTCTTGCTGTACCCCATCCGGGGCTGTGGGGGTGATGATTGTGCGCTGCGATTTCGTGATATCAAAACTGAGCCAGCCCTCCTCTTTTAGGGCCTTGCACTCACGTTTGACGACGGGTCCGCTCACCCCCGATACCAATGCGAGGTGGGCAATGGACTCTGGTTGGACGTGACATATGAGGATGTAAAGGCCTTTGGCGCAGAAGGATATGCCGGTGCTATCTAGCAGATATGGTAGAGCGAGATCGGTCAGGCGGTACGTCGTCGACATGATGGTCCCTCCGTTGGGTAGTGGTAGATCAGGTTGCTCGCCCTCAGAAGGGAGCAACTGGGTCACACGCCTCGGGGGGATGGCATGTGTCCTTGACGGTTGGCTGCCGCTGGTTTGCGATGCGGCCAAAGCACAAGGAGCAGGAATGCTTCGCCAACACGATGATAACATGTATAGGCTATAGAGTCAATAATTCCCTTCGGTTGGAGCGCTCCCGTGGACTGGTTCGCGCCCGTAGTGTGGCTGGCAGAGTGTGGCTCGCTGGCAAGATGAGGCGTCACGGGTGGGGTTCGCCGATGTAGTAAGCAGGCATCGGCCACTGCCCAGAAGGCCAAGTGGAAGGCCGGCCTCATGGCCGGCCATCCGCTTACTCCGCTTGCTCCGCTTGCTTGGATATCTTACTTATCGTTACCGCCGCTTCGCCCAGAGAGCAGAAGCACTGGGCCCACCGGGGTATCTGCCCCTTTGTCGCGAACGTCAACAGTCATTTCAAGACTCTCACAATCGATATGATCGAACTTCGCCGTGTACCTGTCGATCTTAAGCCAGTAAGTCATCCAGCGCCCGGCCTCGTCGGTTTGGCCGCGCCAAACGAGATCCGGATCCGAGATCGAGGTATAAGTGACTTTCACGCCCGGAAGCGGTATAGCGGCTTCGCCCGGGACCACCTTCAACACTTGCCCGCTGGAAGTACCCCAGCCGCCAAAGTAGAGTGTGCATCCAGTCGCAGTCAGACACACAAGGAGCAGAAGGAATATGAGGATAACCCGTTTCATGCCGCATTCGCCTCCAGTCAGATAGGCGCCGCAAGGGATCGATACCGAATAGGCCGAGTGGGACCCACAAGGCCCAGCAGTATCGCAAGTCTTCGACAATTGCCCCCGAATATCCTGCCAGCCTACACTGCCTGCACTGTCCACACTGCCTGCACTGTCTACACTGCCTACAACCGTTCAAACCTGGCGGTGAAGTGTCGCAGCACCGGTGCCTGGTAAGTGATGCGCAGCCCGCGAATGGAATCGCGTCTGGCCATCACGCCCTCAAAAGCGCGGGCCACGCACTTCATGTGCCTATCGGTGTACACCCGCCTGGGCACGGCCAGCCTGACCAGCTCGAGCTGGGGATAGATCTCTCTGCCGGTCTCGGGGTCGGTCCGGCCGAAGGCGCATGTGCCCAGCTCCACTCCGCGCACGCCACCCTCCGCGTAAAGCTCTACTGTGAGCGCCTGCGCCGGGAACTCGGGTTGGGGTATGTGGGGCAGCATGGACTTGGCGTCCACGTACACACCGTGTCCGCCCGCCGGAGTGATTACCGGCACTCCTGCCGCCTGCAGCAGTTCAGCCAAGTACGCCACCTGCCCGATCCTGTCTTCCAAGTAATCGGCGTTCACGACCTCGCCCAGCCCCACAGCCAGCGCTTCCATGTCATGCCCAGCCATCCCGCCATACGTCGCGAACCCTTCGAACGGGATGACCCACTCCAGTGCGCGCCGGTACATATCTTCGTCTCGGAAGGCCGCGAAGCCGCCCATGTTGACCAGGGCGTCTTTCTTGGAGCTCATCACGCACCCGTCCCCCAGGGCGAACATCTCCTGGGCTATCTCCAGCACGCTCTTGTCGGCATAGCCCGGCTCGCGGGTCTTGATGAAATACGCGTTCTCGGCGAACCTGGCGCAGTCGAAGAAGAACGGCACCCCGTGCCTGTGCGCGATAGCGCTGGCCTCACGGATGTTGGCCATCGACACAGGCTGCCCTCCGTTGGAATTGCACGTCACGGTCATGATCACGAACGGGACTTTGTCGCGACCATGGTGTGCCAATTCCCGCTCTAGGGCTGCGAGATCCATGTCCCCCTTGAACGGCTCCTCGCTGTGCACTACATAGCCTTCAGGCTTCAGCAGGTTCACCGGCTCCGCCCCGCGCAGCAGTATGTGCCCCTGGGTGGTGTCGAAGTGCATGTTGCCCAGCACTCGGTCACCTGGTTTCACCATCATCATCATCAGGATGTGCTCCGCGCCCCGGCCCTGGTGTGCAGGGACTACGTGCTTGTAGCCGGTAACTCGCGTGACCGCGTCACGGAACTTGAAGAAGCTCTTGCTGCCTGCGTAGGCCTCGTCGCCCAGCATCATGGCCGACCACTGGGCATCGCTCATGGCAGATGTCCCCGAGTCGGTGAGCAAGTCGATGTACACGTCTTCGGACCTGATGTTGAACACGTTGTAGCCTGCTTCGCGGATGCGGTCGACACGCTCTTCTACCGTGGTCATCTTGATGGGTTCGACAACCTTGATGCGGTAAGGTTCTGCGTAAGACTCCCTCGGCCTCAATAGATACACCCCTAGTCAGATTGATGTAATATCCAGGATTCGATACTCGACATGCCCATGCCGAAACCCGCACCGCGCGGCCCAGGCAGGGCAGACTCATCGGCAGGTCCTGTCGAGGTCGCAGCGTCACTGGTTGGCGCCAGCCCGTAGAAGGACGGACCGAATCTGATATGCATTTCGGACATCCTCCATCTCGCGCCGGTCTTGGTGAACTCGATGCAGATGGACCCGCTATCGAAGCGGCATAGCGGTGCGAAGATCGACTTTTCGAAAGCCTCGAAAAAGCCGGCCACTGATGCTCTGTTTATGCTCGATAGACGGATCTCCCATGCATTGACACTGTCGCACGTGTGAGCTAGATCGCCGGGGATCCCAAGCGCTCCGTCCATATCCAGCCGGATTTCGTAGCCTTGGAGCTTGCGAAGGGCCTCCTGCCGGGCCCGATCGGCCTCAAGTTCAGCGCGGAGCCGCCCGACATCCTTGGTATAGGTATGCCCCGCCTCTGACATGATGAGAATGAAGTGAGGCGCGAGAACAGCATTGCCCGACATGGCATCGATGTCGTAGTGCTCAACGCCGGCTACCCAAGCATCTAGGGCGTTCGTGATGCGCACCCTCTCGACGGGCTCACTGAAAGGCGGAGGAGCGAAGCAGCCCGGCAAGAGGATGCTCATCACAACAAGCAGCGATAGCACAGAACAGCACCTGGTCGTCACGGCGAGCGCCTCCTCGGTTTCGCCAGTCATGCAACATGTTAATAATGCCACATGAGCCGTCGAAATCCTTCCCGATGACCCGAAGATCACCCGGGCTCAGCCCGGCTCGGCGCTTGCTGCGCTAATGCTGTTCGCCGAAGCTGATCTCGAATGTGGCTCCGGGATCGCCAGCGAACACGATCATGCCGCTTTGGGGCAGCGTCGCCGTGTTGTTTCCGGTGACCCACGAGAACTCCCTGCACTCGCCGTCTTCATAGAGCGCGAAGGAACCATGTTCGGGCAGCTTGACCGAGATCGTTCTGCCTGCGTCGGCCGGAGCGATACGATACCACACCGCATATCCGTCCGGCGCTATTGTGTACACAGAAACGCCTTCGCACCTGAGATAGTCCATGTTCTTCTCGCTTATCGATATGGAGTTGCTCATCCTCAGGTACTCCTTGCCGTCGTGCTCGTAGAAGACCAGATCGGCCAGATCGCGCCCGGCGAACCCCGGGATCTGGAGAGGTGATGCCGCCGTGTGTGCATCGACGATCTGAAGCGTGCCAACATAACCGGGCTCTTCCTTCGAGACACTCACCCTGAGCGACGGTCCAGCGATGTACACCTGCGAGGTGAACTTGTCGCTCACGACGTAGTATGACACTCCGTCCCTCGCGCGCCAGGCGTTGAGCACGTCCTCTTCAAGCGCAAGAGGCTGTAGCCTCTGCGCGAAATAGTCGGTGATGACTGTGTGCCCCAGGCTGGGGATGTTAATGAACGCCACGCGTTTGATGTACGTATGTCCATTCGACTCCGTCACGAAGCTCATTTGTGCGCTGCCATCCTCGCTCACGAACACGCCCTCTGCAGTATACGTATAAGTCGCTGCCCGCGAGGCGCCTTCGCCCAGGGCTGTTACGGTCAGCCTGCCGTCGGCGGAGATATCCACCGTTAGAAGGCCTTCTTCGCCGCCGTATAGCCCCGAATGGCCAAGGAGCGTCGGCTGCATGACGGCAGCGACGGGTTTGCCGTTCGGCACCTCGGGCCTGGCTGCAGTGAGAATGCCCCTGGATTCCAGCAGTTGCTGCAGAAGTTCGCTCGCCACCATCAGGTTGAGGGCGCTCGACCCGCCGGACGACACTATCGCGGCTGCGACATTGGCCGTCGGGAGCACCAGCAGGGTCGAATGGTAGAGCTGGGTGTCGCCGCCTTTGGCAGGAGCCTTCATGCCGTAGTAGTCGAAGGGATATGAGCTTACCGCATCCCACCCGAGGCCATACCCTACGAAACTGCAGCGCTGCACCGGCCAGATGCCTTTGGCATATTCGGAGGCGGCCATGGCCGAGCGGGACGGTACCGACAGTATGCCATCGGCTCCATCGGCGCCCGGGTCGTTCATGAAAATGCGGGCGAATCTACATAGATCTTCAGCTGTGGAGTAGATGCCGCCTGTTCCTATCACGCCTATGGTATC
>DAOPWT010000116.1:3282-5524 GCA_035351775.1 Bacillota bacterium | reverse complement strand
CCCACGCGCGCCCACGCCGCGGCCAGACCGCTTTTCTTCCAGGCCCTCGCGGCCCATTCCCAGCCCAGGCCGGGGTAGCCCCGCTCAAGGCCAGCTAGGCCCGGCATCAACCGCGAATTGGGACAGTAAATAAGGGGCGCGGAAGGCAACACAGCCGCTGCCGTGTTTCGGCAGAGTCAGGCCGCCTCCGGGTCCAAAGGCTAGAGCCGCATCCCCGTTCGCCCGTCCGCTCGTCCGCTCGATGTCCGAAAGGGACCTTGACGGGGATCTGATGTGAAGGTGGAGACTGCCCTATTGCTCCCTACCTATACATCTCTCTCTGCAGCTTGGCGAGGGCCCGCTTTTCGATTCGCGATACGTAGGACCTCGAAATCCCGAGCGCTTTGGAGATCTCTCGCTGAGTCTGTCGGGCGAACTCGCCCATACCGAACCGGAGTTCCAGGACGCGCCGTTCTCTGGGCGTCAGCTCGGCCAGCTTCAGAGCTAAGCGTTCCTGCTCCACCAATGACTCCACCATCTCTGCTACGGTGTCGCCCTCCTGAGTGAGCACATCCATCAGCACGATTTCGTTGCCTTCCTTGTCAGATCCTATGGGATCATACAGCGACAGCTCGCCCCGGCTTTTCCGCCCTGACCTGAGGTGCATCAGAATCTCGTTTTCGATACAGCGCGCGGCGTATGTAGCTAGGCGGGTCTTCTTGCGTCGGTCGAAGGTGTTGATGGCCTTGATCAGCCCGATGGTGCCTATGGATATCAGATCGTCAGTATCTTCGCCTACCACGTCGTATTTCTTGACCACATGCGCTACGAGTCGCAGGTTTCTCTCCACCAGCATAGCGCGGGCGGACTCGTCGCCGGCCTCCTTCCGCTCCAGCGCCTCTCGCTCCTCCTCTTCCGATAACGGCGGCGGGAAAGCGCCACCGCCCGACACATGCGCGTGCAGGAGCATGATGCCCCTGGCCAGCAAAGACGCCAGAGCAAGCAGGCCGCTTGCGACCACAATACGCCACCTCCGTCTCGTGATACAGACTCAGCTTATGAGACGGATGGCTTCATCGTGCACGTCCGCGCCCCGCGCCCGCGGCGTATTCGCAGATGTCTCCGAAAACCGGCGCGGCAGCGGCGGCGCCTGATTCAGGTCCTTCGATGAGAACGGCCACTACCAGCTGGGGCGACTCAACTGGGGCAAAGCCAACAAACCAGGCGTTGAAAACTGGCGATCCCGAACCGTCCACCCGGCCCGTCTGCGCAGTGCCGGTCTTGCCCGCCACGTCCATGCCGCCCAGCGCAGCGCTGGCAGTCCCGCGTGAGGCCACCTGAGCCAACATCTCCCGGAGCGCGGCAGCTACATCGGCACGGAGCACACGATCGCCCGATGCCTCCAGGGGTTCGCGCGGCTTTGCCGCGGCCCGCGTTATGCGCCGGCCGTCAGGCCCGCACGCCTCAAGTACGAGCTCCGGACGGCACGCTATGCCTCCATTGGCGACAGCGCACATCATCACCGCAGCCTCGAGCGGAGTGATCTGCACCAGAGATTGCCCAAGCGCGAGGTTGGCCAAGTCCGCAGGACCCAGCCTAGTCCGGCTGTGCGGCAGTACGCCGGCGAGGCTGCCGGGGAGGCGCACCGCGCTGGCCACGTCAGGATCGCTGATTCCCAGCGCGCGGCCGAAGTCGAGTATCTGTTGGGCGCCAAGCTCAGCGGCAGCATCAATGAAGGAGGTGTTGCATGAGTAGATGAGAGCGTCTCGGAAGGTGATATCGCCATGTCCGCCGCGTTCCAGCGCATGGCATCTGAAGATGTGTCCGCCGGCTTCAATGCTGCCGGTGTCGGTGTAGACCGAGTCAGGGCTCCTAACGCCTGTAGACAGGGCCGCCGCAGCTATCACAACCTTGAATATCGACCCCGGGTAATATGGGCGAACGGCTCGGTTTATCATGGGTGCGTTGGGCTGGGTAAGGGATCTTACCACATCATCCGGATCATAAGATGGTCGCGACGCCATGGCGAGTACCTGGCCTGTCCATGGGTCCATGACTACCGCCGCTCCGGCCATGCCAGGCGCCCGGCTGTCCAGAGCTTGCTCAGCGCGCGCCTGAAGGCCCGAATCAATCGCCAACCTCACCCAGCCTGCAGGCTGCCCCAAGGTCAGCGTGCGCGCGCCGAGCCCCGGTATCTCCTGCCCGCGTGCGTCGCACATGAGCCGCACGACCTCGCGAGCATCGCCGCCACTGCTGCCACTGC
>DAOPWT010000116.1:0-3182 GCA_035351775.1 Bacillota bacterium | reverse complement strand
ACCTCGATATCCCCGACTACATGCGATGCCAACCCCAGGTAACGCGATGGGACCGATAGCGGAACGATTCCGCGTACAGCGTCCGCCATCGCTGCGACCTCGGCGTAGGCTGCCGGCGCAAGACTGACTGCGCGAGGACTCCCGGCGCGCACGCCCGGGCCGGGGATCAGCTCATCTAGGCGCCGCAAGGCATCGTCTTGCCCCGACACAAGAGACGGAAAAACCACGACAACAGCCCTATTCGGCCATGAGGAAGCGGGTGCGTCCGGCGCGCCGGCCAGAGGTTGCATGTTCCTGTCGAGGATCTGCCCACGGATGCGCGCGACCACAACATCCACTGAGCGCTGCTGCACAGCGCGAACGGCGAGATCCGGACCGCGCACGAGCGCGATCCAAGCACACCGCCCCAAAAGGGCGAGGAAGCACATGATGATAGCGGCCTGCACTATGGCAAGCCCTCCGGATCCGCGAGACGGACGGCGGTTCATCGGCGTCAGCCCCCCGCTGCTGCACAGCGCGTGTGCAGTTCTCAGCAGTATTCTGCCCGGGGGCGGCCTTGGGCTTTCGCGGTGCGGAGAGCGCTTTTGGAAGGAGGCTAGTTCTGCGAGGCTACCTGGGTGGAAGAACGCCCAACACGGCCTACACTGCCGACTTGAGACGGGCGATGAGAAGCTCGATCGCCACTCTGTTGAAGCCTCCCTCGGGGATTATGACATCGGCATATCTCTTGGTAGGCTCCACGAATTGCAGATGCATGGGGCGCACGACGTTGAGATACTGGTCCACAACTGAGTCGAGAGTCCTGCCCCGGTCCTGGACATCCCGCATCAGCCTGCGAATGAAGCGCACGTCCGGGTCGGCGTCGACGAAAGCCTTGATGTCCATCAGCTCCCGAATCCGCGCGTCCTCAAGGACCAGTATTCCCTCGAGTATCAGGACGCCGGCGGGCCTGACGCACACCGTATCGGAAGTGCGCGTATATGACTCGAACGAGTAGACCGGTCTGTCTACTGCTCGCCCGCTGACCAACTGCTCTGCGTGGTCGATGTAAAGGTCGGTATCGAAGGCGAACGGATGGTCGTAGTTGGTCTTCAGTCTTTCGTCGAAGCTGAGGCAGCTCTGGTCTCGGTAGTAGGCGTCATGTTCCAGCACGGCCACGGCGTTGCCAAACGCTTCCGATATCGCCCTCACCACCGTAGTCTTGCCCGATCCTGAGCCGCCGGCTATGCCGACGACTAGTACGTCTCTGGCCATTAGGTGCAAACCCCCTGGTTCTTGCCTACCTGCCTGCCTGTCTGCCCAGCTTGGCCTGTCTTTCGATCCTGGCCTTGGCCTGTAGGTGATCGTTATAGGTGCGGCTGAATACGTGGCTTCCATCATTGGATGCCACGAAATAGAGATAATCGACTGGCTCAGGATCGAGTGCCGCCCGCACCGAGGCCAGGCCAGGGTTGCATATGGGCCCCGGGGGCAAACCAGTCACCAAGTAGGTATTGTAGGGCGATTCAATCGCCAGGTCTTCGTTTAGGAGGTGCTCCTTGGAAACCGGCAGAATGTACTGAACAGTCGCGCAGCTCTGCAGTGGCATCGAACGCTTGAGCCGATTCAGGAAGACCCCGGCCACAATTGGCCGTTCGGACTCAACCCTGGCCTCCCGCTCCACAATCGAGGCGAGGATCAGGGTCTCCCGCTGTGTGAGGCCGTTTGGCAGCTTGGCATCTGGAGCAGACGAACCGGCGTCGGCCGCGGCGCCCAGAACTGCCTGCACTGTGTTCTCATACCGACGCAACATGGTCTGAACGACCTTCATCGCCCCTACACCACTGGCAAACTCATACGTGTCGGGAAAGAGATAGCCTTCAAGCGACACACCTTTACAGATGAACGGGAAATCGGCGCGGAGCTGCTCCGGCGGGTCGTCGGCGAGCGCGAGCATCTCTTCCTCCGCCGCAACACCGCGATCGCCCATGAGCCGCGCGACCTGCCTTGAGGTCAACCCCTCGGGCACTGTGACCTTGATCGTCATTACCTTGCCCGATGATATTCGCTCGATTATCGATATCATGCTGTCGCCGCGCACGAACTCGTATTGGCCGGACTTGAGCGAAGACGCCTTCCCGGATGCCCGCACTGCCAGTCTGAACAGGCGTCCAGAGCCGATCAGCCCCTCGCGCTGCAGAATCGCAGCGATCTGCGAAGCGGGCGTTCGGTCAGGTATGGATACGATTACCCTCTCGCCGCGAGGCCCGGGCGCGAACCACCCACTGGCGCCCAACAGAGCCAACCCCATCGCCACTAAAGCCACGGTGGCCAGAACCAGTACTGCCGCCGATACGCCGTGCCGATGTCGGGGCTTGTTCGTGCCGGTCTCAGCCATAAGTCCCTCCACCTCACCATCTGCCGTCTGCGAAGCGCTATGAACCATTACCCATTATAGGTCGCTGGACAGATCGGCGCAAGGAAGGCCCCCACACGGGGGGCCTTCGTTAGCCAGGCATGGAAACCGACGGATGGAAACCGGGCGGACGAGACTAGTACTCGTCGTCTTCGTCATCCTCATCGTCATCGTCATCGTCGTAGTCGTAATCGTCCTCTTCGAACGCTTCAAGAGCCTCGATAACCCGCTCGTACTCCTCATCGTCCTCGATGTCGCTCAGGTACTCGTCGCCCTTTTCGTCGACTTCGTACTTCATGATGATGGCTTCCTCGCAGACATCCTCTTCGTCTTCCTCGAAGCACTCTACGGGAATGAGCACAGCGTACTTGGCTTCGTCAATCTCGATGATCTCGTCGATTGCGTAGTCGCGCTCTTTGCCATCTTCTTCTACGAGCGTAATGATGTTCTCCTCGTCTGGCATGCTGATCACTCCAATCTGGCCCTATTTGGTCTGCCAAGGCAACATGATATCCCCTTCGCAGCCTTCTGAGGCAAATGCCTGCGGGCCGTGCCCGCACGAAACGCCAATCGCGGCAGTTGCGACGGATCAGCGCCGCGACGCCAGGTTATCGAGATAAGCCTGGAGTATGATCGCAGCGGCTGTTTTATCGATTACATCGCGCCGTCGTTTGCGCGACAGATCGGCCTCTATCAGGACTCTCGATGCTTGGGCGGTGCTAAGACGCTCATCCCACGTCACGACCGGCACCGATACGGACTCACTCAGTCGGTGGCAGAACTCCTC
>DAOPWT010000115.1:0-5560 GCA_035351775.1 Bacillota bacterium | reverse complement strand
TGGGAGCAGCACGCAACCTGGACGAGGATGACCATCATCAGTATTGCCGAGGGTCTGCCGGATGAGGCGCAGACGACAACGCGTCTGCTCCGCAACCCCGGTGATATTGCGGCAGCATTCCGACCTCTGTATGGCGATGACGTCGCGAATAGGCTGAATGACCTGATCACAGAGCATCTAGTAGTAGCGGCTGATCTGGTTAAGGCGGCGAAGGCCGGCAATAGTGCTGCTGCGGCCGAAATCGAGAGAAGATGGTACGCGAATGCCGACGAAATCGCGGCCTTCCTCAGCTGCATCAATCCGCATTGGTCCAGAGAGGGCATGACGAGAATGTGGCACGAGCATCTGTCCTTGGTCAAATCTCAGGCAGTGGCAAGGCTCAAGAAGGACTATCGGTCCGACATCGCCTTCTACGACGAGGGCGAGAAACTCCTGCTGGAGATGGCAGACGACTTTACGTGCGGGATCATCAGGCAATTCCCTCTCTTCTGCTCATACTGGTAAAGAGGAAGCCGCTCGCACGTTGTTCTTCCGCGTGCATGCCAAGAACGTGCCCTCGCCGGTGATGCGGGTGTCGTCGCCCTCCCGAGGACACCAGTCTCATCACGTCCCGGGAGCTCTCGGTTCGCGGGCTGCTTGACCAGTGCCCGCTATGCGCCTACTCTATGGTACGCAGGAGAGCAGAACTGCTCTGCCGAATTCTACCGCCGACCGCTGCCTCATGGCCTTGCGCTGGAATGATGAGGATCCAGAACACGGTCATTTGGGTGGACGACGGGTGATGAGTAGGGTGCGATTGGGGGCAACTACATGGTTCTGGCTGGGAGATGGGCAGCCGTTGCGCTGATGGTAGTGGCGTTATGCTCTCTGGCGACGGGGGCGCAGGCCGCGCAGCAGACAGCTCCAAAGACGGCGACTGGTCGCCTTGAGGTGACTCTGATGCGCGCCGGGGTGAACGTGACATCGCAGTACATGGTCATGGCGACGAGCGAATCGGCGCCGATGCCGGTGATGCTGACGCTATCTGGCTCAGGGGCAATGGCAGCTGATTTGCCGGTAGGCCGCTACACTGTGGTCGCCATTTTGGCGAGTGTGATGAGCAATCCGGCGTCAATGGCTGGCCAGATGCCGACGGCGTTCGATGTGATGATCGCTGCCGGAAAGACCATTCAGAAGGTTGCAGAAGTGGCGGGCGCCCAGAGCGGCCAGGGCAGTTACGGTGGCTACGGTGGATTTGACGAGGCTGACGAAGATGATGAGTTCGGCGGCGACGGCGAGCCGGTCGACCTGGACCGCGTGCCTACCGTCGATGAGCCGGTCGACCTGGACCGCGTGCCCACCGTCGATGAGCTGCTTGAGCTGGCGAGAGGCTACCAAGACAGCTATTGGGCACTGCTCGATGGGCAGGAGCAATGGGCGGTTGAGCAGATGACCCGGCGGCTGAAGGTCGACGCCGGCGCAAGCGCCATGCTCACGAGCGAGGATGTGTCAGAGGTAACCACTGCGGCGGCTGCCATCGTGGCGCCTGGTGCGTCGCGGGAGACCCCGGTGGTGCTGGCGGCACGCGCGGTGATCGCCATGCCTGACATGGCGCTTGCTGTGAACAACTTCGGGGCGATCCTTCGTCTTCTGGGTGAGCTGCGTGACTCGGTCACAGTACTGCTGGCGGCCAGAAGACTGGATCCCCAGTCTCCCATGATACTGACTAACCTCGCCAACTCCGCCTATGAGCTCGGAGACGACCGGGCGGCTGAGTTGCTGTACAATGAGGCGCTCAGGGCGAATGACAGTTTCGGCCCCGCCCTGACTGCTCTCGGGAACATCTACATGGAGCGCGGCGACTACGAAAAGGCTCTAGCGACCATGCTGAAAGGCGCGCAGCTCGGGTTCTGCGCGGCGGTGAAGGATGCGTGTTCGGAGGCCATGGACAATGCGTATGGCGGCCCTGACAGTATCCCGCCCCTGCCGCCGCCCTGGCAGGGGGGCATGGCAGGCGTCGCGTCGGGATCGAGTGGAGCCGGCGGCGGGGGTGGGGCCACATTCACCGTACCCCAGATGGCAGACTGGAGCTCAATCCAGAGCCTCGCTGGCTATATGCGCGGATCGGGATTCACGCGCCTGAAGGCCGCTATCGAGCAAGGGCTCGCATCAGGCACGCTGGAGATGGAGCGGATCGCCGAGGAGATACGATCAGCGGCCACGCAGCGGGCGGGCAAGAGCAAATCCGGGTCCAGAATGAGCTTTCAGAACCAGTCCTTTCATCTGAGACTAATATACGACCATTTTCAGGCAATCGTGAGCCGAGCGGTGGGGCGCGCCCAGGACCAGATGGAGTATGAACAGGGATGGGATGAGTATCACGCGATCGAGGAGCGATACCTGCGCCGGATCCAGGCTGCCAGGACTGAGCCGCAACTTGAGGCGGCCAACGCAGCCTTCTGCGAGGAAGCGAGCGGCTTCGCTAGGGCTCAGTTCGCCCGGAACAAGGGCCTGTGGACACAGTTCTACAACGAGGCAGCCTCCGCCGTCCTGGACTACTGGGCCTTTTCGCAAAACGTGCTCGACTCTATATACGACCCGCTTGTGTACAGGCACGAGGAGACCGCTCGCAGGCTGAAGGTTTATGGGATGCTCGCGGAGATCACGGGCACGTGCGGGCAGCTGGCTGCGCTGCCCATAATCCACAGCGACTGCGGCAGGTGCGGCGGCACGGGTCAGCCCCCGAAGGTGAGCAATGAGGTGAATGTGCCCAGAGGCAGCGACAAATGCCCTTTCAAGAATGGGCGCAAGTTCGCACTGAGCCTCGGACCGGTGGAGTATAAGGTGGACTGCTCCACCGTGGAGGTTGGAGTCACGATGATAGGCTCTGGCTCTCTCAAATGGGACTTCAAGCAGAAGCGCGTTACCAGCATCTTCGTGGGCGTGGGCGGGCAGATGGGCGCTGGCGCGGTGAGCGTCGGATCGAAGTGGGGTACGCAGATCACATTCGACACCGATGGCTCAGTATCCGACTTCACTGCGGATTGGTCGACCTCGGTCGGGGTTGGCCCTGCTTCGGCCGAGATAGGCATCGACTCCGGGCTGGTGGTGGGAGGGCCCGGGATGCAGGTGACCATTGCGCCGTGAGCATAACCACCATTGATGCACATGCTGAAGACGATCAGTAGGCCCATCTGAATCTCAGAAAGCAATCGTAGTGTCAGAAAAACCCAAGTGAATACTCTCGTATTATCGCTGTTGCTATATCCTTCGTCTCAAAAGGGGATTTGTCCTTGCCGAAGAATAACTCACCTGGCATCATCCACCTCACCCTACGCAGTCGGCTCGACCTCGTCCGGAACCGGCAAGCACGGGCGGACTGGCCGGAGGACATAATGGGGGCAGTGCCCTGCAGACCTAGTGTACATTGGCAGTTGAGCCTGGGGTCACGAAGTATGCAACGGCGCAGGACAACGTCTAGTCGGGGGCAGCAGCAAGGAAGAATCGTGAATCGATCCGTTCTCCGACTCACTTCATGATAGGAGGTGGATTGCCATGTCCAGCAAGAAGAAACCCCGCGTATTCTTGCTTAAGCTTATGTACGCGCTAACCATCGTGATCGCCGGAAGCCTTGGCATCGGAATGCTGGTCGCATCCGATGTGACGCGATGGGTATTTGGCGTCGACTGCCCGCACATTCTCTCCGGCCTGATCGGAAGCGTCTTTCTGGCGTTCGCGCTTGTGTCTGTGCTAGGTCTGAGGGAGCCGGTGAAGTTTGCGCCTCTTCTGTTCATGCAGCTGCTATATAAGTCGGCATGGCTCTGCTTCGTCGCCCTCCTCTTTCTGATTACCGGAAGGATTTCAGCAGATGTGATACCGGTGATTGCGGTCTTCCTGGCGGCTGTCATCGGAGATTTGATTGCTATCCCATTCGGGGATATTTTCAAGGGCACACCGGAGGGAAGCCATAAGCCCAAGTCGCCTAATCGAATGTGATTCTTTTGAACGGCGTCACTCCCGATAACGACGCCTCCATTTCTCATACCAGAGACAAGCGAGCTAAGGGGGTGCGAGTATGAGTCCGTTTCCTGAGTTTCACCAATACGATGGGCTTGGTCTCGCGGAGCTCGTGCGCAAGAAAGAGGTAACACCCCTCGAACTGGTAGAAGAGGTCATCTCTCGCATCGAAACGTATAACCCAGAGATCAACGCGGTCATCTACAAAATGTACGACAAGGCAAGAGAGCGCGCGAAAGCTGAGTTACCCGAGGGCAGTTTCACGGGCGTGCCCTTCCTGATCAAAGACGCTCTAGATACCCTGGAGGGCGAGCCGACAAGCTCGGGAACGAGTATTCTGAGGAACGTTCTCCGGTCGAACGACACTGAAACGGTTCGTCGTTTCCGCGCCGCGGGGCTGATTTTCATCGGGAAAACGAACCTCTCCGAATTGTGTCTGCTGCCATATACGGAACCCCGGGTCTTCGGGCCTACGCGCAACCCGTGGAGCCTGACTCGCACGCCCGGCGGTTCGAGTGGCGGTTCGGCCGCAGCAGTCGCAGCCTGTATAGTACCTGTCGCGGGAGGGGCCGATGGCGGCGGCTCGATCCGCATACCCGCGTCGTGTTGCGGAGTGTTTGGCCTTAAGCCTACGAGGGGCCGTGTCCCGACGGGTCCCGATATCGCCGATCCGTGGCGCGGCTTCGCGCAGGAAAACGTCATTTCCCGCTCCGTGAGAGACAGCGCCGCCATGCTGGACGCGATCGAAGGGCCGGACGTCGGCGCACCGTATTGGGCGCCGCCCGTCGAACGGTCGTATCGCGAGGAAGTGACGAGGGAGCCCGGGCGGCTTCGCGTAGCCTTCACGTCCGCCCCCTTGATGGGGAAGGACGTGCACGAGGACTGCGTCGAGGGACTCAATAACACCGCACGGCTGCTGGAGCAGCTCGGACACGAAGTTGTCGAAGCGGCGCCGGACGTAGACAAAGAGCCTTTTTCGCTATCGTATCTGACCGTGATCGCTGCCGAGACGTGCGCGGAGGCAAATGCGATCATCAAGCTCGTCGGGCAGAAAGCATCCGTCCTGGATTTCGAGCCGGGGACGCAGGCGCTCGCCGCACTCGGCAAGGTCATCAGCGCGGGCGATTACGCGAATGCGCTGAACTACCTGTCCGCTTCGTCGAGGAGAATAGCCAGGTTCTTTGAGGATTACGACATACTGCTCACGCCGACACTTGCACAGCCGCCCATACCCATAGGCTCGCTTCAGATGTCGGAAGCTGAAAGCTGGATAGTGCGCATACAGAGCAGGCTCAACGCAGCATGGATCATGAAGGCGCTTCACGTCATCGATATTCTTGCGAAGAAGACATTCGACTTCATGCCGTACACTGCGGTATTCAACGTGACCGGCCAGCCGGCGATGTCCGTTCCGCTTCACTGGAACGAGGAGATGCTCCCCATCGGGATGCAGTTCGCGGCGCGTTTTGGCGCAGAGGCGACTCTCTTCCGCCTTGCGGGGCAGCTCGAACGTGCGCAGCCGTGGTTCGACAAGCTTCCACCAGGGCTGCCTTACTAGACACGA
>DAOPWT010000114.1:0-5586 GCA_035351775.1 Bacillota bacterium | reverse complement strand
CCTGGTCCTTCTCTTTGGGCTGGTTGTCTTTGCCGATTACTTCCTGCACAGCCCATTTCGCGACACGGACGATAACCTTCTCGCCCTGATCAACAACATTCACGAGCAGCGCGTCGTCTTTGATATCGAGGATCTCGCCATAAAGCCCCCCGATGGACACGATCCTGTTGCCCTTGCGCAGCCCTGCCATCATCTCTTCGCGCTTCTTCTGCTGAGTTTTCTGCGGCCTTATGACCATAAAGTACATGACCCCGATAAGCACCACGAACGGAAGCAACATCCCAATTAGGCTCTGACCTGAGGCAGCTCCAGGAGCCGCGGCAGCCGCTATTGCCATCAAACTACTCCTCCATTTCCCATCCGGCTTTAGTTCGAGTTGCCTAGTTATTATACCAGACCCGCCATGTTTCCTTCCGGTACTCATCAAAACTTCCGTCAATGATCGATTCGCGGATTTCCCCCATCATCCGGACCAAGTACCTCAAGTTGTGAATGGATGTAAGACGGATCCCCAGAACTTCCCCCGCCTTCAGCAGATGCCTGATATAGGCTCTGGTGAAATTGCGGCACGCGTAGCAATCACACCCCGGATCCAGCGGGCGAAGGTCCTCCGCGTATGCCGCGTCGCGCACGATGATCCTGCCCCGACGCGTGAACACTGTCCCGTTTCGCGCGATCCTGGTGGGCAGCACACAGTCGAACATGTCGATCCCGCGCGCCACTCCCTCAAGCAGCGCGTCGGGCGAACCGACTCCCATAAGGTAGCGGGGTTTGTTGTCAGGAAGGCAGGGCACGGTCTCGTCCAACATGGAGTACATCACGTCCTTCGGCTCTCCCACCGACAGCCCGCCTATACCGTAGCCCGGAAAGCCCAGCGACACCATGTCCGCCGCGGACTTGCGCCGAAGGTCTGCGTACACCGACCCCTGCACTATCCCGAACAGCGCCTGCCTGCCCCCGTTGTGAGCCGCCAGGCACCGCTGGGCCCAGCGAGCCGTCATCGCCGCCGACTCGCGGGCATAGTCATGGTCGCACGGATATGGAGCGCACTCATCAAAGCACATGGCGATGTCGGCGCCTATGGCCATCTGTATCTCCATCACGCGCTCAGGTGTGAACAGGTGCCTAGACCCGTCGATGTGCGAGCGAAACTCGACTCCTCGCTCTGTGATCTTGCGGAGCGGCCCCAGCGAAAATACCTGAAAACCGCCGCTGTCGGTGAGAATCGCGCCGTCCCACGACATGAACTGATGGAGCCCGCCGGCACGTTCGATCAGGTCATGCCCCGGCCTGAGGTAGAGGTGGTAAGTGTTGCCCAGGATTATCCCCGCGCCCAAAGCCCTGAGCTCATCAGGGGAGACGGTCTTGACCGAGGCCTGAGTGCCCACTGGCATGAACACAGGCGTCGGGATATCCCCATGCGGCGTGTGGAGCACACCCGCTCTAGCCCGACCGTCAAAAGACCGCTTCACTACTTCCAAAGTCACTGTCGGAATCACTATCACCCCTGCTATGTCCGGCGCTGCCGCTACAGAATGAGCATTGCGTCTCCAAAGGAGAAGAACCTGTATTCCTCCTGCACCGCCTGGCGGTACGCGTCAAGAACAAAATCACGGCCCGCAAAGGCCGACACCATCATGATCAGAGTCGACTTGGGCAGGTGAAAATTAGTGACCATCGCGTCGACCGCGCGGAATACGTAACCTGGATATATGAAGATGCTGGTCCAGCCCGCGCCGGGCATTACCCGACCGTCGGCGTCCGCCGCACTTTCCAGAGTGCGTACAGTTGTGGTGCCCACCGCAATCACGCGCCCTCCGGCCTCGCGGGCGGAGTTGATCGCTTCGGCAGCCTGCGCAGGCACTTCGTAGTGCTCGGAATGCATCTCGTGCTCCTCGACCTGCTCCGTCTTTACCGGGCGGAACGTTCCCAAGCCCACATGCAACGTAACCCTGGCAATCTTGACGCCTTCCCGCTCGATCTGCCCCAGCAGTTCAGGGGTGAAGTGCAGCCCTGCGGTGGGAGCGGCGGCCGATCCGCGCTCGCGGGCATACACCGTCTGGTAGCGCTCAGGCTGGTCCAACCGGCTCTTTATGTAGTGGGGCACAGGCATCTCGCCTACGGCGTCTACCAGAGAGTCTACGTCCAGCCCCGAGGCCGCGACAAACTGCAGCACACGCCCTCCGTATTCCGTCTTGCCGAGCACGTGTCCGACCATGCGTCCGCCGGCAAACGAGAGGGTCTCGCCGATCTGGGCCCGGCGACCCGGCCTGGCCAGGCATTCCCATACGTCGCCGCCTTTCGGGGTGAGCAGGAGAATCTCCACCTTGCCGCCTGTCGACCTCGTGGCTGCGAGGCGCGCCGGGATGACTCGCGTATCATTGAGCACCAACACATCGCCTGGTCTCAGGTAGCCCGGAAGGTCCCGAAAATGCCTGTGCTCCACTCGCCGTTCACTTCGCGTCAGTACCATGAGGCGCGAAGCGTCCCGCGCGATAAGCGGTACCTGAGCAATCAGGCGCTCGGGCAATTCATAATCGAAGTCGTCAACGCGCATATGTGAATCCTTTCCTGAAAAGGGTCTAGTGCTCGTCGAACCCCAGTCTATCCAGCATGGATTGATCGTCACGCCACCTGCGCCGCACCTTCACCCACAGCTGCAAGTTGACTTGCGATCCGAGGAGGCTCTCAATCTCCGACCTCGCCATCACACCGGCCTGCTTGAGCACCCGTCCGCCGGCGCCGATCACGATCCCCTTGTGCGACTCCCGCTCTACTAGGACCACAGCATCGATGTCGACTATGTCGCGATCCTCTCGGGGCGCCATCCTGTCGATGATCACAGCCACTGAGTGCGGGACCTCCTCGCGCGTTAAAGACAGCAGTTTCTCGCGGATCAGCTCGGCAGCAAGGAACTCCTCCGGCCTGTCCACCACTACATCGGGCGGGTAGTACATGGGCCCGTCGGGCATCGCCGACGCGATCTCGGAAGCCAGGCCCTCCATGTTCTGCCCTGTCGCAGCCGACACGAGCCGCACCCGCTCAAAATGCCCCAGACGCCTCGATTTGGCCTCAGCCTCCGCCAGCTGCTCTGGGCGAACGGCGTCGATCTTGTTGATCAGAAGCCATGCAGGGGTCTCCACCTCGGCTATGTAGGACGCCACGGTCTCATCTTCAGGTCGTCCACTGGACGTGGCATCGACTACGAAGATGATGAGATCCACTTCTGCCATGGCGGATCGAGCCGTGCGCACCAGACGGTCGCCGAGATTGTGACGGGCTCTGTGTATTCCGGGAGTGTCAAGGAATACCACTTGAGCGTCGGGCAGGTTGGCGATTGCCGCAATCTTATTGCGAGTAGTTTGAGGTTTGTCGGATACAATCGACACCTTCGCTCCGACTAGGCTGTTGATGAGAGACGACTTGCCCACGTTGGGCTTCCCGACGACGGCTACGAATCCAGATTTCACAGGCTCAAGTCCTCCGGCTGAAATGCACTGGGCAGCAGGTCGCGCACTCTCACAGTAAACGCGGCGCCGGCATCGCCCACCATAGTCACCAACGTGTCGAGGCCGAATTCCGACATGAACTGCCGGCATATCCCGCACGGGCTCACCGGCTGCGGCACACTGGAGTATACCACTACGTGGTCAAACTGTCGCTCCCCTTCGGATATTGCCTTCACGAAGGCCGTGCGTTCCGCACAGATTGTTGCGCCGTATGAGGCGTTTTCCACGTTGCATCCGGTGAAGATCCGACCGCTTCTGCCCAAAACCGCTGCGCCCACCCGGAATCCGGAGTAGGGAACATAGGCTCTCTCGCGCGCCTCCCGGGCTGCCTGAATTAGCTCGCCCGGGGCACCACTGCCCGATGATGTCGCGCTGACCTCGGCTTGTCGGACCCCCTGGTGTGGGTTGCCCAATTCTACAGACCCCCTCTTGTGTATGCACTGAGGTGGATAGAGGATTCGCGACGGATTTCAATGCGCTTTCCGGTCTGCGCAAACCTGGCTGACACCGGCTTGAGCGCCCGCTCCAGTGCCGCGGGATTACCCACAGCGTTGATGTGTATGGGGTTGACCGCGATAGGACGCTGGTTCACAAGGACTATCGGCCCTATACACCTCACCGAGGACGTGGCCACTACCCGCTCTCCGCCCACCTGTGCGCCGAGTGCGCCGGCGGCGAAGAGCGAATCCAATATCTCCAGCACGTCCTTTTGGTGGACTATCTCGTCCCAGGCATACCCTGACGGCGCGTCGTACGCCATCACGGTAACACCAGGGCCCTCCAGCTCAGCGAGGCCGGCGTCCTGCCGTGCCTGAGCTATGGATGCGCGCAGGGAATCGATCTCGCGAGCCAGGGCCCCTGCCTGTACCACGGGGTCGCCTGCCTCAAACGATACGCCCGCCGCGCTCACGATGAGCTCGATGGTTTCAGGCGACCTCGCGATGATGGGATCCTTGGAAATGGCCTGCACTGTGTCGCGGGATAGCGCGCTTCGTCGATCCTGTACAGACGAATTCGAGCCGTGAGGCGTAATGAGAATGTACGCTTCAGCTCCCCTGTTGCTCCGCGCGCGCTCGTCGGCGGACACCAAAGCAGCCACACGTTCAGTGGCTGCGCGTGCCCGGTCTGTGTGCATCGACGAGTACAGCCCGGCTGCCGTCTCGGCGAGCTCGCGGCCGATCTCCTCCCGGCTGCGCGCGTGGGCTATCGTCTCAGCCGCACCCGAAAGCACCGGCTCAGCAGATCCCACGCCAGTTGGTTCGTCGCGTTCCAGAGATGCTCTGGCCAGTTCTATATAGGCCATGGAGCCGCTTCGGGCCATGTCGAGCTGTGTGAGCTCGCCCGGAAGACGAATGAACCCGAGCTGCCTGGCTATGACCAGCGAGTCGAAGAGCAGTACGATAGAGGCAAGGAGCAGCAAGGCAAGCCAGTTAAGCTCGCCCATCCTCACCCGGACTCGCCGGACCTTCACGCGCCGCCGCTTGGGCGGGCGGTCACTGGGCGCGGTACGGCGGTAGGCTAAGGCTGTCATACCGCTCCACTTCCACTCTTATCCCCCACCGTTTCAGGGAGTTTCTGATGAGATCGAGGCTGCTTTCGAGTACTTGCGGATCCCCTACCGCCCTGACCACCACGGGGTTGACCGGAATCGGCCGCTGGTTGACGAGAACCTGGGGGCCCGCCGACCTTATCGATGACGTAGCAACCAACCGCTGCCCGCCCACCTCGATGCCCTGGGCGCCTGCGGCGAACAGCTCATTTACTACGTCCCGTATATCCTTTTCCTGAACGACCTCTTCGTTCACAAATCCGCCGTCAGCATCGTACATCGAAACGGCTATTCCCCGTCCCGTGAGGGCTGCGTGGCCCGCGGTGCGCTTAAGCTCTTCCAGCGACAGGCGGAGTGAATCGACCTCATCGCGAAGGAGACGTATGCGATCTTGCATAGTGCGAGCAGTGATCACGTTGGCCTTTCCAGCTGATATCTCGATATCAATCGGAGTCGCCAGACCTGTCAGGGCAGGGCTTTTCTGTATGGAGTCGATGGCGGCAAGCGACAGCACACGAGTGGGATCCT
>DAOPWT010000113.1:1371-5683 GCA_035351775.1 Bacillota bacterium | reverse complement strand
CTGCCCCAGGCGGGCCTGGCTGCGGGGCTCACCGTCGCAGCCGGAGTTGCCCTGCCGGATCACCGTTCCATGCTCGCATCAATTGTGGTGCCTGGGATTCTCTTCTTTGAAGCGATAGGACCATCTCTACTCACATTGTGCCTGAAAAACGCCAAAGAGACGCACGATAGTGACCCAACGCCGGCTGAGGCGTGAAGCTGGAAAGAAAATAGTGGTTGGTGGTACAGATGTCAGCACTGACAAGTAGCAGGGGGGTCTCATCTCCTCTGCGTGAGCTGCAGCCTCTGGGTATGGACGGCAAGTATGTGCGTCCGGCTGGCATTGCCATCATGCTTCTTCGTTCAGTGATCGTGGCTGCATGCATCGTGTTCGGCCTTCACAGGCTTGCAATACGTCCAGGAGTGATCACTACTGTCGTGCCTGCGGCGGCGTTGTCGGTTGCCGTGTGGATGGTAGGCGGCAGGCTCAACTTGCGCATAGTCAATACTGTGGCGTCGGCCTTCGATATGGGGCTGATATCCATATTCGTGCGCCTTGGAGAAGGGCTTGCGAGCGAGGCATATGCCCTGTACTTTGTGGCTCTCGCTATCATCGCCTTGCAGGAGAGCGCGATTTCAAGCTTCATTGGCGGTATCATATCCGCGGCGCTGTACGCTGCGGCCGCTTTTCCGTGGTCGAGTCAGCCAGCCATGCCCGGATGGGTACTGCCGTACAGATGCGGAATCATCGCGTTAACGGCCGGGGGAATCGGCCTCGCATCGAAGGTTCTGAAGGATTGTGCCGCACGGCTGACGTCGGCCCGTGACAAGCTCGATAGGCGGGCACGCTGGGACCAGGTTCTCGCACGCATTACCCGCAAGATCAACTCAGGGATCGGGCTGAGGGCGACGCTGGAACTGATTCTCGATGGCGGCCTAGAGGTGCTCGGCGGCGACATTGGCCTAGTTGCTCTCAAGGACCGGCGCGGGCGATTGGTTGCATCGGCCTGCAGAAATCTGCCCCCAGGGCTGCTGAACAGGGCCTTCAGGAAAGACGAGGGATTGGTCAGCGTGGCCGTTGCGAATCGGCAGACGGTCAGGGTACCCGACTATGCTTCGTTTGCAGGGGCCATTCCAGAACTGGTTGCAGAAGGACTGCACGCAGTTGCTGCCACGCCTCTCATGTCCGGTCCTGACTGCATTGGAGCGCTTACGTTCGGCAATAAGCGTTCGGGCGTCGCATATACGCCGGAGGACTGCGAGTTCCTTGAGATGCTGGGCAAGCAGCTGAGTGTGGTTGTGGGAAACGCTCACCTGCTGGATGAGGTCCAGCGAAGGGCTGACTACCTGTCCACTCTCAATGAGATATCCATGAGTCTTACGTCGGTTCTTGAACGCGATGCGCTCTTCGACAAGATATACCGAGAGGTCTGTCGGATAATCCCTGTCGATGCCTTTTTCGTGGCGATATACCATGCGGGAAGCCGCGAAATTGAGATGGCGTTTCTCATGGACCAGGGAGTTCGTTCTCCTTCGACGCGGTTCTCCATGGAATCGGGGCCCACCGCAAAGGTAATCACGAGCGGTCGGCCGATTCTTTTCAACCGCCGAGAAGACGAGATGATGGACGGGGAACGCAGGCTTGGGCACAACCTTGATGAGGTTACGAGCTCGGTTATTATTGTCCCCATGCGTGTGGGTGCCCACGTGGTGGGCGCGATATCAGCGCAGAGCTACACGATGAACGCCTACGGCGAGGAGGAGAAGGATCTCCTGATGACGATCGCGTCCAGCTCTGCCATAGCCCTGGAGAACGCGCGGCTGTACCAGTCGGCCCGCGAGCTATCGCTCACCGATGATCTGACCGGGCTCGGCAACTATAGGTACTTCTGTGATCTTCTCGAGAAGGAGATTGAGAGAGCTCTCCGACATGGTACACCCCTTACGCTGGTGATGCTGGATTCTGATCGCCTGAAGTACATCAACGACATGTACGGGCATGTCATAGGCGATATGCACCTGATCCGCCTGGCCGACACCATGCGCGCGGCGGCTCGTAAGTCCGACATACTCGCCAGATACGCCGGAGACGAGTTCATGGTCATCTTGCCCAACACGACCAAAGCTGACGGGTTGGTGGTTGCGGAACGGCTTCGGGCGGAAATGGAGCGCTCACCGCTCATGGTGGAGGGCACTCCGGTGACAGCCACCATAAGCCTGGGCGTGGCCTCCATGCCCGAATCCGGCCGATCGGTCGACTCGCTCGTGAGAGCCGCCGATGCGGCCATGTACGAGGCCAAGCGTCAGGGCAAGAACAGGGTTATGGGAGCCGGCGAGCGCGGCGGGTCCTAAGGAACTTCAGACGATCCTGTTCACCAGGTCCTCGATGGCCCCTGGCAGCATGTCAGCCGCCGCCAATTCGATCATCGTGTACGCGCCCGGCGCCTTCTTGAGGCCTGCTCTGAGCGCTCCTACCATAATCTGGCCCGTAGCGGCCGGGTTGGTTACCCTCATCTCCCATCTGAGCAACTGATTGCCAGTCAGCCCAGAAGCGCCTTTCCTGTCGATCACGACGCCATGCCCAGGATCGGCCGCCCGGCTCACGCAATCCACTTCGAATACGTCGGTCTCGTCGTTGACGAAATAAGGGTCGCGACGGACGTCGGACGCGACGTGGGCGAAGGACCTCGACCCGTCGAGCTCAACATAGACGGCCCTCCTATGCCTGCCGTAGCCTGCGGGGAGAGTCACGGATACGGCATCCGCCACTCCTGGTATGGCCCGCACAGCCACAGAGTGGCCCATGCTCATGCCGGGCCCGAAATTGGTGTAGGTGATTCCGGTCGGGGCGATGATCTCAAGCAGCGCCCTGATCACCGAGTCGGCGCCCGGATCCCAGCCGGCAGCTATGACGGCCGTAGCCTGACCCTGGGCAGCCGAAGCAGCCAAAGACTGTTTGTGGCGCAAAAGTGGATCGCCGTGTATGTCAAACGTGTCCACCACACTTATCCCCGATCGCAAGAGGGCATGCTCCATCGGTTCGAGCTCGCGAGTTGGCACGCACATCAGGGCGGCACGGACCTTGTCCAGCTGGTCTATTCGGGTCACTGCAGGCGCTTCCCAATTCGGCCCCGCGACGCGCACACCGGGCTGGGCCCGTCTTCTGACAACCCCTGCGAGCTCAAAATCAGGCGATGTCGCTAACGCCTCGGCGGCTCCTCGCCCGACATTGCCCAATCCAACCACGGCTACGCGCGTTCTCTGCATCTACACACGCCTCCCCCAATTCCCGGCTACCGGTTATCTGGATTATACTACATCCGGTGGCGATGCCGATATCCTGTCACAGCGGCGGGTCCTGTGCGCGGTCGCAGCGGTGATGGTATAATGGCGTTGTGCCATTGATGCGATTCTGCATTGCAACTGGGGGCGGCTGATGTGGAGCTGATCGAAACGCGCGATGACCTATGCACGAGGTGCTACGCGTGTGTGCGTGCCTGCCCTGTGGAGGCGATACACGCAGCGGACAATGCTGTGCGCGTAGACAGCGAGATATGCATGGGATGCGGCGCTTGTGTACAGGAGTGTGCTCACGGTGCGATTGCCTTCGCCCAACACGCCCGGGTAGCGCTGGACTTGCTGGCTCAGGGCGATACTGTTGCAGTGATGGCGCCCAGCTTCCCTGGGGCCTTCCCCGATCATGATCCGCTGACGATCATTGGGGCGCTGCGAGCTTTGGGTTTTGCCGAAGTGTGGGAAGCGGCGGCAGGGGCGGAGATGCTGGCGCCGGCGTACCGTGCCGTTTTCGAGTCTTCTTCGGGGCGCACAATCATAACCTCGACATGTCCGGCCCTGGTTCGGCTCATCGAGGCACACAGGCCTGATATGGCGCAGAACCTGGCCCCGATTGTATCGCCGGAGGTTGCCACTTCACGGGCGGCCCGTGCCTCGGGGTGCTCACGGGTTGTTTGCGTCACGCCCTGTGCTGCGTTCAGGCTGGAATGCGGCGATGCAGGCAGCACTCGGGCGACGTCAGCCGTGCGGAGCGTGGAGGGCGGGCCCGATGTGGTGCTTACCTTTTCTGAACTGCACGAACTGTTCGACATGGCGGGATTGCATATCGATCATTGCCCTCCATCGGCACCGGATGCGGCGGCTGAAGGACCCGGGCGTATGCTGCCGTTACCGGCTGGATTGCTTCACAGCCTGGATGCTTCAGGGGGCGCCTTTTGGCGGGGAGCAGTGAGCGCTGCAGGCTTTCGCGAGTGCATGGAAGTTCTGGACGCGATATCTTCCGGCGGGATCACCGCTCCCCTTGTGGAGCTCTCGCTCTG
>DAOPWT010000113.1:0-1271 GCA_035351775.1 Bacillota bacterium | reverse complement strand
CTTCGCGGCAGATCGCGAGCCAGTAGACATGGTTGCATACAGCCCGGCGATGGAGAGCGTAATAGCACTGATGCACAAGGTATCGAGTGTGTCGTCGACTGTCCTCATCACCGGCGCGTCAGGCGTGGGCAAAGAGGTGGTAGCCAGGTACATTCACCGTACCGGCAATCGAAGCGCTGAACCCTTCATCAAGATCAACTGTGCAGCCATACCTGAGACTCTGCTCGAGTCCGAGCTGTTCGGATATGAAGAAGGAGCCTTCACAGGGGCGCGCCGCAGCGGCAAGCCTGGGCTTATTGAGCTGGCCTCAGGAGGTACGCTGTTCCTGGACGAGATCACCGAGATGCCCATGGCGCTCCAGGCCAAGCTGCTCCAAGTGTTGCAGGAGAAGTGCCTGGTCCGTGTGGGAGGCACGAGGCAGATCAGGGTGGACGCCCGTGTGATTGCCGCCACCAACCGCGACATTGAACGGGCAGTGAAGGAAGGGCGCTTTCGAAACGACCTATACTACCGACTGAATGTGATCCCCATCCGAGTTCCGTCCCTTGTCGAAAGAGCCGGCGACATTGCGCCGCTGACTTACCATTTCCTCGAGAAGTGGGGCGCCAGGTACGGCAGGCCGCGTCGGATATCCAGAGAGGCCAGAGAAGCGCTGGAGAGGTATAGTTGGCCGGGGAATGTGAGAGAGCTCGAGAACGTGCTTGAGTTTCTTGTGGTGACAGTAGATGCGCCTGTCATCGGTATTGAGCATGTTCCGGCTCATATCAGGACTTCACAGGCCAAAGATGGAGGCGAAGTCCGCGTGTCGGGCATCATGCCGCTGCGCAAGGCAGTGGAAGAGGTGGAACGGCAGCTCATAGAGCGCGCTTCCGAAACATGCCCCAGCACCTACGCGATAGCCCGTGCACTGGGCGTCAACCAGTCCACAATAGTAAGAAAGATTCAGAGGCTTGCGAGCGGCGGCGGTGAATGATGCGAAAGCGCATCACGCGATGCAAGTTCGCATTACGTGTTCTGAAGACTTGCCCTCAGGGGCCCGACTGCTGCTACAACGTGTATGCCGTTCGCGGCGAGCCGTAATTCGCTGACGCGGGAAATGTGAAACCGTTCACTAGCGATGCATAAATGCATCAGGCCGTCTGCGTGGGCTGCGATGATCACCAGCTAGACGCCACTTTGGAATGTGGCATGAATCATGCATGTATAGGCTGTGGCTGCAATGGCCGGCAGAGGAGGTTGAAAGGTCTATGGGTTGCTGTGAAACCAAGTGC
>DAOPWT010000112.1:0-5806 GCA_035351775.1 Bacillota bacterium | reverse complement strand
TGATCACCACACCGGCAAGCTCGGCATACCTGTTCTCAAGATACCGAATGGCCGATGGCGCATCCGGCGCTTCATACAGGAGATAGTAGTTGACGCGCTCCACGGTATCGCCTGGGATCATGTGAACAGGCCAGTTCCCTTCATTCATATCGGGCATGATGTCGACCTTAATGCCGCTCTTCGCGCGGAAATCCACGATCTCGCTGGCTATCCAGCGGAATGGGCCGGTTCGCCACTCGCCCTCGAGATGCCAGTGATCCATCTTGAGCTTGTCGACGAGGTCGGCGGGTAGCTCAGGCACGTCCATCAGGCACTCAGCTACGCCCAGCTTCAGGCCTGCCGAGAAGTTGGTCCGCCACCGCTCTGGGCTGCAGAACAGGTATGACGCTCCCCACCACGCCGGCTTGGGGCCGCGGGCGTCGGCGAATGTTATGTAAGGCTGCCCATCCACTCGCGTGATCACGCCGAGCCCCGCCCAGTATTCCTCGGATGATATCCCGAGCTCGTCGGCCCAATCCGTCCAGCGGAAGACGGGAAGGATGTGGCGAGCGTCTTCAACATCGCCCATCACACCGCCGCACATCGTGAAGAGCTTGGTCAGATCGGAGTAGCCCGCCGTGACTAGGCGGTTGTTCACCCTGACTTCGCCGGTCTTGTATATGGAGACAACTATCGATTGGCGCAGCCCGGGGAAGAGATCCGATGCCGTCTGGGCCACAACAGTAGCGCGGACGGGGCCTCCTGGCAGCGCGGCAGACTTGACTATCCGGATGGGCTCCTCAAACGTGGTCTTCTCCTCGTGGCGGTCCAGGTTCTCATCGTACCAGTAAGTGCTGTAGGGGAAACCTGCGTACCTGATCATGCCTATGTCGCGCGCGTATTTATGCTCCACACCTTTGAAACTGATCAGGTCCACGGTGGCATACTTGCTTACACTCGCAGTTAACAGCCCATCCAGGGCCCGGACAACGAACCCGCCCGTCTCCGCAGGCTCCACCTCAAAAGCTGCATCGAAAGACGGCTTCGACTCGGGCGACTCGTCCGATACCACGATCTTCACCGGCCCTGTGGCCAGAAACGCCAGTTCATCGCCGCGAGATACACCGCCTGACAGGTCGACATCGTCTAGCTGGAACGGGATCAGATTGCCTGCCGAATCCTGGACTCTGAGCGAATCCCAGTTGGCCGCGAAGTCCACTCCGATGGCCTCCCGAATCTGGTTCATTGTGAACGACACGGGCACAGGAACACCCGTAACCGACTTGACATCGATCACTGCCGACTTGGTGGCGGCAGACGCCCCAGCTGCCATGGCGATCATCACAATCGCCACTGTCAGAGCCGCCAGAAGACTCTTGCCCTTGTTTACCATCTCGAATTCTCCTCCTCGTCGCCATATTGGATACGCTTCCGATTGCCGCGCGTAGTCGCTCCGTTATCTCCACTCCACCAGCGAGTAGCCGAAAGGCTCTAAAGGCAAGTCAAACACAACCGTCTCGGCCCCCGGCATCACCGCTTTATCGAGACGCACCTCCTGCGCGAGCTCGCCTTCGGCGGTGTAGCAGCGCACCAGGAACTCGATATCGGCCGCCGGCGCGGACTTCCTGATGTCTACACCAATCTCCCGGGTCACCGCCTGCCCGGCAAAGTTCCTGGCAAGCACGACGTTCTGATAGTCGGGCCCAGTCATATGCCTCCATTCAACTATGGGCTGGAACACAAAGGCATCAAGAGACGCATTCAGGCTCTTGCTCGCGCCGGCAAACTTCACGGTCAAGCTGTGCCGCCCGGCGGACAGCCACACGTGGTTGCTGAGCTTCTCCATGACGAAGTACTTGGTGTCAGGCGAACCGCTCGCGTCGACGATGATCGGCTCGCCGTCGTCTATCGATATGGCCAGGCTCACCTGCCCCGGGGCCACGGCCTGCCGTTCGTAGACGATGTACGGGATGAACTCATCGTCTTTTGGAATCGAGAAACTCAGCGTGAAGCTGTCGCCCGACCTCGCCGTGACGTAGAACTCGCCGCTTGGGATGCCCTCCCCTGTCCAGCTCGCCCACATCTTGCGGGGCCTGCCCGATGCCGGCCTATCGAACGACTCAGCCTCCACGACTCTGAAAGGATAGCGGGCCCGCGTTGCAAGGTTCATATATTCGCATGCCTTTGGCACGGTGGCAAGCTCAATCAGAGTCGTCACTGCCTCGATCGTAGACTCGGCGCCCGAGTTGAAGCTCACGCCTATGCCGCGTTCAGGGCCGGGCGGGTCGATGCCGTCCCAACCGCGACCGGTGGAGGCATCGTACATTGGATGCCCAGCAACGTTGTTTCCCAGAAGCCACGAACCGGACATGCCCGCCAGGATCGCATAGATCTCGCGGCCTGTGGCGCGATATAGCTCCAGAAGTCCGGTTGTGACGGTCTGACAGCCATAGGCCAGCTGGACATAGGTAAGGGGGGCCGGCCCCATGTGGGCGAACAGGCCAATAGAGGCCAACATGTGAGTGACGAAACTGTTCGCGGCGCGCTCGGCGGACTGCACCCACTCCCGGTTTCCGAGCGCCCTGCCCGCCATGGCCAGCGCGCGGATCTGGTGATAGCCCCACCCGTGCCAGTGACTGATCGATCCTCCCCACGGCATGTGCGCCCCGAACGGAAACTCGTCTGCCGTGCCCATCTGGAACTGGGCGATCCCGCCGGCGAACATCCGTATCATCTCCGCCGTGCGCGGCTTTGGCCGCGCCTGATACAGTTCGCAGAGAGCCATCACGACGACGCCGGATGCATCTGCGCCGTCACCGACGAACCAGGCGGGAATCGAAGTGCCGTGCAGAGTCTTGTACTGACCAAACAGAGCCGGATCCCCATCCGTCAGGAAGGCATGCACGGCATCGAGCGAAGGCCCCATAAGCGCCTCTAGGTGCTCGGCGTAGCCGGAATCCGGCTCGGCCCGGCCAAACACTCGCACCCCGCGGGCCAGGGCCCACATGGCGCGGGCCGTCCACCAGTTGACCCCCTTCTCGCTGGTGGATCCCTTGAGGTTGCGGGCGCCGCTTTCCAGGACGAAGTTGTAGAAGTGCCCTTCAGGCGTTCGCATGTATTCGATGAAGCTGAACGCATTACGGGCCATGTCAAGATCGTGCGGATTGCCGGTGCGTTCATAGTCGGCAAGGTACGCCAGCGCAGCCCGGGCAACATCATCTACGCAGCTTACGCCCTCGCTGGCGGCCTCCACATACTTGTATTTGGAACTCCTGTCGCCGCTCACGGTCGGCTCGCAGTACACCCACCATATGGGGATTACAGTCCCGTCTGACAGATTGATCTCGTCTCTTAGGTAGTCAAGATGAGCAAGGTTGATCATCTCGGCAGGCGGCGGCGCCGCCGCGCGGGCCGAAACGCCGCACAGGACCGCGATCGCCGCCGCCATGACAACGCGCACGATCGTCCTCAGCGCGCGCAAATCTCCCAGGATACGCATGATTCGCTCCTCCAACTCTGCGCGAAATCGCAATAGACGGCCTAATAGTCGCTGAGTATCTCGTTGACCTTCTCCTCGGCGATTTCCATGGCAGAAGACGCCGATTCCTGTCCGAGAACGGCGCAGTACTGGTATTCCTGAGCGATGGCGTCGTAGACCTCAACAAGCGGCCGCACGTTGTCGGCACCGCACGTGAACTCAGCCTGGCGGACGAATCTCGCCAGCATCGGCTGCTTTCTCAGCAGTGACTTGTACACAGGCGATGCCTCAAGATTCCGCCTGTACGGTATCTGGCTCGTCATCTCCAGGAAGAGTGCGTCATTCTCCTCGCTTAGGACGAATTTCACGAATTCCCAGGCTTCTTTGGGGTGTTTGCTCGTCGCGAAAATCCCGATGTTCTTGGGGTCGCCATAGGTCCATACTTCCCGACCACGGTAGCTGTCCGGGACAGGCATGGGCACGAAGTCGTACTCGAAACCTTTGGGCTTCATTGATTCATAGAAGGGAACTGCAAAAGGCCCTGTTATGACAGCCGCCACCTTCTGCTGCAGAAACACGTCGCCGGGAAACGCCGACTTAGGAGCGTAACCCCGCCGGAACAGGTCCGACAGAAACTGCATTACAGCTACTCCGGAGCTGTTGTTGAAGGCCGCCCTGTTGTTCTCGATCAGCGTCCGGCCACCGCTTGCCGCGGCATACAGTGTGTAGAAGTCGAAGAACCGCTGCCACCATATGGGCTCTATGTTGAGGTAGATCATCCACTGATCCGTCCTGCCGTCGCGATTGGTGTCGCGCGTGAGCTTGGCCGCCGCTGCCAGAAAGCCGCCATAGCTTCCTAGTGATGCGGAGTCGATGCCTGCGGCCCGAAGCATGACTGCATTGTAGGCCACCATCAGGGGGTTCGACTTCCACGGCGCCTGATAGTAGTGGCCATCGGGCGACTTGTACTGCTCTAGGATTCCGTCCGGCAGACGCGCGCGCATGAAGCCGACGAAATCCGGAAAGCTGTCCATGCGGTACAGCCCGCCTGCCGCGACGAACTGCGTCACGACTCCGGGGTATATGTTGGCGCACACATCCGGCGTCGTGCGAGCCGCTATCGCCGCAAGCAGCGCTTCCTCTGTGGATCTCGACGCAGGCAGCGGCTGCAGCTTGACTTGGATATCCGACCTCGCCAGATTCCACTTGTCCACCACCACTCTGGCGAACTCGATCTCGTACGGGTTGGACGAACACCAGAAGTCAAGCTGAACTGGGGCCCTCGCCCCGGTGGCCGCCCACATGGCCGGCCCAGGCCCAAAGCCCGCAAAAAGCAGGCTCACCGCCACGAGCGCCAGAATCCGGGACATGAACATGAAATGCGGCCTATCTATAGACATTGATGCCCCTACCACCCTGCAAGAATGTCGCGAACCGCTTGAGCTGCGTCGCGCACAGCGATCTTGGGCGTCTTCTTCCCCTGAACACAGCAGAGGTCATATTGCTTCGAGATCGCATCGAATATCTCGATCAAATACTTGCTGTCGTCCACGCCACGAGTGTACACGCCCTGTTCCACGAACTTGGCCATCAGGGGGTTCTTCTTGAAGTAACCCGCGAACATCGGGTCTTGCGCGAGATCGCGGCGATACGGCGGCTGGCTCGTGATCTCCAGCCACAGAAGGTCGTTCGTCGGCGACATGATGTACTTCACGAACTCCCACGCCTCCAGCGGATGCTTGCTGCTCGCGAAAATCGCTATGTTCTTGGGGTCGCCGAAAGTGATTACAGGCCCCCGCATGCCGTCAGGCATAGGAATCGGAACGAAGTCGTACTCGAAGCCCGCAGGCGCGTTTTGGTCGTAGTAGGGGACTGACCATGGCCCGGTGATCGTGGCCCCGATCTTGCCGTTTAGGAATGCGTCTCCGATCATCGCGCCCTTGGGGCACAGTCCCTTCTTGAAGATGGTCTGTAGGAAGGTGAACACCTGCACAGCCGCATCGTTCTCAAAATCCACCCTACCCGCGCTGAGCAGGGTCTTGCCGCCGCTCGCCCCGATGTAGAGCGTGTAGAAATCGAACAGCCGCTGCCACCAAGTGACGTCTACCGTGGGAGCATACAGCCATTGGTCTGGGCGCCCATCGCCGTCCAGGTCTTTCACCATTCTTTCAGCCGCCGCCAAGAAGCCGCTGTAGGTCGCAAGCGACTTCGGATCGATTCCATTGGCCCGCAGCAGCTTGACGTTGTATGCGAGCATTATGGGGTTGCCCTTCCAGGGGATCTGGTACACATGCCCGTCCTTGTAGGTGAAAGCGTCGACTACGTCTTTGGGAGTGCGCGCGTACACGA
>DAOPWT010000111.1:0-5808 GCA_035351775.1 Bacillota bacterium | reverse complement strand
CGGCATCGATCGGGCCAGTATCGACTCGGGCTACCGGCATGCGCTCCCTGACGCGGCGCGAGTCCTCCGAGCCAGGTATTCACTGTGCGAACAATCGGGAGCGCTCTGGTATCTGAACCGCAGAAGTCTGGGCAATACTTGGGTTAGTCGGGCCGGCAGCGACCATAAGGGGGGTGGGCTTGATCTCCGAAAGTCTGCAGAAACCCACAGACCGCGCGGATCACGTTCTACGGACTCAACGTCTGTTCTCAATGATCGCGCCTGTATACGACCTTATGCTGGCTCGTTCCATGACTCGAGTCTACCGAATGGCCGTGGACCTGCTTCTCCAGACCGGCCTACACGCATCCGGATCCAAGCGTATGCCGCCGGCGCCGACCGCCCTGGATGTAGGAACCGGCACCGGTCTCTTCGCTTCTGAGCTTGCTAGTAGCGGATTCCAAGTCACGGCCATCGACTCTTGCAGAGCCATGCTGCAAGTCGCCAGACGTCGCCGTCCTCGCGCTGCGGACTACATCGAAGCCGAGGCACACCTTGCATCACGCCAGCCGGGCGCTCCTTTCGACATCGTGTGCACGGGAATGCTCCTCCACGGTCTGCCGCGCGAGTACCGAGTAGAAGTCCTCGTCGACATGATCCAGGCGGCCCGTAATGCTGTGGTGATAGTGGACTACTTCCCCCCTCCCAACCCGATCGCCGCCGCCGTCGAGCGCTTGGAGGGTAGCTACTACAGAGGTTTCCTGCACGAATTCGGCGATGACCTCGCAGGTGCTACTGCGAATACCCTAGTCCACCCACTCACCGCCACCTGCGCACTCTACCTCGTGCCCCTTTCGCCCCGGCCCGACAGTCACTGACCTCCAGCCCCGGGCGCGATCTCAACGTTCTTCATGCGCCATACAGTCACCAATGCAATCACCGCAACCTCCACTATCAGAGCTGCAGCCAGAACCCAACCGTTGACCTCGTTCCCGGTCCTGCCAACCGCCATCATCGCCCCGGCGCTGGCGCCGCCCACAGCCCCAGCCCCAACCCCAGCCCCAGGCATTGTCCCCATCCCCGTACCCATCCCCATCCCACTCCCAGTCCCCAGCGAGTTGCCTGCAATATCTATCAGGCTGTATGCCACAAAAGACTTCCAGCGCGGCAGTGATGTGAAGATCGGCTCCACGTAGCTCACGACAAGGGCGACCAACCCGGCCGCGAGCGGCTTCGTGAACATGGCGCTCGCAAACGCGACAAGCACCACTCTGGTCGCGAAGTAGGCAGCAAGCAGGCCTGCCGACTGCGCAGCCGCCGCAATGCCGGGATTGTTGCCCGGGAACAGAACAACCGAGTAGTAGTAGTTCAGCATCGTCGAGGCAAATACGATGGCCGACACCGCGACACCGTAGTGGACAAGCTTGGCCCCGACAACGCCCGCCATGCTCGCGCCCTGCGATACCGGATACACAAGCTTCCCCTGTAGACGCTCGTCTGCAAGCACTCCCATGAGAACAAAGGAAACCGCCATATTGCCCAGCTGGTAGATGTTTCTGATGTAGTTCTGCACTGAATAGACTGCATCGAACTCCATGAGCTCCTTTGGAAAGCTGGGCATTTGGCTTTCGATGATGCTCGGCATGAGCCTGAGCATGATCGGAGTGGACAGTGCAAAGAAACCGAAGAATGCTCCGAGGACCAGATACTTGCTCTGCCTGGAAGATTCCATGTGTTCTTTCTTGAGATACGCTGCGAATGTGCTCATCTGCTGTTCACCAGCCTAACGAAGATATCCTCAAGACTCGGCTGCCTCAGGCTGTATGACGCCACGTCCGCATCTAGATCAGCCAGGGCATGCAGGAGTTCGCGCTTACCGGGCTCGAGATCGCGCATGAAGACTGACATCCTGTCGCCATCCAGCGTTACCCGATCAACATGGACTGCGCTCGTGATCTGGGCCGGGACTGACTCGAGCATTCGATCAAACACCACGTCCACAACCGGCTGAATGTAGCGCTCGCGCAGACGAGTCATGCTGTCCGCCGCCACTACAGCCCCGTCCTTGATGATCGCCACCGAATCGCACACCCTCTCCACATCGGCGAGGATGTGGGTCGATAGAAACACCGTCATCCCAGCATCGCGCATCCGTGCGATGAGCGTAATCACGTCCAGCCTCCCCTCGGGATCCAGGGCGGAAGTCGGCTCGTCAAGTAGCAGCAAACGCGGTCGGTTGTAGATGGCGGCTGCCATTCCCAGTCGCTGCTTCATGCCACGCGAGTATCCCCCGATCCTTCTGCGTGCGGCCTCGGCAAGGCCCACCGTATCCAAAAGCTCATCCGCCCGCGCCCTGTTCGCGGCGGGTGCAAGACCAGAAACATCCCCGATGAAGAGCAGGTATTCCCGGGCAGTCATGTAGCCGTAGAACGCCGGCGACTCCGGAAGGTAGCCCACCACGCCCCGAAGTCCGGACCGGTTGCGACGCAGGTCCATGCCGTCTATGGTTACACTGCCGTAATCGAAGTCCATCAGGCCGGCGATTATGTTCATGGCCGTAGTCTTGCCTGCTCCGTTCGGGCCCAGAAAGCCGAACACCTGGCCCGCCGTCACCTGAAACGTCACATCGCGCAAAGCCCGGGTCTGCCCGTATGATTTCGAAAGCGCCTCTACATTGAGCATCAGATCAGTCTCTCTTTCGTCCAAATACCAGATACGCGATTGACCCGAGCGTTGAAACAACCAGTATGATCAGCGCCCATGCCCACCTGGGCAGAGCCCTGGGTTCGGTTCGCCCCAGCAAGACTAGGCAGTATATCTTGAGCGCCACCTCCGCCACAATCAGCGGCGCGAGCAGCTTCAGCAGTTCCGCGAGGGACATACCTGCAAATGTCATGCTAATCCTCCTCCTCTTTCCTCGATCCGCAGTAAGGACAGATCTTTGACTTGCGGGGAATCGCCTTGCGGCACCTCGCGCATCGGGCGTTCCCGCGTCTGGTGACGAGGATGTAGACTATGAGGGACGACGGGACGTTGACAAGCCCGAACAACCCCCACAGCCACGCATATCCCTCACCGCGCCGGCGCGCGTCGCGGAATATCCACGTGGCCTGCACGACTACCAGCGCGCCCAGCAGGACCCAGAAAATCGGATGGAACGTGCTCACATGTCATCACCTCTCCGCGCGCGCAGTACGTGTATTGGCAAGTAGAACAGTGCTACTCCGAAGAACCCCATCGCCTGAAGAGCCAGAAGCGCCTGTGGATTGCGCGCCAGAAGCGGAGCCCACACAGCCGCCAGGATTCCTGCGGCGGTCAGCGCGAATAGCCCAACAGCCCTGCGCTCTCGTGCAATCCTGAGCCGGATTCCACGCTCGATAGTCGAGCTGAGCCGCGCCCAGTCAGGTGATATGCCTGCGACGGGGCAGTCATCGGGCTGCGCCGGAAGCAAAGCAGCGATGTCGGCATACGCCATGTCGGGCAACGGTTCTCGAACTTTCTCGCTCTCCCTGTTCATGTCAGGCCCCTCCTGGCGATTTCGCGCCTGAGTATTTGGATCGAATCGTGAAGCCTTGACCGCACTGTGCCGATAGGACAGCCGACCGCGTCGGCTATCTCCTGATATGTAAACCCATAGTAGTGCTTCAGAATGAACACCTGCCTCTTGTCATCGCCCAGCGAACCGAGCAGGCTCGCAGCGTCACTCGTCGCCAGGCGCCCAAGAGCCAGGTCCTCGGCGCTCTTGGCACTCTCCTTGCCCGCCGAGCCGCCCGCATCGTCGGCAGCAGCGGTGTTCACATCTTCAGTTGGCAGCTCGCGCCGTGCGCGTCGCAATCGATTCCTGTATGTGTTCAGGGCAATGGTGATGAGCCAAGTGGAGAATTTGGCTCGAGGCTCGTACTTCTCCAGGTTCACGATGGCCCGGAGCACAGCATCCTGTGCAACATCTTCCGCGACATGAGCATCCCCAGTTATTCGAACAAGAGCCCCGAGGAGCACCGGGTAGTTGGCCCGAAACAGCTCCTCCAGCGCGTCGCGGTCATTGCGTTTGGCGCGCTCCACAAGCAAGGTCTCGTTGGGCATCCTGCTCTTTCACCCCGCTCCCTGTACTCGTTTAACACATCCGACTCGGAAGTAGTTCGGTTCATCCTCTCGCACGTATTCGTTGCTGATCCATCACAACCTGCGCACACGCACACTGCCCCTTCACGTGCAGGAACCGTATGACACACATATAGAATGTAGGCGATGGCAATATCATGCTCGTCATCCAGCATGTCCGTCTGGACCGAATTGACGCGAAATGCCTATCTGGGAAAGATGAAATCAGCACAAGGAGGTAGCTCTCCGCATCCATGAACTCCGGTACTGACGCGAGCTCGCAGAGCCCCACAACCCCCGTCTATCTCGACCTCTACCGAACCGGCGAGCTAAAGCGGCGCGCCGCGGAGGCGGTAGAGCGGCTGTCTCATTGCGTGATGTGCGCCCAGGCCTGCGGTGTGGACCGTATCGGCGGGGAGCTTGGGTTCTGCCGAACCGGAAGGCTTGCTCGCGTAGCCAGTTTCGGTCGCCACTTCGGCGAAGAGGATGTGCTGGTAGGCAGAGGCGGCTCAGGAACGATCTTCTTTGCCAACTGCAATCTCGCGTGCGTATTCTGCCAGAACTACGACATCAGCGCATGCGGCGTCGGAGAGGAAGTCACGCACCATAGGCTGGCTCAGATGATGCTGAACCTGCAGGCGAAGGGTTGCCACAATATCAACCTGGTCTCGCCGAGTCACGTCGTAGCACAGATCCTCGAAGCGCTGATCATAGCTGCAGGCGAAGGCCTGCGACTGCCGCTGGTGTATAACACCGGAGGCTACGATGCGCTTCCGACTCTGAAGCTGCTTGACGGGGTAGTCGACATCTACATGCCGGACTTCAAATTCGCAGACGCAGACGCTGCAGAACGTTTCTCGAGCGCCCCACGATACCCAACAGTCGCGCGGGCGGCCATCCGGGAAATGCACCGCCAGGTAGGCGACTTGGTAGTCGACAAACACGGTGTTGCGCGCCGCGGCCTGATCCTGCGCCACCTGGTAATGCCCGGACGGCTAGGCGAGACCCGAGAGATAATGCGGTTCATAGCTCAGGAGATCTCGCCCGCCACCTACGTCAATGTAATGGCACAGTACCGCCCGGCCCATCTGGCCGACGAGTATCCCGAACTCAATCGCCCTCTGTCCAGATCCGAGTACCGCGAAGCCATCATGGTCGCCCGCGACGAGGGTCTGCTCCCGGCGGAACACAGGTAGCGCGGCCGCGCCGGCAGATTGCCGGGGTGATGCCTGCTGGGACGCTTATCGCCTGGCCCAATGAGCGACGGGCAGCGCGATGCACTCACCCGCGCCCATGGTCATTACTGGGTGTTGCATTGCCCCATGATCGGCCCTGACGGGGTTCCCAGGCATCCTATTCGTTTTGTGATAGGTTTTTCGGGCAACCTATACGAATTCTGCGTGGTTTGGTGGGTGCAAGTTATCTGAATTCGCGCCGGCAACGGCGCATCCTTTTTATGGCACCAGGCTCTCGGCAAATCCGCAGGCAGGGGCTGGTTACATAATATGGTTGCGCGCACATATCTCCTGAGTCCCCCCGACGAGGCCCTCACGCAGCCTGCTAGTCCCCAAAAAGTCCCAGATTCATCCGATTTCCCCCACCGCTCGTCAAAACCTAGTACTTTCTGACTAGGCTCCGCGAAAAACCGTACTCTATTCTGATAGGTTCGCTGACGCCCTGCTAAACGCGGTTTGGCCGAGTCAACTGCTTGACCGAAAGGCCTGCTTG
>DAOPWT010000110.1:2393-5836 GCA_035351775.1 Bacillota bacterium | reverse complement strand
TGACTGAGGACATGGCGGTGGCGGAGGCTGCCCGCTGCTTCCAGTGCGACGTCCGTGAGCCGTAAGACCACGAGAATGGAGTGTTATACGAATGGGTGACGTCACTCTCACCATAGACGGACGGCAGGTAACCGTCCCGGCAGGCACGAGCGTTCTCGAGGCCGCAACGCAGGCGGGCGTGAAGATACCTACCCTCTGCTACCTCGAGGGGCTAAACGAGATAGGATCATGCCGGCTGTGCGTAGTGGAGATCGAAGGCGCCAAGACGCTCGCAGCATCCTGCGTTACCCCTGCTGCACAGGGCATGGTCGTTCACACCAACACCAGGCAGGTCCGCGAGGCGCGGCGCGCGGTGTTGGAGCTGATCATATCCAACCATCCGTTCGATTGTCTGACCTGCGTACGCAGCGGATCGTGCGAACTGCAAGCTCTGGCTGAGTCTCTTGGGATCCGGGAGATCCGCTTTGCGGGGGCGAAAGCGCACCATGCTGTGGACAATTCAACGCCATCGATCGTTCGAGATCCGGACAAGTGCATTCTCTGTCGGCGGTGCGTAGCAGTGTGCGAGCAGGTACAGGGCGTTTCCGCCATCAACGTATCCGGCCGCGGATTCAACTCGGTAGTCAGCCCGGCCGGGCAGCTCCCGCTGGGCGACGCAGCGTGCACCCTGTGCGGCCAGTGCATACTCGTGTGCCCCACCGGGGCCCTGAGCGAGGTAGATTCGACACGCAAGGTCTGGGAGGCGCTGGGCGATGCCAAGAAGCATGTGGTTGTGCAGACCGCCCCGGCTATCCGCGTCGCCCTGGGCGAGGAGTTCGGCCTAGCGCCCGGTTCCATAGTGACTGGGCAGTTAGTGGCGGGCCTCAGGGCTCTGGGCTTCGATCGGGTGTTCGACACCAACTTCACAGCCGACCTCACTATCCTTGAGGAGGGCAACGAACTGCTCCAGAGGCTCACGACAGGCGGCACACTGCCCATGATAACCTCGTGCAGCCCGGGCTGGATCAAGTTCATTGAGCATTTCTACCCTGACATGCTCGGCAATCTGTCGACGTGCAAGTCGCCTCAGCAGATGTTCGGGGCCCTGGCCAAGACGTATTACGCCGAGAAGGCCGGGGTGGACCCAGCCGACATGTTCGTGGTATCTATCATGCCGTGCACGGCAAAGAAGTTCGAGTGCGAGCGACCGGAGATGCGATCTTCCGGGTACCAGGACGTGGATGCGGTTCTGACCACCAGAGAACTCGCTCGGATGCTGCGCGAGGCTGGAATCGACCCGACTACCCTGGAGCCGGAAGATTACGATGCCCCGCTGGGGATCGGCACTGGCGCAGCGGTGATCTTCGGAGCGACAGGCGGCGTGATGGAGGCGGCTCTCAGGACCGTATACGAGGTCGTTATGAAGCAGGATCTTCCTTCACTCGACTTCCGCGAGGTCAGAGGCTTTGAAGGGATCAAGGAAGCCGAGGTTGTACTGGGCGACACGACTGTACGCGTAGCTGTGGCTCATACACTCGGAAACGCCCGCAAGCTTCTGGAGCGGGTGCGATCCGGCGAGGCGTTCTACCACTTCATCGAGATAATGGCGTGCCCCGGCGGATGCATAGGCGGAGGCGGCCAACCCATAGGCACGAACACAGAAAGACGCCTGGAGAGGATCGACGCCATATATCAGGCTGATCGCGATCTCCCGCTGAGGAAGTCCCATGACAACCCCGAGGTAAAGCAGCTCTACGAAGAGTTCCTCGGCGAGCCCTTGGGCCACAGATCCCACGAACTGCTGCACACACAGTATACAGCCAGAGGGGTCTGGCCGAAGCGGTAGTCGGTAGTCGCGCACGATCCCATGATCCCATGATGCGACAACCGGGGGGGCGGGCGAACCGCCCCCCTTTCGCATGATGCAGCCGGCTCGGATTGAGGACGTACTTGAACTGCGCGGCAATATTGGGCCATACTAAGGTATGCGATTTCGTGGATTGCTTGGGGGGTTCGTTTTGGAGGAGGTTTTCCAGGTCGAGCGTCTGCCCATGGCGGCCGACCTACACACACTGCGTACGACGAAGTTCAAGACTAACCTGCTTGCAGCTGTGCTGCAATCTGACCTTTCAGTGGATGGGGCTACGCGCAACGCTCTGCTTGGGCAGGTCCTTCGCCGGGGTACTCGGAGATGGCCGAACACAGCTGATTTCATGCGCAACCTCGACGACCTGTACGGCACATCTGTGACGGCGGACGTGGCAAAGAAGGGCGAAAGGCATATGCTCATGTTCGCTGTGGGAGTAGTCAATGATGCATATCTGGGCGGCGGCGACGAGATGCTGCGGAAAGGATTCGGTATCCTCCGTGAGCTAATGGTCGAACCTGCTGCCGAAGGCAGCGGGCTGCGCGCCGACTATGTTGCCCAGGAGAAGATCAACCTCAGGCGAAGAATCGAGAGCATACTCGACGACAAGCAGGCCTACGCGTTCCGGCGCTGTAATGAGGAGATGTGTAAGGCGGAGCGCTACGCCGTGAGCAAGCTGGGCAGAGTGGAGGATATCGACGCCATTACTCCGGGCTCTCTGGCCGAATGGCACGCAAGGGCGGTTAGCGAGTACCCCATGGACATCTTCGCGATAGGGGACATCGAGCATGAACGGGCAGTCGAAATGGCGACAGAGGCCTTCCGGGGCCTGGTGAGGCGCCCTCGCCCCGCGGGCCCTGCGTCCACCCAGGGCCCTGAGCCGTCCTCAGAGCCCAGGCGGATTGTGGAGCGCATGCCTGTGAGCCAGGGGCACTTGGTCATGGGATATCGCACGGGGATAACCTTCGCATCTTCCGATTACCCCGCGTTGCTCTTCGCAAATGGTGTGTACGGAGGGTACACCCACTCTAAGCTATTTCAGAATGTCCGGGAACGCGCCAGCCTAGCCTATTTCGCCTCATCAGGCATTGAGACGACCAAGGGGCTGATGTGGGTCAACGCCGGCATCGACTTCGATGCATTCGATACCGCAGTTGGCATCATCGAAGCGCAACTGGATGATGTGAGACGCGGTGTCATTACCACAACCGAGATGGAGAATACGCGGCGCGGCCTCATTCGAGATATCGAGATGATGCGGGATCAGCCGTCGTCGCTGATGGATCTGGCCCTGGCCGGCATCGTCAACGGCTGCCCCGTCACTTCCGAACACCTCAAGCAGTGCATATCCCAGGTTTCGGTGGAAGATGTAATGAGAGTCGCACGCGAAATCCGACTGGACACAGTCTATTTCTTGCGAAACGAGGAGGGCGCCCGTGATGCCTGAGATGGAGCTAGACAGGTCTGAGCTGCTGCGTGAGGAGGTTGCCTACACTCGGCTCGATTGCGGCCTAGAGGTGGCGACCATGCGCAAGCGCGGGTTCGCCAAGAAATACGCCGTGCTCGCAACCAGGTACGGGTCATGCGACACCAAGTT
>DAOPWT010000110.1:0-2293 GCA_035351775.1 Bacillota bacterium | reverse complement strand
ACCAAAGAGATGCTGTATGAGTGCTACAGGACGTTCTACCACCCTTCCAACATGACTCTGTTCGTGGTGGGCGACGTATCTGCGGGCGATGTCGCCGACAGAGCATCGGCGCTTCTAGACGGTCGTGATTTCGCCCCCGCCCCCCAGGTCGAAAGGATTCGCCCTGACGAGCCGAGCAGCGTCAGGGTCCAGCGGGTTGAGAAAAGCATGGCCGTGTCGGAGCCCATTGTCTGTTTTGGATACAAAGACCCTAACGTGAGTTCGCTCGCCAGTCCTCCCGGCCAGCCTCTCATGCGCAGGATAATCGGTATGGAGATGCTCATGCACACGCTGGCCGGAACCAGCTCCGCACTGTACAATGCGCTGTATGAAGAGGGCTTGATTGATGCCTCTTTCGACTGGGACTACGATTGCGAACATGACTATGGTTTCGCCATGTTCGAAGGAAGAAGCAATAGCCCGGACCGACTTGTGAAGCGTGTTACCGAAGGTATCGCCTCTTTCCTCAGCGCGGGCGTTGATCCTGACGAGTTTGAGAGGACGCGCAGGCGCGTAATCGGATCTATGCTCCGCAGTTTCGACTCACTGGAGTTCATAGCCTACAACTTCCTTACCTATCACTTCCGCAACATGCGCTTGATTGACAGTGTCGATGTTGCCAGGTCCATTCCGCCTGCTGAGGCCCAGTCCGTAGCTCGGGAGCTGTTCGACCCCGATTTGTTGGCGGTGTCGGTGATAACACCCCGCGAGCCGGAGGGGAAGGAGTGACAGACCGTCAGCCATGACCAGGTTACTTGTAGTGCGTCACGGCGAAACTGTTTTCAACAGAGAGAAGAGGTTTCAGGGGTGGCTGGACGTTCCGTTGTCGGATTTCGGGTCAGCGCAGGCAGAGGCGTGTGCAGACTACTTGGCAGGGTCGCCGTTTCTGCCCGTGGCGCGCGTCTATTCCAGCCCCCTGTGCAGAGCTGAGAAGACGGCGAAGGCCATCGCAGAGGCGCTCGGCGCGGTCCTTGCGACGGATGGGCGCCTTCGCGAGATCGACGTGGGCGAGATTGTCGGTATGACGTGGGAGGAGGCGGCAGCCGAGTATCCGCGACTGATGGAGGAGTACCGGCGCAACCCCATCGCTACAAGGTATCCTGGAGGCGAGAGCGCGCTTGACGTGTGGGATCGCGCCGGGGACCTGCTGCGATACGTGGCAGAGGCTCACCCTGGGGAGACCATCGTTGTGGTCGGGCATGCGATTATTCTGAAGGCTCTGATATGCCACATCCTCCGCCTCGATATTGCCAATCACAGGCGGATGACGCTGGGAAACGCATCGCTATCGGTGGCAGAGATGGGAATTCAGAGCGGCGGATTCAGCGGTAGGGTGATACGCCTCAATGACCGACACTACTTGGAGCATGCAGGGCTCGACGCCTACACAGGCGAGGTGGACGCCAAGTGAGCATGACGGGTTCACCTTCCGGAGCGCATCGACGTATAGATGAGTCAGCGCAATGACTGGGCGGTCGGCGGTCGCGGGTCGCCCGGCAAAGGGGGAGTCCTCGTGAACGTGCCCGAAGCAATCGTCAAGCGTATCTACGTGAGGGGAAGCCTGTCAAATGCCGGGTCGGGGCTAGTGTTTAGGCTTCGGAATACGCTTGTGTCGGGCCATCTTACGGCCGCGGGCGCTATGGAAGTTGATGGCAAGGCTGTGCCCTCATCGAGCATCGTCTTCAGGACGGAGGGCGCCATGGTGAAGGCGGTCGACGTGACCGAAGAATCGCCGCTGGGCCTGCCGGTCGGGATGGAGCTTGAAGTGAACGCGGAGGGCGTTGTTCTTGATTCCGGTCGCCATCAGATACGTTTCCCGGTGGTGATCAGGGAGATCGGACCGGTGACTCTGACCCTCTCCGACGAAATACGCTAGACGGATATGCACCAGACATTGCATGGATGCATACGGAGATGGTAGAATTAAAAGGGTAGAGCATGTACGGCCCTCACTCCGGGTGAACGAGGGCTGGTTGGTGTGTGCTCTGCTTCTCGTGCGCAAGCGGTGACACAATGATTGAACGTGGAGGGGGAGTCCATTGATCTTGGCAGGAGACCCCGAGGCGCCGGTGCTCGTGAGGCGCGAGTGGTGCAAAGGCTGCGGCATATGTATAGCCATGTGCCCGAAGAAGGTCCTCGAAGCTGAGCCTGACGGAAAGGCTCTGGTAGCTAGGCCGGAAGATTGCATCAAGTGTGAAATGTGCGAGATCATGTGTCCGGATTTCGCAGTACGGGTGGTAGCCAAGAAGGCCGC
>DAOPWT010000109.1:2540-5875 GCA_035351775.1 Bacillota bacterium | reverse complement strand
ATACGAATCATGGGAATGCATAGACAATGTCGACAGGCTAGACAGGGAAGGCGAGGCGGGCCGGGGAGGCGGGCGAGCGGGCCCGCTCGCCTGCTACAGCCCGCCTACCTGCACAAAGGCCTCCACCACGCTCAGTAGTGTTGGGGCTTCTTTGCCGTGTTTGGCTCGGAACTGATCTATGGCGCTGTGCAGTTCATCTCGGTGCTGGTGGCGCCAGGGATCGGAGATACCTGAGATGAGCAGCAGGAACTCACTGTGCGCGCTTCGGCTGCCGCTCCATGCGGCATAGTCACTCAAGGCTCTTTCCAGGTCGAGCACGTGCTCACCGGACGTGCTGATTCCCTCCGCGCGGGCCGTGTTGAGCAATCCGACGGCTTTATCGCACTGCCCGGTCAGCACATGCAGGCCGCAGAGGGTGACTGCTTCCCAAGTGTTGTCTACGTGGAGCCTCGCCTGCTCCAAGTATGTGAGTGCTTGCTGGTGGTCATCTTCGGATGTGAGAGCGTGATACGCGAGAAAGGCCAGCGCGGCGCCGTCTGCACAGCCCAGGTCCACCATCATCCGGTAGGCTTCTGCTGCCCCGGCTCGATCACCCAGTCTCATGCATACAGTGGCCAGTGCTGAGAGACGTTCGCGGTTTGGCTCCAATGCGGCCAGGCGCCTCAGCATGTCGCGGCTGCGCTCAGGATCCCGGTGAGCCACACTATCGCCGATGCCATTCTTGGCCTGGTAGTACGTGCCCATGAAGTACACGCGCGACAGGATCTCAAGGGCGCGGATGTCGTCGGGGTCTTTTCCGATGAGGTCTTGCAGCGCGGCGACAGCTTCGTCGTATTTGCGGTCCAGCAGCAACTTCTCTGCCTGCGTGGGGGTGACACCTTCTGCCTTGATCAGGGAAGACGGATTCGGGCTTGCCCCGAAATACAAACCGCTGCTCGACGATATGATGTTTCCGTGCTCATCGATGGCCTCGACTTGCAGGGAGTACGCGTCAGCGCGTCCTATCAGGAAGGCTGGGAGTATGCCCTTTTGGTCTCCCCCATACATTCCGAACGGGATTGCCGGGACGCTGTCCATATGCAGATGGGTATCGGCGGTTCTTGTTGGGTTTCCGCTCATTGAGCTGTAAGAGCGATCATCCATGGTTATATAGCCCCAGCTCACCCTGTATGCGCGGGCTCCCGGGTAGGCCTGCCACCTTATGGAGAACGGCTTTCCGTCGCATGTGAAACCGTGTGACGGCTCATCGACCTTCACCGGTTCCACGAAACGCAGTTCCACCTGCTTCGTCTCGCCGGGCCCGAGGGCGAACCTGGCTCCGACCATCTGAAGATGCTGCCCTTCTACCTTCCCGGCGATCTCGTCGCTCAACGCGATCCCGACCTCATACATGCGCCCCGAAGGCAGCTCGAAGCGGAATCCACCGTCGTCGCCCACTGCCTGCCATGGCATGTTGCAGTAGTCGGTGGAGAACCTGGACTCTTCGTTGACTTCCTGGACGAGTATCCTCGCTCCCGAAAGCGGATGCCCGGCCAGGAGCACCGTTCCTTCCACAATCCCCATCCCCCTGGCTGCATCGCCCGCGTCCGCCAGGCTTCTGAGGCCCGCAAGTTTGGCGTCCACTTGCTCACGGTAGTACTGCCGAGTGGATTCAACATCCCCGGGCGAGGGGCCGGTACCGTCGCGCTCAGCAGCATTCTCATGCCAGCGACTCACAGTGCCCTCAAACACACTGAGCGTCTCCTCATATGCTGCTTCTGCCGCCTCGTACTCGCCAATCGCGGCCAGTATATCGCCCTTTTTCATCTGCCGCTGCTCTGCATAGGATGTGGGCGCCTCGCGTGCGCAGTACTCCAGCATGCTCAGAGCATCGCCCAATCTACCTTGCGCAATGTACATATCAACTAGAAGGAATGCCGCATTGACCTGATCGCCGCCCCGTGGGTCGCGCACGGCCTTGAGCAGGAACTCCTCAGTCTTGGGATCGCCAGAGTGATATAGCCCCTCGGCGAACTGGCTGAGGGCGTGAGGAGCAGCCCAGTGGTCGGGGTAGTCGGTGAACACCCTGCGCAGTCTTTCTTGCCTGGATAGGGCTCCCTCGGGCATTTCGGCGAGTACGCTGTCGGTATGCGTAGTCGATCGGGAACTCGGGAATATCACAGCCCTGAAGCTATGGCTGTCAGGCAGGATAGACGCCGACCAGTAGAGAGCGGCCGGGACGCTCTCGCTGTTTGGGTATTCGGAGATGAAACGGTCGTAGTATGCGAGGGCCTTCACCGGATCATTGCTCTGCCGCGCGGCCTCGGCGGTCTTGAACAGATAGGTGTCACCAGCAGCCCTCACCAGGCCCATCGAGCAAAGAACCAGTGCGACCACGATGATCAGGTGTTTGTTCTTCACCCTTATCTTGTATTCGCTCATAGCAAACTCACCCCCTGGTTGATCGCTCTTGCGTTTTCAGTTGACGCCTGTATAAGCAGCGCGGCTGTGTTCTGGTCCACCAAGAGAAGGGGACTCAATGAACTCCACATGCCCAGTCCGATCAATATCAGCGCTGCCGTAGCTGCGGGAAGCGAGATCTCGGTGGTTCCGTTCCAGAAGGCCGCTGCTCGTTCTGCGAACGCCTGCCAGCGCAGCGCGGGCGCGGGTGCGGGTGCCGGTGCGGGTGCCGGTGCGGGTGCCGGTGCGGGTGCCGGTGCGGCCTTGCCTGCGCGCATCGCTTGCTTGAGCTGAGCGGCAAGACGGTGCTTTTCGTCGTCGGAGAAGGCCACTTGCCTCATCCCATCCTGCAATGTCCTTTTCAACTCGTTATCGGTCATAGTTCATCCCCCTCAAGGGCCTCTGCCAACTTGCGCCTAGCCCTATGTAAGAGACTCTTGATTGTGCCTTCCGGTTTGCCGATCATGCGCGATATCTCTGCGACGGAGAAGTCCTCCTGGTAGAACAGCACGACCACTTCACGATAGGCCTGTGGAAGGTCGCCCACTGCGCGACTTACGCGGAGGGTTCGCTGTGCGCTCTCCCACCTGGCCTCAACCGAAGCGTCGTCGCCGGCAAATTCGGCCAACTCGTCAGACGGCATCAGGCTCAAGCTGCTATCGATCTTGCGGCGACTCTGTTGCCGGCGGCACCATCTCAGCATGATGGCATACATCCACGAGTACAGTGACGACTCTCCGCGAAACTGCCCGATGCGGGTTACCGTGGCAAGTAACGTCTCCTGTACTGCATCTTCTGCCAGATGCCTATCGCACAGCAGAAGGGACGCAGCCCGCAACAGTGCATCCCGATCGTTAACTCCTTCGCAGCCGTCAACACCAGTCCTCGCCCTCCCG
>DAOPWT010000109.1:0-2440 GCA_035351775.1 Bacillota bacterium | reverse complement strand
TGCATCCCGATCGTTAACTCCTTCGCAGCCGTCAACACCAGTCCTCGCCCTCCCGATCCTTAAGAGACGGTTAGGTGAGAAAAGGTTGCATCGCATAGCGGGATCTATGTGGTTGCTGTTTCCACTCTGGCTGAGGAGTTCCTGTATGCATCAGGTATTGTCACGAAAATGAACGGATCGCCGGGAATGCGTTCATAATATGAACAGCCTAAAATTTTCCATCAGACTGTGCCTCCAACTGATTTCCTTCCTTAGCACTGGAGGCGAGCTCGCACCCGTTCGGGATGAAGGTGCGACCGGGGCCAAGGTCGAAACACCTTCGTAATGGGCGAACAGGTGGAGTTGCGGGTGCTGCGGGCGCAAAGTCCCGGGCATTTTGGAGGTCTGTGCAGGATGACGAGATACGCATCCATGGGCAGGCAAAAGGCTTATGCAGTTGTGGCGGCGCTACTAGTCTTTCTCATGCTGGGCGGGGCCGGAGCGGAGTGCGCAGCCCCGACTGCGGATGCCGGCAGCATCGTATCCGGATCGCAGAGCGTGAAGGTTGGGGCTAAGGCTTTCCAGGTGAGCTACGTCCGGGTGGACTTGGGCGATCCCAGGGTCAGTCTTCGTGTAGTTCTGGGGCAGGACAGGGTGGGCGGGACTGAAGACCTTCTTTCCATGGCGGCGCGGGTGGGCGCACAGGCAGCGGTTAACGGAACTTTCTTCAACGCATACGTCGACGGGCCCTACAAGGATCCTGTTGGAACGCTGATTCGAGCCGGCGAGTTTGTTCACCGTGGAGCTACTGGAACGGTGTTCGCGGTTGCGGACGGAAACGAAGTGAGGATGGAACCTGCACGGTTCAAGATTGTTGGCGCAACTAACGGCCTGTGGGCGTGGCCGGGGAATTGGTATTCGTACTGGATCAACCGGACGCCCACATCCCAGAATTATGCGGGGATTTTCACACCGGCGCGAGGAAGTCGGACTGGAACGGCGGCAGGAGTGTCAGTGGTGGTCAGAGATGGTGTCGTCACTGCGGTCGGCCGTGGCGAGCATGAGATCCCCGAGGACGGGTACGTCATCAACTTCCAGGGAAGTGAAGAAGGGCTCTCTGCACGCTTCGCGGTAGGCGCCGCCGCCGAGTACAAGGTCCTGATGTCGGACGGCAGTGACAGGACTGGGTTCTGGGGACGTGTCAGCGAGGGCCTTGGGGCAGGCCCCAAGTTGGTGTCGGGTGGAAGGGTGAGCTATTCCGCGGAGTCGGCCAAGGCGGAGGGATTTACCGAGGCCAAGATCCTCTCCCAATCTTCGGCGCGCAGTGGTCTTGCGTTGACTAAGGATGGAAACCTCCTGATGGTCACCTGCGCCGCGGCGACTATGGCCCAGTTTGCCGAGGTGATGCACGCAATGGGCGCGGTTGAGGCGATGAACCTTGACGGCGGAGCATCCTCAGGATTGGTGTACGGAGGAAGATACCTGACTAAACCGGGACGCACGCTCAGTAATGCCCTGGTTGTGCTGGTTGATCGGCAGTGATGATCAGTGGCTGACGACTGTGTCTCGGCCCAAGCTCTTGGCCTGGTAGAGCGCAGTGTCGGCGTCTTTGATGAGAGACTCCATGTCAAAGCCGGGGCCCATGGTATCACATGCGATGCCAAAGCTGGCTGTGACTTTGATCAGCTGTCCTTCGTAGGTCTCCTCGAAGGCATTGATGCTGGCGCGAAGCCTCTCCGCCAACGCCAGAGCATCGTCTGCGTCAGTGCCGGGAATGGCCATGATGAACTCCTCTCCTCCATACCGTGCGAGGATATCCTGGGCGCGTGTGTTCTGGCTGAGCAATGATGCGATTCTCTGAAGCACCATGTCGCCGGCTCGGTGCCCGTAGGTGTCGTTCACGGCTTTGAAGTGATCGATATCCAGCATGATCACACACACGGGACCGCCTGCTCGTTGCCCGCCGGTCAACTGCTCTATCTGATCATAGAAGGACCTGCGATTGGCGATGCCGGTCAGTGCATCGAGATCAGCAAGGTCTTTCATGGTTCGAACCATGGTCATCTCTTTGGTGATGTTGGTCATGGTGAGGTACTTGGCGAGCATGCGTGTGCCCCCACGCTTACGATCCTGCCCTACGGTGCGGATCTGGGCCCTGAACACGCGGTCTGTGCCGTCGCTCAGCGCAATGTCGGCTTGGTCATCCCGATTCGCTGTGGCGAATTCCGCAATCTCCGGGTACCTTTCGAAGACCATGGGGAGAAGCTCGCCGGCATAGTCTCTGCCTCGTTCCGGCACGATTCGGTGGAGGGCTGGGTTGTAGTCGGCAACCCGGTTGCTACCATCGATGATCACGACGATGTCATCCATGCCGTCGAAGACCCGACTCTTCGCCACCGACACCAGGTCAAACACTTGACCGGGGCTCAGCCCTATGAGGAAAAGCACATTCATGGCCATG
>DAOPWT010000108.1:0-5881 GCA_035351775.1 Bacillota bacterium | reverse complement strand
CCACTTCAAGCTGGATCATGAGCGTAAACGCCTCGAACAGCGGTGAAGCAGACAGGAGCTTGTGCAGCACTGGGGTGGTTATGCAGTAGGGGAGGTTCGCCACGACCATAAAGCGACGCAACCCCTGGGCTCCTCGAGCACGCTCCAGTACAATCTGCCCGATGTCGCATGACAGTATGTCGGCGTGGACTATGTGCACATGCGGCAGATCGGCCAGTTCTCGCCGGAGGCGCGCCGCCAGCTCCGGATCGACCTCAACGCCGACCAGGACATCGACACGCCTGGCAAGCATGTGCGTCAGCGCGCCCCTGCCGGGACCTATCTCGAGAACGAGATCACCAGGACCCACACCTGACGCCTCGATTATCGCATCGCGCACACGGGTATCTACAAGGAAATTCTGGCCGAGCGCTCTCATGTGTTTATTCTACCACATCGCGAGCTGGAAGGAAATATAAAAAACCGGCCCACAACGGGCCGGCCGCGATCCCACGCATTGCTCAGCGTTCCTCCAGGACATACACTTTCACGCGCCTGCGTCCGTACCTGAGAGCCTCTTCAACAGTGTTGAAGAAGAGGTCGATCCTGTTTCCCTTTATGGCGCCTCCCACATCGGCCGCCAAGGCCGGCCCGTATCCTTCCACATATAGCTTCGTCCTGAGAGGGATTACCTTGGGATCCACCGCTACAATACCGGGTACGGCCTTTATGCCGATGGCCGTATACCCATCCGCGTACTTGCCGCACGATCGTTCCGACGGCTCGTAGGCAGTGGCAATCATGGTGTAGGACTTCCTGTAGGTATAGCTGCCTCGGCTGGTCATCAGGACTCTCAAGGGTTCGCGCGTTCCCATCGCTATTACTTTGGGCACAGGATTTACAGCGACCCATTCTCGCATGACAGCCTCGGCCAAAACGCCAGACTCCCCGCGCCGAACCAATATCACCTGCTCCATCACGCCATCGGATCCTTCGCGCACCACCCGGCTCATGCCACGGTCAAGCCTGGCATCGGAGATGCGCTCGGTTTTGCGTGGTATTGGCATCTTGCGCTTGACAATGTCCTCGGTGACCCAGCCCGTCAGCCCTGCTGAACTCCGAACCTGAGCCGATGCTATATCGACGCCGGACTCAGCCAGTGCTCGTTCGACGTAGCCATTTCTAGGAGCAAAAAGAACCGCCCGACTCGGTCGGTCAGCAGTTGCCGGATGAGTATGGAAAGCGACACCAGCGGCCAGTGCCAGAAGCACGACCGACACGGATGCCACAGCCCTACTTATCGGCCTGCGCCTAAGCCTCGCGGGTAGCACATTGAACCCTCCTGTCCCAGCGCTGCAAGTAATGCCCGCTCCCGGGGTTCGTTATTTCACATACTACACATCCAAGGGTAGGTTGTCAAACTTGCCCTCGACAACGTATGTAGCAGCGCCCTAACCTCAGTTATCGCACACGCTTGTCCCGATTATTCGCGCAACAGGCAATCGATAACGAAAAGAAGCGGGGACGGCCCCAGGCCGTCCCCACCACCCGTATCCGTTACATGGTTGCCGTTTTCACCGATGTGCCTCTGCATAGCCCTACTAGGAGCGAGCCTTTGGAAACGCTTTCCATACGATCGTGTGCGATTTCGTCTTCGCATCCGGCATCGCTGCCTGTTCCGGTCTGGGCGGTTCCCGCTCTAGCGCCGGCTCCGCCGCCGGTTTCGCCAGCCACTCGCCCGTCGGCCCTACCGACGGCTTCTCCGGCAGTTCCCCCAGGGGTTCCTCTGGCCGCTCCACGAGCAGACCCGTGTTCGCGCCCATGGTTGACTCCACAGCTGGCTCAGGCAGGATCTGTTCCGCGGGCACAGGCCAGGCCGCGTAGTTAGAGTGCCCAACGGGCTCAAGTCCAGAGTGCTGGGGCAAGTAGCCCTGGCTACGGATGAAGTGAGCTACCGCATCCATCTCCCGAGGTCGCAAGGGCACATCGGCGCGGCCCGTGTCGCCAGGTAAAGTCACCTGCAGCATCACCCCCCTGGCGTCAGTCAAGTTCCGATAGGCCGGCCCATCATCACTATATTCCCGCCAGGGTTGTCACTTGCCTCGCAGCCGATAGCTTACTTCGATTTGCCGGCCCGCCCCTGCCACGCGTGGAGCGCCAGCGCCACAGCGATGACTCCATACGCCAGGAAACTCCTGAAATACTCGCCAACCTGGGAGACCCCAAACAGGCGCTGCCCGGCCAGAGGCGATACCACGAACAACGTATGAAAGAGCAAGGTTCCCACTATGGCGTTCCATATGGTGGCGCGCCTGGTTGTGGCGCCGCCCACCAGAATCGCCGCGACTGAGAACATGCCCACCTGCTCATGGCTACTATATGTGTTGAAGGTGCCAATGTTCTGCAGGAAAATGAGCTGTCCCCAGGCAGCGAGCACAGTCGACATCATGGTAGCGATGATGCGCGTTCTATCCACATTGATGCCCGCCACTTGGGCGATATGCATGTCCTGGCCCACTGCCCTCATCTCTTGCCCAAGTTTGGTACGGGTGATGAAGGTTGTCACCACACACAGTATGCCGATGACAAGCAGCGTGCAGATGGGAAAGCGCCACGGGCCAAGCCGGGTCGCACCGATCGAGGTGAACACGAAACCATTCCACAGCCAATCCATTGCTCGATCCAGCGAGTAGGAAAGGCCTATCAAGTCGATGGTGTTTCTCAGCCCTATGCCTGACCCGAGAATGAGCACTGGATCTTTCATCGGTATGAGCGTGCCCAGCAGTACCAGAAAGACCAGCTGATAAATGCCGTTGGCGAAGAAGCCCATGATCATGCTTGTGACCATCTCGCGCCCCTTGGCCTGGTTGAGCGTTCTTCCCACAAGCCAGCCCAACATCATCGCGATGGGCACCGATATCACCGCAGCCAGCATGAAGCCGGCCAGGCCATCGATACGATAGTGCGTCACGATCACCAGGGCTGTCTGCCCGGCCATGGCGCCAATGACTATGCCGAAGTTGAGCCCCAGCCCCGCCATGACCGGGATTATCAGCGATATCACCAAGAACGCATTGCGCCCGAATCGCCCTACTACCTCGTTAATTAGGTAGTTGATGTCCAGGCGCGCCGCGGCTATTCCGGCAATGGATATGACAAGGAAAAATACCGGAACTGACCAGTTCCTGAGTATGCTCGAGATTCCCACGCCCAGGCCTCTAGCCGGCGTCTCGACCTGTGCAGTTGATTGTTCCGACATACCGGCTACCTCCTTTCAGCCCGGGTGAGGGCGTAGATAATCATGCCGTTGCTCATAATCATGCGGGCAATCTCGCTAATGTCCGCCCCCTGTAGCACCGTTTGGGTGACCGGCAAGGCTATCGTGAGCAGCGTGTGAAATAGCACGGTCCCGAGGAGAGCGTGCCCGATCGTGGCCTTGCGAAGCGAGGCACCGCCAATAAGAACAGACGCGACGGCAGGGAATGCCGCAGTCAGCGGAGCCGTATACAGCTGCACAAAGCCGTAGCTCTGCGAATACACCAGAATCCCTATTGCCGCCAGCACCGTGGAGAGTATCACGCCCAAGGTGCGCATCCCCTGCACGTTGATGCCGGAGGACCGCGCATACATTGGGTTAGACCCGACAGTGCGCATTGCAAGGCCCGCCTTGGACTTGAAAAACAGGGCGATCGCTACGTAGAACACGCCCATGAACAGCAGAAGCCCTGTGGGGATGTACACATCGAGGATGCTGAACCCGAGGAAGTCATTGAGCACCTTACCGAACGTTCGGTCCAGCGTGATCGTGGTCCTGAGACCCTTCCCACCCAAAGCGAAGATCATCGCCGGGTTGCGGTAGGGCGCAAGCAACCAGAACATGCACATGCCCGACACCAGAGAAAACCCAACGTAGGTGCCTACCATCATCTCCTGCCCCTGAACCCGCTCAAGCAGCATCGCGTAGAGATAGCCCGCTATCACCGCCAGAGGTATGGCAATCGCCATTGCCGCAGCGAACCCGGCGAAACCCTTAAGGCCCCAGTTCATGCTGGTGACAGCGCCCACAAGACCAGCTATCACACCTACCGGCAGCCCGAAGTTGAGGCCGACTCCGCATGCCAGAGTAGGCAGCATGGCGAGCACCAAGATGCCGTTCATGCCTATCCTGGTGATTGAGTCTTTGACCAGGATCGCCAGATCCATGCGCATGATCACTGCCACCGCAAACAGCGACAAGAGGAAGATGATGATTATGAGCCGGGGCAGGCCCAGTTGTTCATATGCGTTCCTGACGTACTGCCGAACGTCGGCCTTGGACTCATCACTCATATCAGCTCACCTCCTCTAGCGTCGCGCTCTTGCCGGCCATCATCAGGCCGAAGTCAACATCGGACGCGTCGGGCGGCAGCACGCCGGCGATCTGCCCACGGTAGACTATGGCTATCCTGTCGCAGATCTTCCTGAGTTCACCAAGCTCCGATGAGGTCATCACAATGGTCATGCCATGCTCCCTGTTGAACTTGACCAAGAGGTCGAGCACCAACTGCTTGGCGCCTACGTCTATGCCGCGCGTAGGCTCCGAAACCCAGAGCACCTCCGGCTCCATCGTGAACGCGCGACCAAGGCACACCTTCTGCTGGTTGCCTCCTGAAAGCCGTCGCACAAGCTGAGCAGGGCCCGTGCACCGTATGTCGAGGTCCCGTATGACCTCAAGAGCATGCTCTCTCACGGCAGCCCGATCCTCGAGGCGCAGGTTGGGTAGCACGCCCGGCTTCAGAAACTTGCCCTGAACCTGCATGGCAGTGAGGATGATATTCATCTCGATGGATTCATCCAGCAGCAGCCCAACGCCCCGCCGATCCTCCGACACGAAGGCCATGCCCGAAAGCAGCGCACGCTTCGGATCGTTCACAGGTATCTGGACCCCGTCTTTGGCAACTCTACCGCTCGCTGGATACATGCCTATCACACCATTGGCGATTCCAACCTTGCCGTGGCCGGCGAGACCGCCTATCCCCAGGATTTCACCACGTCTCACAGTGAGGTTCAGCCCACGTACGCGCTCACCAGGCATATCTACCTTCAGGTTATCGACCTTCAAGACTACATCCTTTTCGGACGGCTCCGACTTCCTCGGCGGCAGGACCGGCCTTTCGATTTTCCTGCCCACCATGAGCTGGGCGATTCTGTCGAGCTTCGCCTCGCTTCGAGGCATCCTGGACACTATCTCTCCGTCGCGAAGTATGGTGATATTGTCGGCAACCTCCATCACCTCGTCGAGGCGGTGCGTAATGAAGAGAATCGCGATGCCCTCGGAGCTCAGCCGTTTCATGGCGGCGAGCAATAAAGAAGCTTCGCTTTCGGTCAGCACAGCAGTGGGCTCATCGAACACGAGCAACCGCACGTTCTTCTTGTCGATTTCGCGAGCTATCTCCACAAACTGCATATGCCCCACCGGCATCGTGCCCACCAGCGCCATCTCATCGATAGACACCGCCAGCTTGCCCAGGGCCGCTTTGGAGTCAGATTGCATCAAAGGCTCGTTCAATGTCTCCAGCTTGGGCCCAAACAGGCGGCTCGCCACGTTGCGTACGGTGGGCTCGCGGTTGAGCTTAATGTTTTCGGAAACGGTGAACCCCGGTATCAGCATGAACTCCTGGTGTACCATGCCGATGCCGAGTTCCATCGCTTTCCTCGGCGAATCGATCGTCACCGCCTGCCCACCCACGACTATCTGACCGTCGAACCCGCCGGTATCGAATATCACTTGCATTCCGAAGAGAATGTTCATCAGAGTGCTCTTACCTGCGCCATTCTCGCCCACAAGTGCATGAATCTCTCCAGGGTTCATGCTCAGATTGACATCCTTCAGAACGGTTGTTCCAAAGAAGCTCTTGGTAAT
>DAOPWT010000107.1:0-5913 GCA_035351775.1 Bacillota bacterium | reverse complement strand
CAGCTCCGCGAAGCCGCATCATGATATCGATGAGTCGGTCGGCAGGATATCTGCAGCGATCTGCCATAGTGCCGGCGCCTCCTATTGGTGTCGCATCCATCGGCTTTCTAGCTACTCAACCTGCCGACCGATGTACCCTGCTGCTGTAACCACCAGCGACTGTTCGAGGTCCCCGACTGTGTTGTGCTGGGATGGCGTGCCAATGATCACAGCGCCGACAGGGTCCCCGTCTGCTATTACGGGAGCTATGGCCGCTGAGATCAGCGCAAACTCGCTGCCGTCGTCCACAAGAATCGAAGATGACTCGCTTCCGCCGCTGAAATGGACTAGCAGAACCTGTCGTTCTACCATGGACTTCTCGACCGCTCGACCCACAGCCCGGCCGGCCAGATCATGCTCGCCCGCGCCGGCGCACGCTATCACTACGTCCCTGTCGCATATCAGGGCCACCTCGCCCGACGACCCCGCCAGTGCCGCCGCCATGTCGGCAGCCATCTCCTTGAGCTGTCCTACAGCAGAGTACTTCTTCAACACGATGCTACCTTCTGGATCGACAAATATCTCGACCGAGTCTCCCTCGTGTATCCGCAGACTTCTCCTGAGCTCCTTCGGCACGACGATTCTTCCGAGCTCGTCGATGCGCCTCACAATACCGGTCGGTCTCATCCGTCAATCGCCTCCTGTGTACTAGTTATTCGATCCACTGCTGCTGCTCGTTGCCTCATCTCTGTAAGCACTCCAACCAACGTATCTAGTATCTCCCTATCCGGCATCCCCTGTGTCTTCACCCTAATAGTCTGCGACCTTCCGGCGCCCAACATTACCTTGCCCTTGAAAGGCCTCGCTATCTTGATGATATCCTGGCTCGCGTAACGCACGCCCTCCGGGAACCTCATGATCACCGAGTTGCGCTCGCCTGCGATTGCCATGACGCCCAGTTCGCGCGCGAGCACTCTGATGGCGGCGATCGTTATGAGGTTCGATACCGGGGCGGGAAGGGGGCCGAATCTGTCGGCAAATTCACGTGTGAGATCGGCTGCATCTTCCATGGTATCCACGCCATTGATCTTCTTGTACACATCAATCTTCTGACGCGAGTCGGACACGTAGACATCCGGCACGAACGCATTGACCGGCAGATCGATCATCACCTGGGCAGGTTCAGGCCTCTTGGCCTCGCCCTTCAGCTCCCTGATCTCCTCTTCCAGAAGTCGGCAGTACATCTCGAAACCAACGGCCGCTATGTGCCCATGCTGCTCAGCACCGAGTATGTTCCCGGCTCCTCGTATTTCCAAGTCGCGCAGGGCTATCTTGTAGCCCGACCCCAGGCTGGTGAATTCGCGTATGGCGGCGAGCCTCTTCTCCGCAATCTCAGTGAGCACCAAGTCCCGCTTGAAAAGAAGATAGGCATAGGCCACCCTGTTAGTACGACCCACTCGGCCGCGAAGTTGGTATAGCTGAGCCAGTCCAAAATTCTGAGCGTCGTTTATGACTATGGTGTTGACGTTAGGAATATCGATACCAGATTCTATTATAGCCGTACAGACGAGAACATCAAACTCACCTGCGAGAAAATCCAGCATAACTCGTTCCAGCCGATCTTCCGGCATCTGCCCATGGGCCACGCCTATGGAGACCTCCGGCACCAGTCGCGTCAGAACCGCCGCAGCCTCGTCAATAGTCTGGACCCTGTTATGCACAAAGTAGACCTGCCCGCCCCGATCGACCTCCCGGAGCACAGCCTCCCTGATCAGGGCCTCATTCTGCTCCAGCACATAAGTTCTGATAGGAAACCTGTTTTCGGGAGGAGTCTCGATCAGACTCATGTCGCGTACGCCAACCATGGCCATGTGCAATGTGCGCGGAATGGGCGTTGCTGTAAGTGTAAGGACGTCTACTTCCTTACGAAGTTCCTTGATCCGCTCCTTCTGGACTACGCCGAATCGCTGTTCCTCATCTACCACCAGCAGGCCCAAGTCGCGGAAAGCTACATCCTGCGATAGCAGCCGGTGCGTTCCGATTACCACATCCACTGAACCCTGCCTGATGCCCCGCACTATCTCGCGTTGCTCAGAATCAGTCTGGAACCTCGACAGCATGGCGATTCTCATGGGAAAACCCCGGAAGCGCTCGGTAAACGTGTTATAGTGCTGCTGGGCCAGGATTGTGGTGGGCGTGAGCACCGCCACCTGTTTCCCGTCAGCCGCGGCCTTGAAGGCTGCGCGCAAAGCTACCTCAGTCTTGCCAAAGCCCACATCACCGCAGAGCAGTCTGTCCATGGGCAGCGACTTCTCCATATCTCGCTTGACATCCGTGATAGCACGCCACTGATCAGGCGTCTCTTCATATTGGAAAGCATCTTCAAATTCCTGCTGCCACACAGTGTCGCGCGAGAAAGAGTAGCCTCTCGCGCTGCCGCGTGCAGCATACAGTTTCAGCAAGTTCTGGGCCATGTCCCGAGCGGACTCCCTGACTCGGTTCTTGGCCCTCGTCCATTCGCCGCCACCCAGCTTGTTTAGCCTGGGAGCTGCGTCCTCCATGCCGATGTACTTCTGAAGCATGGCCACCTGGTCGGTGGGCACGTACACTCGATCCTCGCCGGCATACTGCACCAGCAGGTAGTCGCGCTGCACTCCGCCCACTTCCAGCCTCTGAACTCCCGAATACCGGCCTACTCCATGATTGACGTGCACCACATAGTCGCCGGGAGTGAGATCGGTGTAGCTGGCTATTCTGGCGCCCTCTTCAGCCGCCGCGAACATCCGTCTCTTCTTCTGCCTGCCGTAGATCTCCGCATCGGTAAGTAACAGAAGCTTCATGTCCGGATACTGAAAGCCTGAAGTCATCTCGGCTGTGATCACGCTGACACTGCCTCCGTCAGGCATCTTGTCGAGGGTCGCAAGTTTCGCGACGGGCACGCCGCTATCTTCCAGAGTCTGGGCGAGCCTATCCCGACGGTCAGCTGTAGATACTGTGCATACAACGCGGTATTGCCGTTTCCGGTACCTCTTGATATCGTGGACCATGTCCTCGAACCGGCCCGCGTACAGGTCGGCCTGCTTAACAGGGGCGATAACGGAGCCATCCTCGTCCATCTCCCGCGACAGGAGCGACATCGACACGGACTGCCTACCGCCGATGGACGCAGTGATGTCCTCGGCGCCAAGATACGACTCCGCCTGGGACGGCAGGACCATGCCCGCTTGAAGCAGGCCGGCGTACGTCTCCCGCACGTCAGCCTCGTATCCCTCGAGCGCTTCCTTCACCCGCACAGGCTCGTCAATAACAAAAAGCGCATCTGGAGCCCAGTCCGCCGCCACAACCCTTTCGGGGTAGAAAAACGGCAGATACTGCTCCTCATTATCGAAGCGAACGCCATTTTCAAAGCGCTCCAAATGGTGCATGACTCGCTCTCGCAGCTGTGAACAGCCCGCACGCTCGGCACGCTCGACACGCTCCAGCTCGCCCCGGATCGCGGTGCATGCGCGGCTCAACCGCTCAGAGTCGTAGAGAAACTCGCGAGCTGGGGTTATCAACGCTTCGTCCATGAGTCCGGTCGACCGCTGTGTACCCACGTCAAATGACCTTATCGAGTCGATCTCGTCGCCGAACAGCTCTATACGAGCCGGCGAGTCGGCGTCATGCGGAAACACGTCGACTATGCCACCGCGCACACTGGCCTGTCCGCGCGCCTCCACCTTGGCCTGCATGTCGTAACCCCCGGCAACAAGGCGGTCGGCCAGCTCGTCCAAGTCGCAAGTGTCGCCCTGGCGAAGACCAAATACGTGCTTGCGGAAGACCGAGATCGGAACGACCCGCTTGCCCAGAGAGCGTACGGGAGCAACGATGGCGCATTGACGTCCGACCTCCATGAGCGACACCAGCGCTCTTGTGCGCGCGGCAGCGAGATCCGCGCTGAGCGGCGCCTCCTCATACGGCATCATGTCGACTGGGGGGAATACAAACACCCGGTCCTGCCCGGCCAGGGCCGTCAAGTCTCCCGCTATCGCGTCTGCCTCCAGCTGGTTGGAGGTTACAACAAATACGGTTCTTCGAGTATGCCAAAGTAAGCCCGCTATGAACAACGACTTTCGCGAGCCGGATAGACCGGCAATGTGAGTCCTGTCTGCACCGCGGGTGATTCTTCTCAGCACATCCGAGAACGCTTTGGATTCGGGCAAGATGTTCAGAATCCCGGTCAAGCCTACACCTCCAAGGCAACTGAAAAGGCGACCGAGGGAATTGCAGCATCGCCCAGCCCGGCCTCAGCTGGGAATGCGCTTACGTGAACATGTCTAGTTGAAGCGGGTCTGTGCGGTATCCACGCCCTCTTCCACAGTACATAGTATGGCACGGACCGCGCACATAATCGCATCCGACATAACAGGAAGCTCATCCCTGCGGAATAACCCTGTTACGTAATCCACAGGGTCATCCCAGGGGTCGGGACGCCCAATACCCAGTCGCAGCCGGACAATCTCTTCGGTTCCCACGTGCTCCACGATGGACTTCATCCCGTTATGACCACCGGCGCTGCCCCTGGCGCGTATGCGCAACCGTCCCACTTCGAGATCCATGTCGTCGTACACGATAATCAGCGACTCGGGGCCGACTTTGTGCCACCGCGTCGCTTCGGCAACAGCGATACCGCTGTTGTTCATGTAGGTCTGGGGCTTTATGAGAACCAGATCGTTTCCCGATACCCTGGCACGAGCCGCGAAACTGTGGTAAGGCGCCTTCCGGAAGGCCACTCCAAGTTCGCGGCCAAGGCGGTCGATGACCATGAACCCCACATTGTGACGTGTGCACTCGTACCGAGATCCGGGGTTCCCAAGCCCGACTATTAGGAACATCTCACTACCTGCTACCTGCTACTCAAAGAGTATGCTCACCGAGAGCTCTTCGTATATCCGCCGTATAGCCTCAGCAAACAGAGGCGCCACCGACAGAACCGTGATCTTGTCGATGTTATCGTGGGCGCTTACCGGAATCGTGTTCGTGATCACCAGTTCCTTGATGGCCGATGACTTCAGACGCTCGATCGCCGGCCCTGACAACACTCCGTGTGTGCAACACGCCCTGACTTCAGTAGCTCCGGCCTCTATCAACGCCGCACCGGCTTGCACTATGGTTCCGGCCGTGTCGATCAGGTCATCCACCATCACGCATGGTCTGCCCTTGACTTCACCTATGATATTCATGACTTCCGATACGTTAGGCCTCGGTCGACGCTTGTCGATAATGGCCAAGGTCGCGTCCAGATGCTCAGCAATCACCCGGGCTCGAGTGACACCGCCCACATCCGGCGATACTATCACACATCCACGAAGCCCGCGCGCGTCCAGGTGCTGCGCAAGTATGGGGGCCGCCTTCAAGTGGTCCACCGGAATGTCGAAGAAACCCTGAATCTGCGGAGCATGCAGGTCTATGGTGAGCACCCTCGTCGCCCCGGCTGCAGTTATCAAGTTGGCCAGGAGTTTCGCCGCAATAGGTTCCCTGGGCTGCGCCTTGCGATCCTGCCGCGCATATGCATAATACGGCACGACTGCGGTAATGGAGCGAGCCGACGCGCGCCTCAGCGCATCGCACACTATGAGCAGTTCCATGATGTTGTCATGAACTGGTCGGCCGAGAGACTGGATCACGAATACATCTGCGCCCCTGATGCTCTCGTGTATCTGAACGCGTATCTCGCCGTCGCTGAACCTTCCGACACACGATTTCACCAGCGTAGTGCCGAGGTTGACCGCGATCTCTTCCGCCATCTCAGGATTGGAGTTGCATGCGAAGACCTTCAATTTCCGGTGGCAAGAAAGCATTACTTCTTCTCCTCCCTGGCAGCCTGGGTCGCTCTTCGACGCGCGACCCACCCGTCCTTGTTCTCCTGACGCGCCCGGGCTATGGCAAGCGCCT
>DAOPWT010000106.1:0-6104 GCA_035351775.1 Bacillota bacterium | reverse complement strand
AGATATTTGCATACTGAACGAAAGTCGAAACGGAAGTTGAAAGAGGGGCACCCTATGCGAAGGCCGAGGCGGTCGCTGTCCAGCACTAGCCTGATAAGGTCCTACAACGTGGTCTCGGTTCTGCAGACGCTGTATAGAGAAGGTGCGTGTTCGAAGGCGAGGATCGCGGAGATCACGCGGATGAGCCCGGCTACGGTCACTCGAATAGTCTCTGAGCTGGTACGTCAGGGTGTGGTTGCAGAGCACGAGATAGCCGAATCCACCGGCGGTCGCAAGCCCGTGATATTCAGGCTAAGCTACGATAAGCTCTACATCATCGGGATTGAGCTGATCCGCGACCGAGTGACGTTGGCTGTGTGCGATCTCAGAGGGAAGGTCCTCGACAAACGCACGTTCAACCCGTACTCACTGCAACCATCCGACGTGATATCGGAAATTGCGGGAGAGTTCAACCTTCTCGTCACACTGAATGAAATAGACCGTGAACATATCCTCGGAATCGGCCTGGCGATATCGGGCATCGTCAACTCGGAATCGGGCGTACTACTGCGTTCGGTCAACCTGGGATGGCAAGATGTACGGATCAGAGAATCGCTAGAGCAGGCATTGGGTTTTCGTGTAGTGGTAGAAAACGACGCCAATGCCGCCGCCCTTGCCGAGTTCTGGTTCGGGTGCGCCCGCGATGTTTCGAACTTCATGTACCTCAAGACCGACACTGGCGTTGGGGCCGGGATTGTGTGTGAACGGGCGCTGATGACTGGGGCGCGGGGAATGGCGGGCGAGATCGGGCACGTCCCTTTAGTGCAGAATGGTCACGAGTGCGTATGCGGCCAGCACGGCTGTCTGGAGACGTATCTGTACGGTCAGAGCCTGCTGAGGCGCTACGAATCCCGGGCGGGAACGCATCTTGACGGTGTTCGAGATTTCTTCGCCTGCGCCGCTGCCGGCGATCCTGTGGCTCTGTCGATGGTGAGCGAAGCTGCCGGGGTCATTGGTACTGCAGCGGCGATGGCTGCTACACTGCTTGACCTCGACCTTGTGGTGATAGGTGGCCTGTGGGGAGAACTGGGTGCCTCGTTGGTCCAGCCTGTGCAGGCGAAGGCCGTCGAGATACTTGACCGCAGTGGGCTCGACAGAGCTTTCGCAGTGCGAGGCTCAGCGCTGGGCGAGGACTCAGACGTTCTGGGCGCGGCGGGTACCGTGATCAACAGGTGGTTCACTCCGCCTATCTAGTGATGCCGCGTATCCTGACACCCGAAAAACAACTTAGTGCGCCTACTTCTTTGCAATATGATAGAAAGATTTCGAGAGGTATCGATATGACCGTGTTGTCGGAACTGGATGTCCTAATAGGCCAGGTTATCATCACCGGATTCGAAGGGCTGGAACTGGACGCCGATTTCGAGGATCACTATCTCAGATGCCCTTCGGGCGGGTTCATACTGTTTGGCAGGAATGCGCGGAGCGCGACCCAAGTGAAGGCGCTGACCGACAAGCTCCGTGAGGTAGCCCGAACGCACAATCCTGCCTGCCCAGTGCCGCTCATCGGCGTTGACCAGGAGGGTGGCAGCCTGTCGCCGCTTCGCGGCATTGTGCCGTCTCTGCCGGGCAACATGGGGTTAGCTGCGACGGGGGACCCCGAGGCCGCTAGATACGCGGGATACGTGACGGGGTGCGGCCTTCGATCCCTCGGAATCAGCATGAACTTCGCGCCTGTCCTTGATCTCGCGCGCGAACCGCTGAATCCCGCTGTGGGCACTCGGTCTTTCGGCGACGATCCTGATCGTGTCGCGATATTCGGCAGGGAGTACGCACGCGGATTGGCAGAGGCGGGAGTCCTGTTCACGGTGAAGCATTTCCCTGGGCATGGCAGTTCGCCGGACGACTCACATGTTTCGATGCCTGAATGCCCAATGTCAGTGGAGGATCTCGCGAGGCAGGACCTATTCCCGTTTGTCGAGGCTGTCAAGTGGCCGGGCGCAGCCGTCATGGTCACGCACGTCAAGTTCACCGCCATCGATGAAACGCGTCCTGCCTCGCTTTCTCGCGATGTGATAGCAGGATTGCTCAGAGGGAAGATGGGTTTCGATGGGGTAGTACTCACCGACTGCCTCGAAATGGGCGGAATACGTCCCAGCGGATCAGTGCCGGAGGCTGCAGTCATGGCCATCGAAGCCGGCTGCGACATGGTCTTGGTGAGCCACACACGCGCCCTGCAGGAGGCCGCATTCGCCGCGATCCGTGACGCAGTCCGCTGCGGCAGGCTGAGCGTTTCGAGACTGGAGCAGTCTGCCGCGCGAATCCGCCGGTGGAAACAGGGCAGATGGGCGACGGCTTTGGGTGGCTCGTCGCCTGAGTTCGGCACATGCTGGGCCGGGGAGCTGCTCGGCGAACGAGTAGTCACCTATGTGCCTGGAGGGGCAGCGCCGGGATCGACATCTGAGCAGTCACGTGAACGGTCATCTAGCGAGTCATCAGAGCATTCGCCCGCGCCGACGCCGGTTTCCGGTTGCGGGCCCATCGTGCTAGTGACCCCGGATATGGGCCGCATAACTCTCGCGGAAGACGCGACCGACATATCCCTGCTCAAGCATGAACTCGAGCGGCACGGCATCCACTGTGCCATGGTCCGCTGCTCCATGACCCCGGATGCCGGCGACATCGATCATGTGATATCGCAGATAACTGAAGCAAGCGGCGACGGAGGCCTGTGCAAGAACAGGCCAGGGGAGCCCTGCGCAAGAGTGGCCCTGGTAGTGCGCAACGGCGGCACGCCCTCTGCTCAGGCCGCGCAGGCGGCGCTGGCGGCGGCGATTGAGTCGAGGGCCGACGAATTGGGCTGGGTCTTTGCGCTGGTGGGTGTGAGGGATCCGCGTGAGACCAGAGCCCTGCAGGAGGCGCTGACGCGCAGGGCTCCCACGTTCTTCACGTATAGTACCGAGCCGATAGTGCTGTCCGCACTCTCACGGGCGCTGGCCGGCGAAGCTGGCCCCAGGGGGGTGATGCCTGTCAGGATGTGATGGCTCTGAGGCAACATGATGGCGCGCGGTTCCAATATGATACATAGGGGGTAATCACATGTCTTTCGGCAAGTCTGGTCTCAGAATTGCTGCGGCGTTTACGCTCCTGGTCTCGCTTCTCCTCTTGGGGGCGTTTGCCGCGGCAAAAGACCCGGTGGTTCTCAGGGTTCTCTACTACTTTGACGCCACCAGCCCGGGAGCGCAGCGCGAGATCGCCGAGGTGTGGGAGGCGTTCGACAAGGCGAACCCCGACATCAAGATCGTGCGCGAAGACCTCTTCAACGAGCCGTTCCATCAGAAGACGGAGATCTACGCCGCCACTGGCCAGCTGCCCGATGTGATCTACATGTGGCCGGGCGGGCGTTCGACCACCCTGCATACCAAGAAGCTGGTTAAGGATCTCACTGTGCTCCTCGGAGCAGCCAGATCCGAGTTCTCTGAGGCAGCGCTGGTGCCTCAGGCCGGCGGCTACCTGGCCGAGCTCCCAATAGGCATTACCTCAACACACGTGCTCTACGTGAACCACAAAATGCTGAAAGACCTGGGGCTGGCAGTTCCCAAGACCTACGAGGAGCTCAAGGCGATGGTGCCAAAGCTTAAGGCGGCCGGCAAGGACGTAATCCTCATGGGCGCCCAGGATGACTGGGTGATGCAGTCCTGCCTGTACAGCGCCATCGTCGGCAGGATGCTGGGAGACAAGTATGTCGACGACCTGATCGCCGGCAAGGCCAAGTTCACCGATGCGCCTTTCGTGAACACGCTCAAGTTCTACAAGCAGCTTTACGCCGACGGAGTGCTCAGCGCTAAGTCGCTTCAGACCCCCTACAACGAGGTTAACGGCCTGTTCGCAGCGGGCAAAGCGCCATTTATGGTTGACGGCGATTGGAAGGTGGGCAACTTCCTGACCGACATCACCACCGGCGAGGCGCTCATACCGCCCGACAAGCAGAAGGACATCGGCATGACCGTGTTCCCAGAGATCCCCGGGGAGATCAACCACCAGACTACTTCGACAGTAGTCGGCGTCGGCTTCGGAATGAATGCCAACATACCGGCTGGCTCCGAGAAGGAGAGGGCCGCATGGAAGCTGATCATGTGGCTCAACTCCCCCGAAGTCCAGAAGGAGCGCCTGGAAACCGGCGGGGCATTCCCGTCCAGAAAGGGAGTAACTTCCGACAAGCTCGAACCGCTGGCTCAAACCAGGGCGACCTTCTATGGCGCATACGGCGGGACGTACGTGCTGGACAACGTGCTCGAGGCAACGGTGTATCTGCCTATCAACGTTGGTTTGCAGGAGATAGGTTTGGGGCTTGCAACCCCCGAGCAGGTGGCCGCGAAGGTCCAGAAGGCGTACGACGCCTGGAGGGCTTCGCAGAAGTAGGCGTTCGGAAGTGGCGAGACGCATGGCCCAGAGGGGCAGGGCGGGTGTGGCGAAGCGCATCATGTCGGCGATCAGCGTCGCAGGGGCTTCGCCACATCCCTGGTCCCGGATATGCGGAACCATGAGGAAGAGACTACGGAGGTGAAGCCTCATGAAGGCCGGCGATGCAGCGGTTGGCCAGGGGAGAAGCGGCACGGCTGAGATCAGCCCGGGGAGCGTCAGGCGGACGAAGATGAGCGGGGCCAGACGCGAAGAACGCTGGGCCTATGTACTTCTGGTGATGCCCGCCGTGCTGGTGTACTGGGCGGTCATGGCTTTTCCGGCGTTCTTCTCGGTGGGCTTGAGCTTGACCAATTACAACGGCGGGCCGCTTTGGAGCAGCATGAATCCTGTGAAGTTTGTCGGGCTGTCCAACTACGTGAAGATGTTGCGTGATCCATTCTTCTCAATTTCGCTCAAGAACAACACGTACATCATCCTAGTCTCGGTATTCGGCCAGATTCCGCTGGGGTTCATCCTCGCCTACGTGCTCAGCCGCAGGCTCGTCGGGATGAGAGACTTCTTCCAGGGCATGATATATGTCCCCACAGTCATCTCGACTATCGTCGTAGGGATCCTGTGGCAGTCGATCTTCTCCCCGTACGGTCCGTTCACTGAGATCATGCACAAGCTCAACCCCGCATGGGAGAACACCCTCTTCACAAATCCGAGAACCGCAATGATACCGGTCCTTGTGGTGATTCTCTGGATGTACACCGGCACTTACCTGATCGTCTTCCTGGCCAACCTGCAGAAGATTGACCCTGAGGTCATTGAGGCCGCGAAAATCGACGGCGCCACCGAATGGCGGGCACTACGGCATATTATCCTCCCTATGCTTTCCGGCGTGATTGTCACCTCAGCGATCCTGGCAATTTCGGGGTCACTACAGAGTTTCTCATTGATATTCGCCATGACTGCGGGCAATCCGGCGAGAAGGACATCTGTGCTGTCGCTCTATATGTACGACGCCGCGTTTCGGGGCGCCCCTGACTACGGGCTTGCCAATGCCATTTCCACATTCATAGTGGCGCTGAGCCTCGCGCTGATTGCGCTCCTCAAGTTCGTCGAAAACCGGGTAGGGGGCAGAGAGGAATGAGACGAGAGACATCGCGGCTGACTCGCGTACTGCTGTATTCGATATTGCTGACTTTCACCTTCATGACCCTGTACCCCGTCTTCTGGTTGATCGTGAGCTCGTTCAAGACTACGCAGGAGTTCCAGGTCAACCGGCTGGGACTTCCGCGGCGCTGGACATGTCAGAACTACCCACTGGCCTGGAAGATCGGCGGGTTTGGTCACCTCTTCACAAACAGCATCATATACACTGTGGGATCTACCGCCGCAGTCGTGCTGCTCTCCTTATCAGCGGGTTTCGCATTTGCCAAGATCAGATCGAGAGCCACCCCGTTTCTCCACGGCAGCTTCGTGATAGGCATTCTTCTCTCGGTGGAGGCAGTGCTGATACCGCTCTTCCTGATGGCCAACGCGGCGGGGCTCACGGATACAAGGCTTGGCATACTCCTGCCCTATATCGGTATGGGCATGCCGAAAGGCATTTACCTGTGCACTGAGTACATCAAATCCATACCTGACTCGTTGGTGGAATCTGCAAGGATCGACGGCGCCAGCTATCCGAAGATTCTCGCCTCCATAATTGCTCC
>DAOPWT010000105.1:0-6115 GCA_035351775.1 Bacillota bacterium | reverse complement strand
AGGTTCGGGAGGTACTCCGGATGGTACTGCTCCACGTACTTGACCCATGCCGGGCAGCAGGACGTGAACTGAGGCAGTCGCTCCCGGCTGCCCGACGATAGTCTGTCCAGGAATTCGGCCGTCTCCTCTACTACGGTAAGGTCCGCAGTGAAACATGTGTCGAAGACCATGTCCACGCCGATGCTCTTGAGCGCGGCCACGACCTTGCCCGGCTCGGCCCAGCCAGGCTCATGCCCAAATTCCTCTCCCAGCGCCACACGGATCGCCGGCGCGACTTGCGCCACGACTTTGATGTTCGGATCGTGAATAGCCTTCCATACTCTGTCGATGTCGGAATGTATGGTGATCGCGCCGGTTGGGCAGACGCTTGCACATTGCCCGCACTGCACGCAGTCCACGTCGGCCAGGTTCTTCCCGAACGCCGGGCCCACCATGGCCTCGGAGCCCCGATACGAAAAGTCGAGCACTCCGATCTTCTGCACCTCGCCGCACACTCGCACACAGTCTCCGCAGAGTATGCACTTGTTGGGGTCACGAACCAGCGCAGGCGTGGAATGATCCAGAGGCAGGCTCAGGTCTTCCTCGCCAAACCTGACATCTCGGACCCCGAACCGTCTGGCAAGCTCTTGGAGTCTGCATGCGCCGTTCTTGCTGCACGTAGTGCAATCGCGGTCGTGGTTGGCCAGCAGAAGTTCGAGAATCGTGCGCCTTATGGCGCGCAGTTGCTCTGTATTCGTGCGTACCACCATCCCAGGCTGAGGCTGGATGGTGCAGGATGCGACTATCCCCATTTTGTCGATCTCGACAACGCACATCCTGCAGGCCCCATATACCGAAAGCTCCGAATGGTAGCAGAACGTGGGCAGGTCTATTCCTGCCTTGCGCACAAGCTCCAGCAGATTTCGCTCGCCCTCAATCGGAACTGACAATCCATCTATGATGACTCTCTGTTGCACAGACATTTCGTGTCCTCTCTTTCCCCTCTATTCGGATCTACCCGAGCGAAATGGCGCCGAAAGCGCATGCCTCGACACACGCCCCGCATTTCACACACTTCGAGGTGTCTATCACAGGAGGATGCTTAGGCTCGCCAGTGATCGCCCCTGCAGGGCACACTCTGCGGCACTTGCCGCATCCCTTGCACAGTTCGGAGTGGATAACGTACGCCTTGAAGGCGCTGCACACCCCTGCAGGACATTTCTTGTCTACGATGTGCGCCAGATACTCATCACGGAAGTACTTCAGCGTTGTAAGAACTGGATTTGGCGCCGTCTTGCCCAGAGCACACAGCGAACTCTCCTTAACAACCCACGCGATCTGCTCCAGAGCGTCTAGGTCCTCCAGCGTTGCGCGGCCGGCGACGATTTTCTCCATGATATCCAGCATTCGCTTAGTGCCTTCGCGGCATGGAACGCACTTGCCGCATGACTCCCTCTGAGTGAAATGCATGAAGAAGCGAGCTACCTCAACCATGCAGGTCTTCTCGTCGAGTATGACAAGTCCGCCGGAGCCGACCATAGCGCCGGCCTTCTTCAGAGAGTCATAGTCCAGCGGCGTATCGAGAAGCTGCTCCGGCAGGCATCCACCTGAAGGCCCGCCTATCTGCGCCGCCTTGAACTTCTTCCCGCCGAGCACGCCTCCGCCGATTTTGAACACGACGTCCCTCAGAGTCGCCCCCATTGGTATCTCGATCAGACCAGTATTGGACACCTGCCCAGTTACGGCAAAGGTCTTCGTGCCCGGGCTCGACTCCGTTCCGATGCCACGGAACCACGCCGGACCCCTCCGGATTATCGCCGGCACCGTTGCCAGTGTCTCCACGTTATTGATGATCGTCGGCTTTCCGAACAAACCCTCGTTCGCCGGGAACGGCGGTCGCGGACGAGGCATGCCGCGCTTGCCTTCGATAGATGCCAAAAGAGCAGTCTCTTCGCCGCACACGAAGGCGCCGGCGCCTTCTTTGATAATGACGTCGAACGAAAACTCGGAGCCTAGGATGTTGGCGCCCAGAAGGCCGCACTCTCCAGCCTGCTTCACGGCGTTCCGCATTCGGGCCACAGCCAGCGGGTATTCAGCCCGCACGTAGATGTAGCCGCGGTCCGCGCCGATAGCGCTGGCTGCAATGGCCAGTCCTTCCAGCACACTGTGGGGATCGCCTTCCATGATGCAGCGGTCCATGAAGGCCCCGGGGTCACCCTCGTCTGCGTTGCACACAACGTACTTCTGATCCCCTTTAGCCTGGCGCGCGAACATCCACTTGCGGCCGGTGGGGAAACCCCCGCCCCCTCGCCCCCGAAGCCCGCTTTCCAGCATCTCCTCGATAGTCTCGTCGGGTGACAGATCCAACACAGCGCGGGCCAAAGCCTGATAGCCGTCGCGGGCGATATACTCGCCTATATCATCGGGGTTGATGGCCCCGCAATTTGCCAGAGCAACCTTGGTTTGGCTTGCGTAGAACGGGATATCTCGCTCCTTTTGATATGCCCGCCCCGTATCAGGATCGCGGTAGACCAGTCTTCCGATGATATTGCCCTTTCGCAGTGTCTGCTCCACGATCTCAGCGACATCCTCAGGCTTCACATGAACATACACCACATCGTCGGGCTCAATCCTCACCAAGGGTCCAACCTCACAGAACCCGTGGCACCCGGTTCGGGTGGCGCCGACCGCCTCTACCGAATGGCTGCGAAACGCATCTAGGATCTTCTCCGCCCCGTTGGCCAAGCATCCGGGCCCCGTGCACACCAGTACCCGCTTGTTCAGGGAGGCCATATCCGCGCGGACCCGTGCGGCATACTCCTTCAGTTCGTGCCTTGACCCTATCGTCATCGTCTTCACTGCTGTCTCCATCGCTAGTTGTCACCGTCCCTGTACAGAAGCATGTCGATTATCGTGCACGCGGCCTCGGGAGTCATCTTCCCATAGACCTCTCCGTTGACGACCATCGCAGGTGCCACTCCACACGCGCCAAGACATGCAACAGTCTCCACAGTAAACATCATGTCTGGTGTCGTGAATTTTCCGTCTTTCAGCTCCAACTTGGAACGGATCGCCTGATACACCAGCATCGAGTGCCTTACGTGGCATGCCGTTCCGTCGCACACTCTCACTACGTACTTGCCCTTCGGCTCCAGCGAGAACTGGGCATAGAACGTGGCCACGCCGAACACTGTCGCGGCCGACAGGCCCATGGCTGTAGCGATATAGGTCAGGATTTCCTCCGGAAGATACCTGTACTCCGCCTGAACTTCCTGCAGAATCGGTATGAGGGCGGATTGCTCACGACCATGCTCCTCAATTATCTCGTTTACGCGCTCGAACTTCCTCTGCGCTAGCTCAACAGGTGTCATGCTTCCTCCTCGCTCTGGATCAGTAATAGATCAGAAATAGGTAATCTTGACTTCCTTCCCCGATTCACTGAGAATCCTGGCAATGTCCTGCATCACCTGCTCCTTGAGAGTGATACTGATGGGCAAGTTCGGATTCTGATGCGCTGGATTCACCGCCTTTCCCACCAGAAACTCCACATGATCCGCGTCAAGCAGGACCCGCGCCAGCCTGCTGGCACCGTCCTTCCCGTACGCTTCCTCGGGGCTTGCCAGTTTGCTCAAGGCTTTCGACAGCGTAATGATACCCTCAGTAACCAGGTCCACCCCTCGAACAGTCGCAGTGGGCGGCACACCCTGCACCATGCTGGCCAGATCCACCTTCAGGCTCGCACCGGTCTCGCGGGCCACGATTTTGCCGGTAGTCCCGCCGCACACGACCCGCGTTCCCGGCGACCCCATCAGCTTGGCCACCATCTTTCGATCGTCTTCCGGGTCTCTGGGCGGACCCACCGCGGCCGTGACATGCCGAGGTTCACGAACTGTGATAGCCACACAAGTCGCATCATCGCCCGGCTTGCCGCCGTAGAATTGGTCGCACACGTTTATCATCCACTTGGCCAGTACCGACGCGCGCTTCTCCTGCTGCGTGATCCGGCGGATGTAGTCGGCCACATTGGGCCAGCCCCACCCCAGATTGAGCACGCCTCCTATCCCCGCGTGGATCATGCCGTCCGACACCAGAAACAGGTGGTCGCCGGAGTGCACCTTAAAGCGCGCCTCCTTCACGACCTTGTCGGCCACCCGGCGCTGCACGCAGTCTACAGAGCCCACACATCCGTCTGAGACGTAGAAGGCATCAGGATTGTCGAACTGCACGAGGTACGCATTGCCGCTGGAGTCGACCTGGAGAATTGTAAACGTTGAGTAGGCCACTTGCCGCACCTTGCATATGGGCAGAGTGTGGCCTATCGTATCGACTACGTCCTCTATTGCGGCGCCGCCCCTCAGCATGCTGGCGGCAATGGTAGTTGTGAGAGTCGCGAGGATATTCGCTTTTACCCCCGAGCCCAGCCCATCACTGAGCACTACAGTCACACCGCCGCCGTTTCGTGTGATCTCCACACGGTCGCCGCACAGCTCCTCGCCATGTTTTGCGATCGAGAGGTTTGCAACCTCCACATGCAGCCTCTCCATCACTCATCCAACTCCTCATCTTGCATCTGCCTGATGAGCTGCGTCAATAGGAGTTTGGTCTCAGCTGTGGTCTCGCCTAGCAACCCCGCAATCTCCTGTGCAACACGCATCTGCCTGTCGATCACACGCCCGGCCTTCTCAAGCGTCTCCTCTCGAGCCTTCTGGATGGCTCGCCCCCTGTTGTAGTCGCTGGTCATATCGTTTACAAGCGCTACTACGACATCGCGCACCGAAACATAGAAGAGGAGCTGACTGGTGATGAGCGATCCGCCCAGATGCGCCTCGTCGGTACGGACCGGCTCTCTTGTACTGAACACCTGCCCAAACGGCGCCGGATCCATCAGTTTGCCGATGTCCTGGCCCAGGCAGTCATCGGCTTTCACGCCGAAGATCTGCTCGAACGCGGGATTGACCGACACTATGGTCAGGTCGCTGCCGACCACCACGACCCCATTGGGCGTAGTGCTTATTATCAGGTTGGACATGGACTCCGCCCGCTCGCGCATGTAGGGAATACACATCTCCACCTCAGCCAGCCCACGAAAGACCGCGATGGCTTTTTGGCGACAGGAGTCGTATCCGCACGCGCCGCAATTAAGTTCGTCGGATGGGCTGAACTTGTCGGTCCTGGCCAGAATGGCGCGGATGTCCTCTTCCGTCGGTTCGGGCAAATCCACTTCGCGCCGGGCAAAGCCCACCTCAAGCAGTGCCGGCGATGGTGGAGGAAGGCCCGCGTCTGCAAGCCCTGCAGTAGACTGCTGTGCGTACTCCATCACCATGCGCTTCTTGCTCCATGCGTCGATCTCGGATGAGACGCCTGGCCCCTCAATACATCCCCCAGAGCATGCCATGATCTCCACCAGCCGAACGCCCTTCTGTCGATGGAGATTGTCAAGTAGCGCGATGACATTGTCCATTCCGGTAACACACAGGTCGGGCCCGCCGATCATCTCGCTCGATACGCCGGCAGTCGCCATCATCCCGCCCTCTAGCGGAAAGAGTCGCGCACTCCCAGGGTAATGGCCGGACGCGACGCCCGTGTCGCCTGTCGCATCGTCGGTCGTATCGTCGGTCGTATCGGCAGGATCAATGCCGGCCTGCTCAAACATGTCGCGAAGTTCCTCAAAAGTCAGCACAGCATCGATGGCGCCAAAGGTCTCAGCCCTGGCGGCCTCGTCCTTCTTGGCGATGCATGGGCCGGCGAAGACCACCTTGACATCCGGGCCCTTGCATGATTTGATCATCCGCCCGTCAGTGACCATGGGAGACGCTACCGGGACTAGATGATCCAGAAGATGATGGTAGTAGCGCTCCACAAGATTGACAACAACCGGACAGCTCGTGGCGATGGCCGGCGAAGCGCAGTGGTCCACCATCTCAAGGCTCCTGCGCGCCACATACTGGGCGGCTTCCGCCGTCTCGAAGACCTCCGAGAACCCCAGCTTCCCTGCGGCCGCCGCGAAGGATGCCGCCGAAGCGTCAGTGAAGGATGCAACAAACGAAGGCGCAACCGACAGGACCACCTGCGCGCCCGAGGCGAGCAATTCCGTCACCGCGCCTTTGGAGTCAGCCACCTGCTTGGCTCCCTGCGG
>DAOPWT010000104.1:0-6170 GCA_035351775.1 Bacillota bacterium | reverse complement strand
GCCTGCATGTCAGTGGTGTTGCGCAGTCCCCAGAAACCGCCGTAAAGACAGGTCATCGCAATGAGTGCATAGAAGAAGTTGAGTGTCGTGTTAGGCTCAGCACTACTAAAAGAGATCTGCTGCGTGTAGGTTCGCACCTGCCCTATCTCCCGAAGGAGTCCCGCCGGATCTGTCGGATGCTCCTCGAGGATACCAGTGATTGTTGCGTATGTGTGTGCGTACTCATCGAGGATCGACTTCAATATGCTCTGCTCAATGCCGGATTGACTGACTGTGAGTCCGATGGGATCGTCCACGGTGATGACGCCAGATATGGCCCCTTCCTCGAGCAATCGACGAGCCTCTCGGTCATCGGTCACGGTCAACTCGATCAGCTGGCCCTCTCCCGGCCCAGACAGCGCGTCTAGTGCCTGTCGAAAGGCGACATTCTGTCGATAGGCATCGCTCCCTACTACCGCGGCTCGGATGGGTCTGAACGTCTCCTGCCTCCCCATAAGCTGATCAAAGGCGAAATGGAACATAGTGGCCAGGATCAGCGGGAAGATCAAGGTCCAAAAGACCATCTCTCTGTCTCGGGCCAAACACTTCAGGCGATAGCCGAATATGTGCATGAACATGCTGTCTCACACTCTCCTTAATCCCTCAGCTGTCTGCCGGTGATCTCAAGGAACACATCGTTCAGTGTCGGCTGTTCTGAAAAGACCCGACCAAACGAGAGATCGCGCGATGTCAGATAGTCGAGCAGAGTCAACAGATTGTGCTGGCCTCCATCAAAATGGACCGCCAGACGGTTGTCGGCATACTCCGCGCGGGCGACATGAGGCAATTGCCGTATATTGGCTACGTGATCGGGCTGGAGAGCATACAGCTCGACGGTGACGGTCTCACCGTCATTGATCATGGCCTTAAGCTCGTCTTTCGTGCCCGTGGCCAGAGTCTTACCCTTATCCATGATCACGATGCGGGTGCACAGCTGTTCAACCTCTTCCATGTAGTGCGAGGTGTACACCACAGTCGCGCCCTGCCGATTCAGCTCGCGGATGCCTTCCAGTATCTTGTTCCTGCTCTGAGGATCCACAGCCACCGTAGGCTCATCCAAGAAAATCAGCTTGGGCTTGTGGGCTATGCCGCAGGCGATATTGAGCCGGCGCAAGAGCCCGCCCGACAGCTTCTTGGGGTAGAACTTCCGGAACTCGCCCAGGCCCACCGAGTCGATGGCCTCATCCACTAGCCGTCTGCGGGCCTTTGCATCATGCACATACATACCGCAGAAGTAGTCGATGTTCTCGTCCACCCTGAGCTCCTGGAAGACCGCGACGTTCTGCATCACGACGCCGATATTGCGCTTGCTTTCGTAGGCGTCGGGCGCCATTGGCTTGCCGAACACCTCGATAACGCCCTTGTCGTATTTCAGGAGAGACAGAATGCAGTTGATTGTGGTGGTCTTGCCCGATCCGTTGGGACCCAAGAGGCCAAGGATCTCACCTTCACCCACTTCTAGGTTGAAGTGATCCAGGGCCAGTACATCTCCATATCGCTTTACAAGGTTCTGCACCCTAACGAGCATTACGATTCCTCCCGATCTCGTTGTGCTTTCATTCTACCTGCGGCGCCAAGGCGCCGTAAGTGAATCCAGTCAGTTCTGTGGATGACAGTTGTCACTATCATTGCCCCCAAGCGATTGCCTGTCGTGCGACTGCCCACCGTCAGTGTCCGTCGCAAATTGTCAGTCACAACCAGGCGTGATAGACTTGATCCCGAAGGAGACGTAGCCATGAACGCGATTGTCGATAGGGTCCTCATATGGGCGTGCTGCGCCGCCCTGCTGCCGCAAAGGGCGGGCGACGCGATGATCGTCATAGCGATGCTGGCTGCAATAACAGTCAGCGGGCTTAACGGTTATCTGCTATCACCCACGTTCCACTTAGCCAGCATTGTGGCCTACGCCGGGGCAAGCGCGGTCTGGCCCAGCTTCTGCCTCTTTATCCCTCTGGTCTACTATGATGCGTTCGGGCTCAAACAGGCCTGGTGGGCGCTGGCCGTAGCGGCGGCTCTGGCGGCATGCTTCACAGGTCTTCCTGCGAACACATCACTGATTGTGGCAGTACTAATGGCGGCGGCCTATGTGCTGAAGCATCGCGCGGTTGCACTGGAGCGGAGCCGCACCGAGCTCAAGCAGCTGCGCGATAGCGGTCAGGAACTGGCCATGATGCTCAGCCAGAAGAACAAAGACCTAATAGAGAAGCAGGACTATGAGGTTAGACTGGCGATGCTCGGAGAACGTAGTCGCATCGCCCGCGAGATCCACGACCACGTAGGGCACCTGCTATCGCGGTCGATACTGCAGGTCGGGGCGATTATGGCGGCCAAGCGCAGCGACGACACTGTCGCAGCAGACGCCGATCTGCGACAGAGCCTATCGGTGGTTCGAGATACTCTATCGCAGGCCATGAACACCATCCGGGCCAGCGTCCACAATCTGCATGAAGAATCCGTTGACTTGACGACCCAGATCGATGCTTTGGCGCAGGGGTTCCAATTCTGCCCGATTCATCTCGACTACAGGCTGGACAGCCAACCAGAGAAGGAGATCACATACTGCTTCATCGCCATCGTCTCAGAAGGGCTGAACAACGTCATCCGTCATTCCAACGCCACCCAGGTCACCCTGAGGCTCATAGAGCATCCCGCGCTTTATCAGCTCATCCTGGAGGATAACGGGTCCAAGACCGCAGGCGAACCCTCAGGCGGTCTCGGCCTGCACAGTATGGCCGACCGCGTCGCCGCGCTGGGGGGACAGCTCTTCATCGAACACCAGGGCGGGTTCAGACTGTTTGCCTCGATTCCGAAAGGAGGGCGTCTGCATGAGAGTAGTGATCATCGACGATGATCGGCTGGTATGTCAGTCTCTGAAGACTATCCTGCAATCAGACGAGGATATCGAGGTCGTCGCAATGGGCCATGACGGCCATGAAGCAGTGGCGCTCTTCACGCAGCTTCAGCCGGACGTGCTGCTGATGGACATCCGAATGGACCGCATGACCGGGCTGGAGGCATGCAGGCGCATCCTGAGCGAGTTCCCAGATGCCCGGATACTCTTCCTTACTACGTTTCTGGACGACGAGTACATCGTGCAGGCGCTCCGCTTGGGCGCGAAGGGCTACATTCTTAAGCAGGACTTCGAGAGCATAGTTCCCGCGCTCGGAAGTGTACACATGGGCCAAAGCGTGTTCGGGGACGCCATAGTCACGAAGCTGCCGACACTGCTACGCGGCGACGAGCAGGTCGATCTCGCCGGGCGCGGCATCACCGATAAGGAGAGAGGAATCATCGAACTCGTGGCCAAAGGGCTGAGCAACCGCGAGATCGCGGAAACCCTGTACCTCAGCGAAGGCACAGTGCGCAACTACCTCAGCGTCATCCTCGAGAAGCTGGAGCTGCGCGACCGCACGCAGTTGGCGGTCTTCTATCTGAGCCGGTCGTAGGCCCGGAGACCGCAAAACCTGTAAGCTTAGCTCTTGCGCCCGAGGATGAGGAGAATGGTCTTTCCGTCATGCGATACCACGTCATACTGGACCACCCCTTTGCCACCTGCCTCAGCGGCGCAAGGCATGGGCACAGATACTGAAAGACATCTCCTCACTCACATCATACTCCCCCGCTCAGCGGGAGACGCCTGTCAGCCTGAGCTCTATCTCAACCACGGCCAAGCCGTCCCGTGACGTCTCTTTGAAATAGGTCAGTGTGCCCGATTGGCGATCATAGCCGTAGAGCCTCCTGAATGACTGGCTTTCGTGTACGAGTACAAGCAACTGCTTGCCGTCTATGTTCAGGGGGGGTTGCGCAACTGATACGGTCACGCCCGTTATGGGGTCTGTGTCAAGCACCTGGCCCGCCGTAAGCGCCGCCAGCGCCGCCTGGGGCATGAATATGCCGCTCGATGGGATCGCCGACGGCGACAGCGAGTAGCGCTCTTCTGTCTTTCGGCCGCTCAGGTAGGTCTCCCACTTCACACACACGCCCGCCGGTGCCGAATGCGTGATTCGCCCCAGCATAGCCACTGCAAGCGGCGGTCCAGGCGTCGGGTAGCCCACGTTCACCCTCATCGCGCCCTCGTACTTGAGCACAGCGTTCGCAGCAGCCCAGGAAGGTGTGGAGCCACCAGTCCACGCCGGAGTGAGCTGCCTTATCGACACGAATTCCGATACCACGCTGCTCTGCTTAGCTGCGTCCGGGCCACCCGAAGCCTGGATCCTGTAGAGCAGCACCCCGGCTGTCTCGTCAAACACACTCACGCTGCGCGCAGCGCCCTGAACATACTCAAACCTCACCGCTTTTGTGGCTACCCCGCCTACGTCCATGGTTACGTGCGCAATGGTGAGATTCTGGCTGGCGTGCCTCTCAGCCTTCCTCAGCGCCGCTGGGTCCATCCAGACATCGCCCACCCCCGGCGCACCCACGATGAACCCGGTGTCGCGCACGGCGCCCAGTGTGCCGCCGCTGGCGATCACGTGAACCCCGGCCGCGGCAAGCACAGTCGCCGCGTCCAGCGAAACCACGTCATACTGAACCAGGCTCTCGCCCGCCGGACTCGTATCGCCCTCGCGCGCGGCCGACATCACATGATAGGTGAGCCGTGCGCCGACCTTGAGCCACGGAGGGGCCGGCGCCGTGGCGAGCTCGGGCATGAGCGCCAACCATGCAACGATATCGGCAGGAAGATCGGCCCGCGCAACCGCAGACGCCCCGGCCCCTGATACCGACCACAGTCCTGCGATCGCCACAAGGAACAGAAATGCAACCAGGCGAAGCAGCATCGGATATCGTCTCATCTGAATCGCGCCTCCTGTGCATCCGCATGCGATGTTGATGTGTAATATTGGCTGATGAAAATCATGAATCCTGCAGAGCGCACGGCCCTTTACCCCTTCAAAGCCCCAGCCAGCAACCCTCGGACGAAGTAGCGGCCTAGCAGGACGTATATGGCGACAGTCGGCAGCGCTGCGAGGACTGAGCCCGCCATGGGGAGGTTCCACGACACGGCCTGCCCGCCCGCGAGGTTGGCGAGGGCTACCGTGATGGGCTGGGCGTCCGGCCTGGCCAGTGTGACTGCGAACAGAAACTCATTCCATATCTGCGTGAACTGCCATATCCCCACTACCAGGAATGGAGGGCCGGAAAGTGGAAGCATGAGATAGCGGAATATGCCCGCGAATCCGGCCCCATCTATTCGGGCCGCACCGAGCAGTTCGTCCGGTATCTCTGCGTAGAAACTGCGGAAGAGCAGTGTGGTTATGGGCAAGCCGTACACCACGTGAACCACGATCAACCCCGGCAGTCCTCCATACAGCCGGGCCTTCTGAAGGAACTGGAACAGCGGCACGAGGATGGACTGATAGGGGATGAACATCCCGAACACTATGAGCGGCATCACCACTCTCGATCCGGGAAAAGGATACTTGGACATCACGTAGCCGTTGATCGCGCCCATGGAGGCGGACAGCAGTGTTGCCGCGGTAGCCAGCACGAAGCTGTTCTTGAGATACGGCGCGAATTTGCGAAATGCAGTCGAGTAACTGCTCCAATCCGCGCTGGCAGGCAGAGACCACGCCGCAAGGTGGCTGATCTCCTCAGGCGACTTCAGGCTAGTGACTATGGTCATGTAGACCGGTATCAGGTAGACCATGGCCAGCAAGACCGCTAGGGCCTGCACGAATAGGCGGGTTGCGCCTTTGGCCGGCATCACTGATCGCCCCCTTCCCTAAAGGACGTGGCAACGTACGGGATGATCAGCAGCGATACCAGCACAAGCAGGACTACGCCTATGGCTGAACCCACGGCAAATTCATTGCCTCGGAATGTCTTCAAAAACATTGTTATCGCAGGTACGCTCGTTGGAGCATGATCAGGCCCTGCCATCGCGAAGATCAAGTCGAAGATCTTCAGAGCGATGTGGCCCAGAATCACGACTGCGCTCACAGTGATCGGAGTGAGCATGGGAAGCTCGACGAATCTGTATATCTGAAACCTGCTGGCGCCGTCCACCCGAGCCGCCTCGCGCAGTTCATCTGGGATAGTGCGTAGCCCGGCCAGGTAGAGCGCCATAGTGTATCCAGACTGCTGCCACACGGCTGCAATGACTACTCCCCAGATCGCCACATTGAACCCGT
>DAOPWT010000103.1:4953-6175 GCA_035351775.1 Bacillota bacterium | reverse complement strand
GGGTTCTACTCGTCTGTAGCTGGGCAGATTCCCGCAACCGGCGAGCCTCTGTCCATTCTGGACCTGGGTTGCGGCACAGGCCTCGAGCTGGACTTCATCTTCGCCAGGGCGCCCAATGCCGTAATCATTGCAGTTGACCTCTCATCCGAGATGCTTGCGAAGCTGAAAGCCGAGCTCGAACGCGCCCGGCGTGGGCACCAGGTGAAGATTGTACAAGGATCCTATCTGACCATGCCGTTTCTTGCGGGCGGTTTTGACTATGCTGTGTCTGTGCAGACCATGCACCATTTCACTCCCGATGTGAAACTGGGCCTGTATACTGGGATTGCGGACGCGCTCAAGGCCGGTGGAAGGTACATTGAGGGAGACAGTGAGCAATGACTCTCGCCACGTAGCGGGTGCCGGTATACCCCCTGGGGTATCTGCCGAGCGATACCGTCAGATTTTGACGATAGTTTGGGTCAATGTACTCAATTTCTGCGTACAACCTGTTGGCCAGAGAAGCCCTGGAACTATGTGGGGCCGATTCGGAGCTGACTCCAGCCTATTAGTTGCTAAATAACTGTCACTATTTGTCATACGCCCCGCGGCCATGCCGCATCTGTCCATATTGTGGGACATTGTGCCACTTCCCCTACCGGGTCTTGTGCCTGAGCGCGTTGGATACCCCCCGAATTGCGCAACCTGCAGGCGATCCCCAAGCGGTCCCAAATCGATGTACTCAAAATCTGCGGGTATCTCGAAAACTAGTATCAATAATCGAGTACATCCCAGCTCACGCCGCATTATCCCCCGTGTCGTTTCCGTTGAGCCAGCTGAGAGCCTCTTTGCAGCGCGTGCCCTTCCGCCGGCACACCGCGAATGCGCGTTTCGTCTTTCCCCAACCCTCGGCAGAAGGATTTTCGAAGTAGATGTCGAACAGTAACAATACCACACAGTGAAAGCGACTTCCACACTGTGAAAGACGATTGCGAGCTGAGTCGCTATGGATGATGCGAAGGGCAACGATATGAAGGATACCAAGACTGTTCGCTCAGTTGAGCGAGCCTTCGACATACTGGAATGCTTCAGCTTCCAGCAGAGGGAACTCACTCTGACCGAGATCGCTCGGGCTGTGAATCTCCCCGTTCCGACGGTTCATCGGCTTGTTGGGGTTCTGGAACGACGGGGATGGCTGAAGCAGGACGAGCGCACTGGGCTGTACTCGCTCGGTCTTCATGTG
>DAOPWT010000103.1:0-4853 GCA_035351775.1 Bacillota bacterium | reverse complement strand
TGGCCATCACGTGTGAAGAGGAGTTCATGGCGGAGCTGGCCAGGATACGCGAGGCCGGGTACGCGACCGCCATGGACGAAACCACTGATGGTGTAGCTGGAGTCGCTGCGCCGATCATTGGTGTAGACGGGAAGGTCATCGCAGGCCTTGCTGTGCTGATGCCGACCGCCGCGTGGAGCGATGACGTGCGCGCCCGGGATCTTCACGCAGTGTGTGTTGCTGCGGCGCAGGTTTCGAAGCTCATGGGGTACCAGGCAGGACTCATCCACGAGTCACTGCTCTAGTAGCCGCATCATCTGGGCAAGAGAACACAACTCGAAACATAGTAAACATACGAAATACGGGAGGTCACGATCAATGCAGTGTACAGCGAGGTCTGGAGTCCTGCGCGGGGAGGCGACTATCCCGGGCTCCAAGTCCAACACAACCAGGGCCGTAGTGTTGGCGACACTTGCGCCCGGGAGATCCATCATCCATAACCCAGTGCACAGTGTGGACTGTTACTCGACGGTCGAGGTGTGCCGGACCCTCGGCGCAAAGATCGAGATTGGCCAGGACGCATGGGTCGTCGATGGCGTTGGCCCGGATCTCGAAGCGCCATCCAATGTGCTGGATGTAGGCAACAGCGGCACTACTCTCTACATCATCACCGCTGTTGCAAGCCACATCAGGAACGGCTGGGGAATTGTGACCGGCGATTATCAGATCAGGCGTCGACCTTCAGGCCACCTAGTAAGGGCATTGAACGATCTGGGGGCCAAGTCCTTCTTGACGCGTCCCAACTCCGGTGCTGCGCCCATAGTGTGCGGAGGCCCTGTGGTAGGCGGCTCTACCAGTCTTCCTGGCGTCAACTCGCAGTGGCTTACGCCGCTGTTGATGGTCGGCCCCCTTACCGAAAAAGGCATCACTGTAGAAGTGGACAACCTGCAGGAGAAGCCGTACGTCGACATGACCCTGCGCTGGCTGGCGAAGGTCGGCGTGCAGTTCACCAACACCGATTGGAGGCTCTTCCATGTGCCCGGAGGCCAGAGCTGGACTGCTTTTGAAGGCACTGTGCCGTCGGACTGGGAATCGGCATGCTTCCCGTTGGTGGCTGCGGCGATCACAGATTCCGACATTACCCTGCACGGGCTGGACATGTTTGACGCGCAGGGCGACCGGGATATTGTGCGCATTCTCCGCGAAATGGGCGCTGATGTTGAGGTCAAGGGCGACGGTCGCGGCGGCATACGCGTGCGAGGCGGCAGGGCGCTGCATGGCATAGAGATAGACTGCGGCGATATCCCAGACGCACCTCCGATTCTCGCCGTGCTCGGAACACAGGCCGCGGGGCGCACTGTCCTTTACAACCTGCATGCGTCGAGGCTAAAGGAGACTGACCGCCCGCGCTCGATCTACGAGGAATTGCTGAAGATGGGAGGCAAACTGCACTGGGAGTCCGATGACAGGCTGGTAATCGAGACATCCGATCTTGCAGGCACGCAGATTGACGGAAGGCACGACCATCGCATCGTGATGGCAACGGCCTGCGCAGCCCTTGTTGCCAGTGGAACTACAACTATAAGCAATGCTGAATACGCAAGAGTGTCGTTCCCCACATTCTTCGAGGTCATGACATCCCTGGGAGCGCCCTTCGAGCTCCAAGGGGATTCGGAGTACGCGAAGTAGAGATCATCTAGGAGGCGGAGTTCAATGAGAATGAGTCGTATTACCAGAAGGCTTGTGTGCGTACTGATCCTCGCAAGCATGACACTGCTTGGCGCCGCCGCTTACGCGGCCCCCAAACGCCGGTTCGTGATCGCAACCGCAGGCACCGCGGGCGCGCTCTATCCAATGGGCGTGGCGATGGCGGAGACCGTCAATAAGCATTCCGACAGATTCGTTGCGAGCGCGGAATCGAGCGCGGCTTCGGTAGCCAACATCCGGAACATGGACGAAGGCAAGGTAGAATGGGGCATCTCGCAGAGTGAGATTGCGAGCTTTGCCTATACCGGTACTGAGATATTCAAGGGCAAGAAGGTAGAGGGTCTTCAGGCGCTGTTCGCCACCGTCGGGTCATGGGTTCAGATCTTCGTCCCGGCTGACAGCCCAGTTAGGTCCGTTGCGGACCTCAAGGGCAAGCGGGTTGGAGTAGGCTCGCCAGGCTCCGGCGGCGAGGTCGACGCCCGAATGGTCCTTGCCTACTACGGCCTTGACTACAAGAGCGTCAAGCCTTCATACATCACCGACTCCGAGATGGTAAGCGCACTGCGCGACGGCTCACTCGACGCCATGATATGCACCCATCCGCTCAAGTCCGCAGCGTTGCTTGACCTTACCACGTCTTTCAAGGTGAGGATGCTCTCCGTGGCCGACGATAAGTTCTACAGGGAGCATCCGTACTTCCTGAAGGCCAAGATCGACGCTGGAACGTATGCGAATGTAAACTACGACGTTTTCACCCCGTATAGCAGGGTCATCATGTTCACCCACAAGAACGCTAAGTTCTCAGACGACGATGTGTTCCATCTCCTCGATGTTGTCTTCTCTTACCGGGACGAATGGCGCACATCGCACGCTTCTGTAGATCGTCAGGTAACCTTGGCTGAAGCACTAGACGGAATAGCCGTCCCTCTCCATCCGGGAGCTGTGAAGTTCTTCGAGTCGAAGGGCATGAAAGTGCCTGACGCGCTGAAGCCGAGTAAGTAACCTTTGGGAGGGTCTGATGATGGATCCGTCGGGCAAGTCGGGGCTCAAGTCGTTTCCGGCCATCGCAGCAACGGCAATAGCATTGTCGCTGGCGGGATTCCATTTGGTGACGGCTTTCTCAGGCACCCTTTCCCCTATGATACAGCGGTTCGTGCACTTGCTTGGAGCACTGCTCTTGACATTTCTGCTGTATGACAACAAAGGAAAGCAGCACAGAGGTTCCACCGCCGTCTCGCGGTGGAGCCTCATCATTGCAGCACTCACAGCCGCTCTCGGAGTCTACTTCATCGTGCAACTGAATCCAGATGCGGTGCTGAACCGCGGTATTTGGGGGATTACCGTAGTGGAGCAGTGGACAGGTCTGCTGCTCATGGTCTTGGTACTTGAGGCAACACGCAGGACAGTGGGCTGGCCTTTGGTTATCGTGGCTCTGGTCGCCCTGGCCTATGCCTTGCTCGGGCCATATCTGCCGGAGGCGATCGCCCACAAAGGCTACGACATCTGGCGTCTGGTCGAAACGCTGTCATGGACTACAGAAGGGATACTCGGTACCCCTATGGCCGCGTCGGCCACTTTTGTGGCCGTCTTCATACTGTTCGGCTCGTTTCTGGAGACGCTGGGCGGGGCCAAGTTCTTCCTCGACCTGTCGTCTGCTGTGGCAGGGCACCGCAAGGGCGGTCCGGCCCAGGTCGCGGTGATATCCAGCGCGGCGATGGGCACCATATCCGGCTCAGCGGTGGCGAATGTGGTGACAACTGGCACGTTCACCATACCTCTGATGAAGAGCCTCGGATATCAGCCCGCGTTTGCTGGGGCGGTAGAGGCTGTGGCTTCAACCGGCGGGCAGATCATGCCGCCGGTTATGGGCGCGGCGGCCTTCGTGATGGCTGAGATGATCGAAGTCCAGTACTGGAAGATATGCATCGCCGCGCTTCTGCCAGCTGTCCTCTACTATGTATCAGCGGCCGCCCAGGTCCACTTGCGCGCAGATCGACTCGGGCTCAAGGGCGTTCCCAAAGAGGAATTGCCTAAAGTCGGTCCTACCCTCAGGCGCGGATGGTACCTGCTTGTGCCCCTAGTTACGCTGGTGATCATGCTGGTGGCACTGCAGTGGTCCCCTATGAAGGCGGGGATCTGGACGGTAGCTATCACCGTCGCTGTGAGCTGCCTCAACTACTACCTGCGCGAGCGGCGTTTCCCGTGGAAGGAGCTAGTGCAGGCACTCGAGATGGGCGGGAAGACGCTCGTGCCGGTGGCCACTGCCTGCGGCGCTGCGGGCATTGTCATCGGAGTGGTGTCGCTCACAGGTATAGGCGTGCGATTCTCCCAGGTAGTAATCGACCTGGCGCACGGATCGCTGCCGCTGACCCTTCTCTACACGATGCTGGCATGCATAGTGCTGGGGATGGGCCTGCCCACAACGGCGGCCTACATCATCACTGCAGTTCTGGGTGCGCCGGCGCTGGTCGCCCTGGGCGTTCAGCCGCTCGCCGCGCACCTGTTCGTGTTCTACTTCGCCTGCCTCTCATTCATTACGCCGCCGGTGGCACTGGCATCGTACGCGGCGGCGGGCATCGCCAACGCCAACCCGATGCAGACAGGCTGGAGTGCATGGAAGCTCGGCATGGCGGGGTTCATCGTCCCGTTCATGTTCGTGTACAACCGGGCGTTGTTGCTTGAGGGGCAATGGCATGAGCTGCTACTGGCCACGGTCACGTCCATACTGGGCGTATTCGCCTTGGCCATCGCCGTAGAGGGCTGGCTCGGGCGGCAGCTTGCGTGGTGGCAGCGGATCGCGGCCTTTGCCGCTGCACTCCTGCTCATAGTGCCTGGCTGGACCACCGACCTCGGAGGGCTGGTGCTCATGGTCGCAGTGTACCTCACGTCCAAGACGGGGAAGGGCACTCCGAGGAAGGGAGCCGCCGGCGCCGGGGCCTAGGCATCGGTTTGACAAAGAACGTGAGGCCAGGGGACGGAGCGGTTTCGTCCCTTGGCCTTTCTGTGATGCCTCAGGCAAGAGCACCTTTGCATTCGCGACTGTGTACGGCGGAGGAGAGTTCGACTGCAATCCTGCTCATGATCTCCGTTAATGGTTCCATTGAACCGGCCAGCGAACTAATGCTACCCCAGTTGCCAAAACGCGGCAGGACCAGAACAGGGTGGCC